>JALHRP010000055.1 GCA_022841365.1 Chitinophagaceae bacterium | reverse complement strand
CAGACGTTTTATCTTCCTATCTAAGTGTAATCAGCCAATGACTGCTTGTACACTTTATCACTACTGGCTTTGCTTTGGTTCAGTTCTTTTTGCCTTTCAAATTCCTGCTTTGCAAAAACCAATTTTGCTTTCGCTGTCAGATAATCCTGCTGCAACTGGATATATTGCTGGTCTTCTATGATGGCAATGCTTTCGCCTTTCTTTACATACATCCCAGGTAAAAGTTTAGTGGATTTTAAATACCCGCCCAGCGCAACGCTGATTGAAACCATATTTTGGGGTGGCACATCTATCTTGCCATTTACCTTCAGGATGGATGATATGGATTGTTTCTCTAACTTCCCTGTTTGTACATCTGCATTTTTTAATTGTGCATCGGTTAGTGTAACAATGTTTTCTGCTGTTTGAATTTCCGTTTTTTGTTCTTCTTTTTTACTGCCACCACATGCTGTAAGCAGTAAAGAAATATTCAGAAGGATGATTAATTGTTTCATTATTGTAAACTTATTTAGTGATAAAAGAATTGATTTCTACTGCACTTCCATTTCTGTTTTTAACCGCCTCGATATAATCGCTTTGTATTGTAACAGCCTGGTTAACCAGGAGCACCCATTCCAGGTAATTTATGTCTCCATTGATAAATTGTTTGTTGGCTGTGCTGGTAATGAGGTCAGCACTTTTTAAAGCAGTTGTTTCAAAATATGATATCGCTTCGGAATATTTTTGATACTGTACAAGGGCGGCTTTATATGCTGTTTCAAAGTTCTTTAAATTAACCTCATATTCATTGGCTACAACTTTTTCATAGGTTTTGGCTGCGTTAATTTTTGCCTTTTGCCCGTTAGTAAATATTGGTATGCCCAAACCGATTTGCACTGATTGAAAACGTGGTATGCTGTTGTATTCTTTGTTGTTTGCACCTGTACCCCTTATTCCCATTATATTGTACCCGAGTGTAAGGTTGGGTAACAATTTCGATTTTTCAACCTGTGTTGCCGCCGCCGCTATTTGCTGTTGCTGTTTTAAAAACTCCATAGCCGGATGTGTCAGTAGTAAAGAACTATCACCCTTTGCCAACACATTTATCTTGAACTCCTTTTTATTTGGAACAAAAGCGGTATTGGTATTAAGTAATAATTGAAACTGCAACTGCAGTAAATCCATATCCTGTTGCAATTGATTTAGCTGTAATCCTATTTGCCCCCGTTGATTTTCGGCAGTGGTTTTTTCCAGAATATTACTCTCACCTCTATTAAAACGCAGTGTGGCTTTGCTTAAGAATTTCGGAAAAAGGCTGTCAACTTTTTGTAACAGTTTTTTCTTTTCCTGCAAATACAATAGAGAATAATAAGCCTGTGCCACTTGCTTTTTTAGTATAGCTTCATTTACACCAACATTCAGTATATTGCTTTTCCATTCTTCAGTTAACAATGCTCTTTGATTGGCATACACTTTTGGGAAACTCATAGTTTGAGCAATGCCCAATCTTGTATCTGCATAAATACTATTAATTTGTCCAAAATCCCCTGTAACATTTGTGGGAGATAAAATCTTTGCTGATTTTATTAATTGCTGCTGATACGTTGCTCTTAGTTTTTCGTTTTTTATGGATAGGTTATTTTTCAATGCTGTGTCAGTAGCTGCCTGTAAAGTGATTGGTATCTCTTGTTTTGCAGAATTAACTTGTGCATTTACGTTTTGAGAAGAAAAAAACATCAGTACTAAAACTACTGTTGCTGCAATTGGCTTTTTTCCTTTCAATGAAATTCCTTTTTCAAACATCATGTATAAGATTGGTAAAACAAATAAGGTTAGAAATGTTGCAATTAGTAAACCTCCAATTACAACTGTTGCCAATGGTCTTTGCACTTCTGCGCCTTCACCTGTGCTGAGTGCCATTGGTAAAAAACCCAGAGATGCGACAAAGGCTGTCATTAAAACCGGACGTAACCGGATTTTTGTTCCCTGTATAACTATTCGCTTTAAATCAGTCACTCCATCTTCCTTTTTCAAACGGTTAAATTCTGCCACTAATACAATACCGTTTAATACAGCCACGCCAAACAATGCTATGAAACCCACACCTGCCGATATGCTGAATGGCATCCCTCTCAGGGCTAATGCTATAATTCCTCCAATTGCAGAGAGGGGAATAGCGGAATAAATAAGCAGGCCATGTTTTACGGAACGAAAAGCAAAGTACAGCATAAGAAAAATCAATAACAGCGAAACAGGTACAGCAATACTTAATCTTTTTCTTGCTTCCACCAGGTTTTCAAATGCACCTCCATACGTAATGTAATAACCCGGCGGCAGTTTAATTTGCTTATCAACTTTTTCCTGCAATTCCTTTACCATACTTTGAACATCCCGTCCACGAACATTGAAGCCAACGATAATCCTGCGTTGTGCATCTTCCCGTTGAATTTGATTTGGGCCTTCAATTACATCAACTTTTGCTACATTATTCAATGGAATTTGAATACCCTGTGCAGTGGGGATTAAAAGATTCTGCACATCCTGCAAATTTTTTCGTTGCTCGCCACTTAAACGTACTACTAAATCAAAACGCTTTTCACCTTCGTAAACCGTACCACTATTTTGCCCTGCAAATGCTGTACTTACTACTTTATTTATGTCGCTGATATTTAAACCATATTGTGCAATAGCGGCACGGTTATACTGAATTACAATCTGCGGCATACCCGTAACAGCTTCTACATACAATCCACTTGAACCTTTTACTGTATTTACAACGCTACCTACTTTACCTGCATACAAAGCCAACGTATCTAAATTCTCTCCGAAGATTTTACAAACAACGTCCTGCCTTGCCCCGGATATTAATTCATTAAACCGCATCTGTACCGGATATTGAAAACCGAATGTAACTCCCGGCACATCTTCCAGGGCTTTACTCATTTTGGCTTCCAGTTCAGGATATGTTTTTGCTGATGTCCATTCATTTTTATCTTTTAAAATAACCATCAGGTCGCTGGCATCAATTGGCATGGGGTCGGTAGGAATTTCGCTGCTTCCTGTTTTACCAACTACTTCTATAACTTCAGGAAATTTTTCTCTTAAAATTCTTGCACCTGTTGACACTGCAGTCATTGAAGTATTAAGGTTGCTGCCTGGCAATACCCTTGTTTCTACTGCAAAATCTCCTTCGGGAAGAGATGGTATAAACTCTCCGCCCAGTTGTGTAAGTATGATAACTGCAATTGTAAAAAGAGATAAGACCACAGCAATTACCGTTTTTGGAAAATTTAAAACCTTATCAAGGGTATGCTGATAAATACGTTCAAGGCGGCCCATCATCCTGTCTGACAAATTCCTTTTGTGAGAAATCTTTTTACTTAGAAATAAAGCACTCATCATAGGAACGTAGGTGAGTGAAAGTATGAAAGCCCCTAACAATGCGAAAGCAACTGTTTGAGCCATGGGCTTAAACATTTTTCCTTCGATACCTTCCAATGAAAAAATGGGGAGATAAACAATGAGGATGATTATTTGTCCAAAAACCGCACTATTCATCATTCGGCCGGCAGATTGCTTTACTTCTCCATCCATATCTGCCTGGCTTAACCGGTTGACTTTACTAAAATGCTTGCTATGTGTGAGCCGGTGCATAACCGCCTCAACAATTATCACTGCGCCATCCACAATCAACCCAAAATCCAATGCTCCCAGGCTCATCAGGTTTCCGCTTACGCCAAACATGTTCATCATAATTATAGCAAACAACATGGCCAAAGGAATAACCGAAGCAACCAAAAATCCTGCACGGAAATTTCCAAGAAATAGAACCAGCACAAATACTACAATCAATGCACCTTCCAATAAGTTTTTTGAAACAGTGCTGATAGAATTGTTCACCATTTTTGTACGGTCAAGAAAGGGGTCAATCACAACGCCTTCGGGCAAAGTTTTTTGAATTTGCCCAATCCGTTCTTTAATATTTTTTATTACTTCATTACTATTGGCACCTTTCAGCATCATCACCACTGCGCCGGAAACTTCCTGTATGCCATTATAGGTCATAGCACCATACCTGGTGGCACTTCCTAACCCAACATCAGCCACATCACGGATTAAAAGTGGTGTACCGTTGACAAGATTTTTAACTACTATGTTTTGTATGTCATCAATTGTGCCTATAAGTCCTTCACTACGGATAAACAAAACAGTCGGCCCTTTTTCAATATATGCGCCCCCTGTGTTTTGATTGTTATTTTGAAGTGCATCAAAAACATCATTGATTGTAATATTGTTTGCCTTCAATTTAGCAGGCACAACAGAAATTTCATATTGTTTTAAGTAGCCGCCAAAACTGCTTACGTCTGCAACACCACTAACACCTAATAACTGCCTTCGTACTATCCAGTCCTGAATAGTTCGCAAGTCCATTGCGTTATATTTACTTTCATATCCTTTTTTTGGGCGAACTGTGTATTGATAAATTTCTCCCAGCCCTGTGGTAACGGGAGCAAGTTTAGGTGTGCCAAAACCTTTTGGAATTTGTTCCTGCACCTGCAGCAGCCGCTCTGTTACCTGCTGCCTTGCCCAATACACATCAGTTGCATCATTAAACACAATAGTAACAACCGATAAACCGAAACGGGAAAAACTTCTAATCTCTTTTAAGCCGGGTATATTGGCATTTGATTGCTCAATGGGAAAAGTAATAAGTCGTTCTACTTCCGGAGCACCCAATGCCGGTGCAACCGTGATAACCTGCACCTGGTTATCGGTAATATCTGGCACTGCATCAATTGGTAATTTTTTAATTTGGTAACTGCCATAGCCAATGAGGCCAATTATAAATAGGCCGATGATGAGTTTGTTTCTAATGGAGAACTCAATGATTTTGTTGAGCATGTCTGTATAAATATTATTAATGTATAAAGCATGAGCCTTGAATAAGGCACAAAAAAACTGAACAGGGAAATTATTATCTGTTGTATGACAGATAATAAAAAGCCATTCAGCTAAATAATATTAAACAGTGGGCGGACCCCGATGGGAGGAAGAAGGAAAATATTTTTCAGGTGGTGGAAACACTTTGTAACTGCCAAAATGTGTTTTGATATGGACTGGAAAATCGTCTAACAGATAAGTAAATAAAAATGCAGATACATATGTAAGGGGCAATTCAAAACTATTGTTTTGACTATTTACCGGAACAAAGTTTTCATCCAACTGAGCAAAAGAAAATATACCGTGATGGTCGTCTTTATCATCATCGTGATGAGTAACACCTGCAGGTTGTTCTTCTTCACCTTGATGCTGTTCAATTGCTACAGGGATTTCGTCATGATGGTGGTGGGGCATGGTACTATGTGCAATTACCGTTACTACGGCAAACAGCAATAATATTTTTTGCAACACTTTTTTCATGAAATGCGAAATTAAAGGAAATTTGGGATAATCGGCATTAGCATACCCGTCACTTCGGAGACAGGAATGTCTACCGTGAGTGAAAAAATTGAAGTTCTTCTGCATTCGGCCTCCTTTCAATGGGTTTGTGTGCCTGCATATGAGTTTGCTTTTTGTGTACTGGTTCGAAAAGATTAAACGATTTGGGAGATTAGGTAGAAATGTTTTTGTCAATCCATTTAACTTTTTCCTGTATTGCTTTGCGTTTAGATGGAATTTCAAAAGGTTTAGCTACATAACCAATATAAAAGAAACCAAGTAATTTATCATCATTGCCTAAGTCAAAATATTGCTTTGCTTCCTCAAAATAAGTAATACTTGCAGTGCTCCAGTAACAACCCAATCCATAAGCTGTAACTGTCAAAAACATATTTTCTACAGCACATGCAGTTGCCATGATTTCTTCTACTTCAGGAAGTTTATTGGCTACATTTCTTTTCATGCCAATGGCAATAACATGCGATGCCATTAATGGGTAATCTAATAATTTTTGGTGCCTGCCTTTGTTAAAATTGGTGCCGGAATATTGTTTGTATACACTTGCCTGCAAATTTGCAAAGTATGCCAAGCCTTCGCTGGTGAAAACAGTAAACCGCCAGGGTTCTGTTTGTTTATGATTTGGGGCACGGTTGGCATTTTCCAGTATCTGCCAAATTATTTCATCAGGTATCACTTTTCCCTTTTCATATTGATATGGGTAAATGCTTCGTCTGTTTCTAACGATAGAATTAAATTGTTCCACATCATACTTTACTTCCATACTTATTTTATTAATAATAATGTTAACTGTAATTCTTCAAACGTCTCATTCTTTTAGGACCATACGATAACCAAAATCCTGTTATCGTGAAAATCAATAGGGCAAGCCCCATGACAGAAGTATAAACCAATTTTATTTGACCGTAGTTAGTTCGAAAATAGTAGTCGAGTATAGAGCCGTCATGCACTTTTTCAATAAAATCAGAACGCCTTTTTTCTATATGTAATAATTTGCCCGTAACACCATCAAGTTGTATACCCCAGAAATTATCAACAAAAAACAAATTTCACCATACCCTTATCCTTTCTGATATCAATGCGGTCAGGTTCGGTTGATAATTCATGTGAGACTGAATTATGCAAAATAGTAATGGCGTTTTTGTGTAAGCTGTCTATAGAAAGCCAGTCTTTTAAATCGGTGGAAGTGCCTTTGTATGATTTTGCCGTAAAGTACCCACCGCTGTTTTTCTTCCAGCCTAACAATAGCCCTGTTATGGCTACAATGAAAAAAAATATAAAAAACAAGGCACCTGTCGTCCTATGCACGTTTCAAAAACCCTTAAAAGTTTCGCTTGGTGTTGTCTTACATTGTTCTTTATCATAACCTGTTAATTGCGTACTATTCATAAATATACAATTACACATTACCGCAGCAGCCGCAACCCGCTTAATATCACCAGCACCGTACTTCCTTCATGACCTACAACACCGGATGGTAAATTAATAACACCACCAATGAAGTTTAGTGTAATTAAGGTAAGTGCTACTGCAATTGCAAACACCACATTTTGTTTTACCACACGGTTTGTACGCCTTCCTAATGAAATAGCAAACGGAATGTTTTCAATGTTATCTGCCATTAAAATAATATCTGCTGTTTCCATGGCTACATCCGTTCCGCCGCTTCCCATTGATATTCCAACCGATGCAGTGGCTAAAGCAGGTGCATCATTTACACCATCACCCACCATTGCTACTTTACCATATTTGCTTTCCAGTTTTTTTACAGCTTCAACTTTTTGTTCGGGCAACAATTCTGCATATACTTCATCAATTCCGGCTTGCTTTCCAATTGCGTTGCCGGTGGTTTTACTATCACCAGTTAATAAGGCGACTTTTATGCCCATTTCTTTTAAATCATCCATCACTTTTTTTGCTTGCGGACGAATAGTGTCCTGAATAGAAAGTAAGCCTATGAGCTGCCGGTTTGCTGCAATGAATATTACCGTTTTACCTTGTTCTTCCAATTCTGCTGCCATTTGTAAATGTTCTTTTGATATAGTTATATCTTCCAGTATCTCCGGTTTGCCTATTTTATATTCTACTCCATTTAAAGAGCCATGAACGCCTAAACCATTTATGGCTTGTAATTCCTTTGGTCTTTCCAACGGAATATTTTTTTCATTGGCTGATTGTACGATTGCCCTAGCAATAGGGTGCTGAGAAAGCGTTTCAATAGAAGCGGCTAACCGCAAAAGTTGTATTTCCGTAATATTATTCAGAGGAAGAATATCCATGACTTTCGGTTTTCCACTTGTAAGCGTTCCGGTTTTATCAAACGCAACCACTTTAACGCCGCTTACATTTTCAAGATGGACACCGCCCTTGAATAAAACTCCTTTTCTGGCGGCATTAGATATTGCTGATAAAAATGCAGGCATGATAGAAGATACCAAAGCACAAGGAGAAGCCACAACCAGAAAAATCATTGCACGGTAAATTGTTTCGCTCCATGTCCAGTTGATTAAAAAAGGCGGCAAGGTCATAAGCAGAACGGCAGAAATCACAACAAACTTTGCATAAATACCTTCAAACCATTCAACAAAAAGTTGTGTAGGTGGCTTTTCGCTCTGTGCTTCCTGCACTAAGTGAATTATTTTTGCCAGCATCGTTTCTTTTGCCGGTTTGGTTACTTCAATCTGCAAAGCCCCCTGTCCGTTTATCGTTCCTGAAAAAACCTCGTCATCTTTTTTCTTGTCTACCGGAATGGCTTCGCCAGTGATGGATGCCTGGTTAATTGCAGAATATCCGTCAATAATAATTCCATCAGCGGCAATACGGTCGCCAGGTCTTACAATAATAATATCTCCTTTTTTCAGGTCTTCCACTTTTATCTTTCGTTCCATTCCATTTTGCAGTAACATGGCTTCCTCTGGCAGTAACTTCATAATAGATTGAATGGCTTTATTTGTTCTTTCCATTGTGTAACCTTCTAAAGCCCCACTTAATGAGAAAATAAAAATCAGAATGGCTCCATCCATCCAATAGCCGATTGAAGCTGCACCAATAGCAGCCACCACCATCAGCAAGTCAACGTCAAGCTTCTTCTCCTTAAAAAGCGTTTCTAATCCTTCTTTCGCTTTTTGATAGCCACCAATTAAATAAGCAAGAATATATAAACCGATTTCTACTCCTCTCATCTCATTTTTTCCTGCCCACCACGCAAGTAAGATAAACAAAAGGCATAAGCCGGTTATGACTGCTTCCTCGTGCCGCTCCCAGTTGCCAAATGACAATCCTTTTTTAGGTTGGGTTAATGTTGCTGTTTGCTCCATAATTTTATTATTACTTGTTGAGAATATATTTTTTAAAATTGGTTCCTAAATCCTGTTCTGAAAATCACATATCATCAGGATGCAGATGCAAAACGGGCGCAGCATTCCACCTATCATTACATCCCATTTTCTGTATTTCTATTTTATCCTTTAGCTCATACTTTTTGATATAGTTTTGTAAAAGGTTCCCTTTTCCCCTTCTGCAATTCGCTCCATCTCACTGGTAAAAAATAAATTTTCCTTCCTTGGTGTCCATATTCTTTTACAAAGCACAAAGGTCATTTATTTAAAATTAGAGCAACAGGTAAAAACCCGGCATTTATCAGTAGTTTTATGGAATGAGAACAGTGCACCTGTATAATGATGTGGAGATAAGTGTTAAAGAACTTAAATCAAATGCATCAAGTCCTCACAAGCATCACTTTTTTGAGTTGATTTATGTACTAAAAGGTTCAGGCATTCACAACATTAATAAGAATAATTATGATTTTAAAAAAGGGGATGTGTTTCTGTTAACACCTGAAGATGTACATACTTTTAAAATTATTATCCCCACTAAGTTTTGTATTATAGATTTTACAAAGGCTTTTTTTTCTAAAAGTGCTAACAGGCAGGATGAAAAAATGGATGTGAGTGAATTTTTCAAAAGGCTTGAATATATATTTCACAATCATCACAACATCAAAGGCAATATTGTTTTAGATGCAGACAAAAATATATTTGAGATATTAATAAATCAGCTTATAAAAGAACAAAAAACGAAGCCGCTTTTTGGAAATATTGTAACTCAAAATATCATTTTTTTACTGTTGCACTTTATTGCAAGAAATATTCACCAGAATATTTCAACAGATTTTGTAACGAAGGATCCTAAAACTAAAATACATGAAATAACTGCCTATATTCAGCAAAACATTTACGACAAAGAATTACTAAAGATTGAAAAATTAGCTGACCATTTTAATAAGTCGCCTGACCACATAAGCCGGTATTTTAAAAAGCAAACCGGAAGCACTATCAAAGACTACATCACCAAATATAAACTCAATCTTATTCAAACCCGACTAAAATTTAGTGAGTTTACCATTTCGGAGATTGCCGCTGAAATGAATTTTTCTGATGAAAGTCATCTTAATAAAATATTCCGTCAGAAATTTAATATGACAGCAAAACAATACCGCAATGAAAAGTTAGTAGAATGATATAAAGTATCAGATTAAGTAGTTGCCCTTTAGTTTTTCTTGGATAATTAATAATAGTTACTAATTATACGTTAACGGTTTTGAAACTTCTTTCCTCCACCATTTTGAGCTGACAAAAAACAAAGCAAATCCACTTAGTACCGTTACCAGTCCAAAAATAGAAAACCCACAGAGTAACATATTTCCGAAATTATCGGCTTTCATAAACCATCGTGTGCATCATCCACAGAAAATCAAATATTCTCCATTTATTATTCCTGAATTTTTGAACGGTACCTAATTCACTGGCAACGTAAACGGTCGTTTTTGAAGGATGCTCAAATGTAATGGCATAAGCAGGCAAAGGACTTTCCCGATATTCGTGATGACCATTTGTGCCTGTCAGGTATTCAACTGATTTTACTTTTGGTTCACCGTTAAATCTCATTTTAGCTACTTCAACTGCTTCTTCCTTTGTCAATGACCCACGAAGCTTACCTGTTTCTGCATTGGCAAGATGATTCATTGCCTGCATATCATGTTCATGATTAGATTCATTGTGAATGGCACTTATACAACGAACCTGGTAAAAAGGCTTACCAAGAACTTCAATCAATTGGATAGACACAACAGAATCAATGGGGTGAACTTTTTTTATTGTATCCAGCACTACTGTAGGACTAACCAGAGAAATATCAGATGAGAGTAGTGGTGCATTTTTCTTTTGTAAATCTCCATGCACTTCATCCATATTGCTCCAACTGAAATAAAGGCCGCCAATTGTCCATAATAAAAACTGGATACCTAAAATTACACCGAGCCAACGGTGTGTCTTTCGGATATAGTAGTGTTTGCTTTTTGCCATTACAATATAGCTCATTGGTTTATTTTACTTTTAGAAGACTTGCATTGATTGCTACTACAACTGTGCTCACACTCATCAATACTGCACCTGCAGCCGGGCTTAACAAGATTCCTATTTTGTATAATACACCTGCCGCCAATGGTAAAGCCACTACATTATACCCCGTTGCCCAAATTAAATTCTGAATCATCTTTCTGTAAGTGGCTTTACCAAACTGAATCAATGAAACAACATCTTTGGGATTGCTGTTAACCAATACAATTCCTGCTGTTTCGGCGGCAATATCAGAGCCTGAACCAACAGCAATACCTACATTGGCCTGTGCCAAGGCAGGTGCATCATTTACACCATCACCCGTCATCGCAACAAACTCTCCTTTACCTTGCAACTCTTTAATTTTTTCCAGTTTTTGGTGTGGTAATACTTCAGCAAAAAAACTATCCATACCTAATCGTTCACTTACACCTTTAGCTATGGTTGCATTGTCACCTGTTAATAAGATTACCTTGATATTATTTTCATGCAATGTTTTAATTGCCTCTGCTGATTCTGGTCTTATTTCATCAGCCAGTGCAATGGAACCGGCAATATTATCATCAATTAATACAAATACGAGGGTTTCTTCTGCCTTAACCATATCTTCCTTTGTAAGGAATGAAAACTTTTCTTTTAAATATCCGGGGCTAACCACCATTACATCTTTTCTTTCGATAATACCAGTTATTCCTTTTCCCGTGATAGCTTCAAAACCCGTAACGACAGGAAGTGCAAGATTCAGTTCTTTTGCTTTGGCGGTTATGCCCGTTGCTATGGGATGTTCCGAATTTTGTTCAAGGGCTGCTGCATATTGAAGTACCTGCTCTTGGGTGTATTTATCGTTATGTGTAACATACCGCACTACCTGAAATTTACCTACCGTTAATGTTCCTGTTTTGTCAAACACCAGCGTAGTTATCTTTCTTGCATTTTCAAAGGCTGTCCTGTTCTTGATCAGTAACCCATGTTTTGCTGATAATGCTGTTGATTTCGCTACCACCAATGGCACGGCTAACCCTAAAGCATGAGGGCAGCATATTACTATTACGGTTACCATCCGCTCAATGGAAAACGCTAAGTCTTTTCCTGATAAATACCATACGAGAAATGTGGTGATGCCTGCTAAAATAGCAATCAGCGTAAGCCATCTTGCTGCTCTGTCTGCAATTAATTGTGTTTTGGATTTTGCTTTTTGAGCATCCTGAACCAACTTTATAACCTGTGATAAATAGGAATCCTTGGCTCCATGTGATACAACAACTTTTATAGCTCCATTGCCATTAATAGAACCCGCAATCACTTTATCAGCTTTTGTTTTCTCCACTGGTTTCGATTCGCCGGTGAGCATGGATTCATTAAGGTAACTTTCCCCATCTACGATAACGCCATCCGCTGCAACTTTTTCACCGGGCTTAATAAGTATCACATCATTTTCTTTCAGCGATTCTGTTTTTACATCAGTTATTATATCACCATTTACCAAATGAGCATCATCCGGCATTAACTGTACTAATAATTCCAATTCCCTTGATGCACCAGCAACAGATTTCATTTCTATCCAGTGTCCTAATAACATGATAAGAATTAGTGTTCCTAACTCCCAAAAGAAATCCATGCCTTCTAATCCCAGTACAGTTGCTACACTGTAGATATAGGCTACAGAAATGGCAAACCCAATCAACGTCATCATGCCAGGATTTTTTGCCCTCACTTCCCCAACTAACCCTCTTAGAAATGGCCAGCCGCCATAAAAGAATACGACAGAAGATAAAATGAGTAATACATACTTCGACCCGGGAAAATTGACATGAATATTCAACCAATGCTGAATCATTTCTGATAGCAGCATGATTGGAATGGTTAGTACTAAAACAACATAGAATCGTTTCTTAAAATCAGCAATGCCTGACGCATGAGCCTCGTGTCCATCCTGAGTACCTGGCTTGGTAAGAGGCACAAGCCACATACCACACAAAGGACACTTGCCGGGATTATCCTGTACTATTTGCGGATGCATAGGACAGGTATATTTCCGGAAGCCTTGTGAGCTTTGCATCTCTACAGCCGGTATAACATGCTTTATATGGGAAGAAGATGCCTCGTTTTTATGATCGGTGTGTTGATGGTGCGAATGAGAATGTTCCTTCTCTTTTGCTTCAACAGGAACGAGTGTCATTCCGCATTTGGGACAACTGCCGGGTTCGTTCTTCACAATTTCAGGATGCATTGGGCAGGTGTACCGTTGTTGATTGTGGTGATTATGTTCCATAAAACATTTTTATTTGTTTTTAAGAAATCAATAGTGCCATGTTAATCCAATTCCCCATTTGTAATCACTGTCATAATTTGTGCTGATTGAAAATGATTTAGCAATCATATATCTTGCTGCTACGTTATATTCCATATCGGTATTTACTCTGAAATCGAAAAAGAAATTATTACTCAAGGGTAAATCTCTTCTTTCTAATTGTAATCGCAAACGACCTGTATGGTCAATTCGCCATTCAGAACGTATAAGCATGGGCAATAAATAATAAAACCCTGCATCAAAAACCCTGCGATTATCTTTTGAGTTGGGTTTGTTTGCTAATGGCAGCGTTTTATTTTTTCTATAATCATAGCCTATATAAAAGGCGAGGTATTGTTTTTTATCGAGGTAACGAAGTAAATGCGTTTCCGTTTCGTAATCACCTTTCCAACTTACTCTTCCTTCAAATTCCAATGCCGTTTTATTGTTTGAAATATTTCCACTCAACCATGCACCTTGTGAATGCACTGACAAATCATACCAGGGATAAAAAGCATTATCTTCTTTTTTTAATTTCTTATAACCGGTTTTGGCAAATTCGTTTTGTTCACTTCCTTCATAGCTTACTATCCTTGCCATACCTGCCATCATGTGGTATAAAATATGGCAATGAAAAAACCAGTCCTGTTCTTCGTTGGCTTCAAACTCAATAGTAACTGTTTCCATTGGCTTGATATCAAATGTGTGTTTCATGGGCGAATATTCACCTTGAGTATTGATGAGCCGAAAAAAGTGGCCGTGCAAATGCAACGGGTGCCGCATCATGGTATTATTGGTTAAAACGAATCTTACTCTTTCTCCTTTTCTGATAAGTATTTTATCAGCAGTTGATAATGTTTTAAAATTAAACGACCAAACATACCGGAGCATATTGCCGGTAAGTGCAAGCTTAATTTCCCGTGGTACTAAAGAGGAATCTAATGTGGTTGGATGCAATGCCCGCAGCATATTGTAATTGAATTCACCCGGAATTTCCATTTTCATATCCATGCCTGCCATATCGTCCATCTTCATGCCTTCCATATTCTGCATATTCATTTCCTCCTTTTTGGGTATAGTATCAGCAGGCATACTCATATTCTTCATTTCCATACCCGGCATATTGCCCATATCCATAGTCTTCATGTTCATACTGCCCATTTGCTGCATCATTTTAAAATAATTCAGCCTTGGAATATCCGGGGCTTTAATAATAGGGCCGTTGCCAAAGAAAGCAGACGAATATCCCATTACATCCCATGAAGTAGCCCTAAGTTCTGCACTGCCTGTTTCGGGCACTGTAATCAATACGTCGTAAGTTTCTGCAATAGCAATTTCCAGTTTATTTACATTAACAGGAGTTACATTAATGCCATCAGCGGCAATTATCCGCATATAGCTGTTGCCATACTGCAGGTTGAAGTAAGTGGCAGCCGAACCGTTGATAATCCTTAGCCGGATTATTTCTCCAGGCTTTGCATCTTTAAATTCATTTGTTTCCTGCCCGTTCAATAAGAATTTATTGTAGTAAACATCAGATACATCCATAGCAGGCATACGCTGCCATTCCTGTTTGAGTTTATCTTTAAATGCACCTGCTGCAATAGCTTCTCCATAGCTTTGCAATGCACCTTTTTTAATGGCATACCATTCGCCGCCACGTTTCAGGTAACGTAATACCTGGTGTGGGTTTTCATCCGTCCAGTCTGATAATAATAATACATACTCTTTCAATTGCGGTTCTGGTTGGGCAGGGTGAATTACAATAGAGCCATACAAACCACTTTGCTCCTGCAGCATAGTGTGTGAATGATACCAATAAGTACCGCTTTGTATCAATGGAAAAGTGAATGTATAAGTTTTACCAGCTTCCACAGGAGAAGTTGTTAAATAGGGAACACCGTCTTCTTTGTTAGGCAATAATATTCCATGCCAGTGAATGGATGTTTCCATCTTCATCATATTGTGTACTCTGATAATCGCAGTATCGCCTTCCGTAAATTCAAGAATAGGAGCTGGTATCTGTCCATTGATTGCAATGGCATGACGTCGTTTGCCGGTAAAGTTTACCATCGTATCGGTTACATACAAGTCGTACTCCACTTTCTTACCCTGGTATATGTTTCCGGGAGCAAGCTGGGTTTTCTTTAAAGGGAAATTGTACGACGTTGTTTTTTTAAGTCCACCATCCATTTCTCCTGGCATGGAGTGATTCATCTGTGCAAAAGTGTAAACAGGAATCAGGAATACAAGTGAAAGCAGTTTCTTCATAATGATAGTATTTATTGTTTTGGCTGCTTATAATTCTTTTTACGGGCCGGGTTATTGTCGGGAAAACGTAATGTATCCATTGGATTTTTCACCGGCATTTTCATGTTGTCCATGCCAGGCATGTCCATTTTGTTCATATCTTTCATATTCATTGATGAATCCATTTTCATCTTATCCATTCCCGGCATGTTGTTCATATCTTTCATGTTCATGGAAGAATCCATTTCCATACCCTTCATGTCTTTCATGTTATCCATACCAGGCATATTCTTCATGCCTTTCATCTTATCCATTCCTTTCATGTTTTTCATGTCCTTCATATTGTTCATGCCTGTATTTTTATCCATGCCGGGCATATTCATACCTTTCATATTCATGGAAGAATCCGTTTTCATGTTTTCCATTCCCGGCATATTATCCATGTTGTTCATACCGGGTATGGTATCGTTCATTTTCATTGCCGTATCATTTTTCATATCCATGTTCTTCATGTCACCCATATTGCCGCCTTTGCCATGGCCTTTCATTAAATATTTGCCCATAGGGCCTACGCCAGCCACATGGGTAAGCCTTGCCCCGTGATGCCCGGCAATAGAAAGAAAAACAGCAGCAATGATGGCGGCAATCAATACAATAATTTCAAATGAACGCCGGTTGATTTTTAAAAAAATACCGATGCTTTTCAGCAAAAAAGTAATACCGCTCATCCAAAGCGTAAGTTGTGCATACTTTTCATGTTGTTCAAATATTTCCAAAGCTGCTTTGGGGGCATCCGCTGATGGTTCTGCATGAAAGATTGTGCTGGCGGCGAGAGATGAGATAAATGCTCCACACATAATAACAAGTGTAACCCATTTAATCTGCTTCAGGTCTTTCCAAACCAGCACGGTCTGTAAAGCCGCAGCCAATAAGATGAGTACAATGGGAAAATGCACTGCAAGCGGATGTAACGAAGGAAATTCTTTGAACATATTTGAATAATTTACTGCTGATATTATTTGAGGAATCTGAAATCTAATTCAACTCTTATCTTTTCCCATGCTACAGCAATCCTGCCAGTTTCACTTTTTCCTGTTTCAATAAAATATTGCAACCGCTCTGTATGACTATTTTTTTTGATTTCACTTTAATCCTTATAATGTCATCTTTTTCATCATACTCTGTTGCAAGATGCTGTTTCCAGTTTTTATTAATAATCAGCGTCCATTCCTTTTTACCTGGAATAGAGAAAATTGCATATTTACCGGCTGGTATTTCTTTGCCATTCACAACAAATGCCTTTGGCATTTCCAAGGTAGTGGCATCATGTGCACCGGTTACCCATACTTCATCATAAGGAACAAGACCGCCCCATATTATTCTTTTACGAACACCGGGAGAATGATAATTGATTTTTATACTGTCGCCATGAATTACAGCAAAGGCCATGGATCTAATGCTGTTCTTGCTGGTATCCTTTACTAAATTGGGATTGTAACAAACCTCTTCTTTCTTTTGTTCCTGTGCTTTCGCTGCAAAGGCTGTTACTATGATTAAAAGGAGCAAGTAAACTGTTTTTTTCATGATAATATCTATTTGTATTTATATTTTTTCAGCACTGATTATTTGTACTTCTCCAAACACCGTCCTGAAGCGGTTTTTAATGGCCACATTTTCAAATCCGGCGTCCGAAATCATATCAGGTAATAACCCTTTAGCATTTGCATCTGTTGATTTAAATCCATCCAGGCCCCTTATGATATTAAAAAGCGTTCTTTGAATCCATGATTTGGAACGGCCAAAATCGGCAATAAGCAACTGCCCGTCCTTATTTAAAACCCGAAACATTTCTGCAAGCATATTTTGCTTTGTATCTGTATCAAGATGATGAAAAACCTGGCAGGAAATTACTCTGTCAAAAGCATTACGCAGAAAGGGTAAATGCTTACCATCATAATTCAGTAAAAAAATATCTAATTTCTTTCCTTTTACTTTTTGAGTTGCCCTCTCTAATATTTCACTATCCACATCAATTCCTGTCACCTTAGCTCCAGGACACATTTCTTTTACCATAATAGTTAGTGTAGCAGTACCGCACCCAAAATCCAATACTTTTGCTCCTGCCGGAATATTGGCTGCTTCAATTAATGTCTGTTTAATTTTTTTCTCTGGCATTGTAATATTTATCAAAAAATCATACAATGGAGTTAACCATTTGAATCGAAGTGCCGGTATGTATTTTGTTTGCTCCAATACATTGATTTTTTATAAAATGATACTCTGATTAAATCCGGTTTTAAACGGATTTATCAGTTGGTGGGTTCGGAAACCCTGCTCCACAAAGCGTTTCATTATAAATAAGGAAACTAAAGCAGGGCTCCGACCCATGTTTTACAATTAATGATGCCCGTTATGACCTCCGTGATGACCACTATAATAATACCTGCCATGATGCCCAAGGTCAATATGACTAACGACAACAGGATACCACCGGCCGCTGTTCCAAAGGTTTCTTCTGCCAACTGGCTGTTCTGCATAAACAGTTTGAGGTTGCTGTACAATTACTGTAGTTGGTTGTTGTGCGGTGGCATTAAATACGTCCTTGTTTCCATTTTCATATACAATCTGGCTAATGTCAGCTTTGGCAGCAACATACACCGGCCCATTAATATTAGAGGACTTGAAATATCTTACTTCATTAATACCTACTTCTGATACTTTGGCATTAATAGTTTCTCCGGTACGCAGTGTAATAATATCCTGTGCGTACACAAATGATGCAGATAACAGCATCATGATAAATACAAATAACTGTTTCATAATGTTAGTTTTTAATGCTATGTTATTTTTAAAATCAAATTCATTTCATTGAACTTCGTCATCTTCTGTTTTTTTTTGTTGTTGTAGGGGGCTTTACCGGGTAATTCTCCAAAAGTGTATGCACAGCAGGATGTAATTCTCTTTGCAAAGTGGAAGGGTCGTATAAATCAGCTTCCACAGTGGCAGTGTAAATAAATCTATTCTGCTTCCTGTCAATTACATTTACAGTTATGGCTCCCCGGATATACTCTACTGTTTTCGTGGTATAACCGTATGTATAGCTGTTATAATTATAATTCAATGGCCTGTTATAATAATAAGCCCTTGGGTTAACATTATAATAGGGATTATGGGGTGAAATGGCCCTGTATTGATAGGCGTTATTATAATTATAGGCTGGAACAGTTGTACGTACCTGTTCTGTCCTGCTTTTTTTACTTTCGGTTACCTTTAGTTCAAACAGCACATCCGGGTTGTCATTATCCAGCGTCATACCTCTTGCTGCCAGTTCATGCGAAAAATAATTGATGCTGTTGTTGAAAATAATCTGGTTATGATAAGGGGTATTATCATTATCTGTGTGGGGTATCCAGGAAAATGTCTTGTATTTACTGAAATCCACAGTTTGGTCGTAATCGTTATACGACAAATTGTAGGCGGTACTGCATCCTGCTACTGTAAATAACAGCCACATTAGCGGGATGATAATTTTCTGGTTCATAATTTTTTATTTTAAGATGTTTACAAAATAGTTCCGTTAAAGTATTCTGTTTGTCAATTTCAATTATATACCTCTTTATAATTGTCCCGCTTATTGAGATGGCTTATTCTTATTTTTTAGCCTTTTAAAAAAAGGGACGTTATTCAGGTACAGTAATAGAAAAAGAATTGCCATGCTGAATATGCTGATAACATACATACCAAAACCAGCGGCAACGCCAACGGCAGCGGTAGCCCACAGTGTAGCAGCAGTAGTAAGCCCGGTTATCAATCCATTTCCAGCATCCCGAAAAATAATACCAGCGCCTAAAAAACCTATACCGGTCACAATATTCGAAACAATTCTTGTATGGTCAGATAAGTTGGGCACATGTGCATTTATAATGGTAAACATGGCTGCACCCAAAGAAACAGCGGCGTAGGTTCTGATGCCTGCCGCTCTTCCATGTATCTCCCTTTCATAACCAATGATACCGCCAAGGACAGTGGCAATTAGCAAACGGGGCAGTAATATAAGTTCAGTGCTTATGTCCATGATAAATTAATTTAAAATTGTTTATTTTTTTTTATGCCTTGGAATTCATGGTGATACGTTTTTTATGTGTGTGCCCGTTACTCCATATCTTTTTTATTATGTTCAGCTATGTATTTATCCAATGCTTTTTTGCCAAACTGTTTAAATACAACAGGTGTTACAATCATATCTAATAATGTTGAACTGATTAAGCCTCCGAGTATAACAGTAGCTACGGGATATAAAATCTCTTTCCCCGGAGCGGTAGCATCCATTGTTAAGGGAATTAAAGCCAATGCCGCAACTAAGGCAGTCATTAATACCGGCACTAATCTTTCCAGCGAACCACGGATAATCATCTTATCACTGAATGTTTCACCCTCATGCTGCACCAGGTGTATGTAATGGCTAATCATCATAATACCGTTCCTTGATGCTATACCTGTAAGTGTAATAAAGCCTACCATCGTAGCAATAGAAAATACACCGCCGGTAAGTAATACTGCTATTACACTACCGATCAATGCAAGTGGTACATTGAGCATAATCTGCAGCGTAATGCGGCTTGATTTGAAATGGCTGTATAATACCAAGAAGATGCCGGCAATAGAAAATATGCTGAGAATAGTAATAAGCTTGGAAGCTGATTGCTGGCTTTCAAACTGGCCACCCCACTGGAGAAAATATCCTTGAGGCAATTGAAGTTGTTCATTTACCTTCTGCTGCATTTCTTTTACCGTGCTGCCAAGATCTCTGCCTTGCACATTGGCAGAAACAACAATGCGCCTTAATGTATTTTCATGATATACAGAATTGGCTCCATTTTCCATTTCAATGCTGGCAATTTGCTTGAGTGGAATTAATGAACCATCTGATGTTGCTATTTGTGTATTGCCGATTTCATCAAGATTGTTTCTGATACTATCGGTGGTACGCAGTACTATATCAAATGTTTTTTGACCGTCCAATACCTGGGTGCTTATTTTACCGTTGTAAAAGATTTCTATATCTTCAGCTACTTTGCCCACCTGCAATCCGTACCGCTGTACAGCCGCCCGGTCTATTCTTATACTTAGCTGAGGTACCAATACCTGTTTTTCCACCTGCACATCTACTGCACCAGGCACCGCACTGATAATATCTTTTAGCCTGGCGGCATTACTGCGTAAATCAGCCAAATCGTTTCCAAAAATTTTGATAGCAATCTGTGCCCGCACGCCTGATAGTAAATGGTCGAGCCGGTGAGAAATGGGTTGTCCTATATTTACCGTTACACCTTTTAATATGGATAGCCTTTCTCTTATCTGAGCAAGTATTATATCCCTGTTACCAATTTTATCCGGGTGTAACGCCACTTCAATTTCAGAATTACTTGGCGGTTCGGCATGTTCGTCCAGTTCGGCCCGGCCTGTACGGCGGGCAGTAAGCTGCACACCATCAACCTTTAAAATTTCTTTTTCAGCAATGCTTCCTGTCTTATTGGCTTCCTCCAGCGAAGTTCCTGGTGGCAGAGAAAGGTTAATAGTAAAACTTCCTTCATTAAACGGAGGTAAAAACTCTGTTCCCAAAAAAGGGATGATACTCATGGAAGCTACAATCATAGCGATTGCAATTCCAATAACTATTTTCGGACGTTTTAATCCAATTTTAAGTAATTTAATATCCTGCCGTTTTAAGAACTTCACAAAAGTGCTGTCATCATGAGAAGATGCATATAGAGCTTCTTCTTCAATCGTCCGTCCATGAGGTTTTTCCTGCTCTGCCTCTTCAAATGTATGGGTGTGTTTTTTTCTTCCTTTCCAAAAGGCAAGATTTACATGGTCCAGATTTCTTTTTTTGCCTAACAGGTAGCTGCACAAAGCCGGTGTAACAGTGAGTGATACGGCTAAAGAAGCTATGATTGAAGTGATATACGCTATACCCAATGGTGCAAATATTTTTCCTTCAATCCCCTGCAGGTAAAACAATGGAATAAAGACGAGTACTACGATGATAGTGGCATAAACAATAGAATTTCTTACTTCACTGCTGGCTTCATAAATTACCTTCATTAGCGGTTTTGGATTGGGGCTTGTCCAGTTTTCTTTTAATCGCCGGAATACATTTTCCACATCTACAATAGCATCATCTACCAGCTCTCCAATAGCTATAGCAAGACCGCCAAGTGTAAGGGTATTGATAGATATTCCAAACATTTTAAAAACAATAGCGGTAATAATAAGCGACAAGGGAATAGCAGTGAGTGTGATGATAGTGGTTCTGAAATTAAGCAGGAAGAGAAACAAAATGATAATAACGAGGATAAACCCATCCCTTAATGCCTCTTCCACATTGGTGAGGGAGTTTTCGATAAAATGTTTTTGTTGAAATACATCCGTATTAATTTTTACATCAGATGGCACTGATTTTTTTATATCATCAATTGCTTTTATAATTTCTGTTGTTAGAGTAACCGTATTGGCATTCGGCTGTTTTTCTATGCTAAGTATTACCGCAGGTTTGCCATTCAGAGAACCATCACCTCTTTTTATTGGCCCGCCAAATTTTACTTCGGCCAGTTGGTGAAGTAGTACAGGTGCGCCATTTTTATTGGACACTACTGTATTGGCCAAATCTTCTAATGTATTGGCCCGTGCAAGATTACGAACCAATACCTCAGAGCCTTTATTATCATTTACAAAACCACCAGTTGTATTGATATTGGTAAGTTGCAAAGCATTGTCAACATCACCAACAGATAAATTATACTGACGTAATTTATCCGGGGAAATCAAAACCTGGTATTGCATCCGGACACCGCCAATGGGAATTACCTGTGCAATACCTTTAACACTCATCAGCCTTCTGCGAATAACAAAATCACTAAGAGTCCTCAAATCTGCAGGGGATGTCGAATCGGATGAAACGGCTATCATCATAAATTGCCCCATAACGGAACTGATTGGCCCCATTACAGGCACAATCTTATTGGGCAATTGCACCGTTTGTATTTTTTCGGCGGTTAACTGCCTTGCACGGTAGATGTCTGTGTTCCAGTCAAACTCTACAAATACCAAACCCAGTCCGGGAGATGCTACTGACCTTACTACTTCTACTCCAGGTGCGCCATTCAAAGAGGTTTCAACAGGTAATATAACCTGCGCTTCAATTTCTTCCGGTGACATGCCATTTGATTCTAAAAAAATAGTTACCCTTGGCCGGTTTAAATCAGGTAATACATCTACAGGCAGGTTTACCAAAGTAAAAACGCCATACACCATTAACAGTGCAGCCATGGCCACTACAAGTAAACGGTTCTTAAGAGAGAAGTGTATGAGTTTGTTAAGCATTTTTGATTTATTTATTAAGTTTTCAGATTATCATATAGCCGGACTTTGTCCTTTTAATTATTGCAGTTCGTATAACAAACAGGTGCCTGCTGTTTTTATATTGCGATTTCATCAATAATAGGTTTATTCTTTTTGTTTCATTTTAATAACTAATGTTCCCGAATCAGGTTCACTTCTTATATAGAGATAAAAATTATAGGCTGAAAGACCGATAAATAAATTCCATAAGCTATGCGGCTGAAAATAACTGTTTGGTCTGCAAAGAATCTTGTATTTATCAAATTCAAACCATATAAATGCAATCAAAACACTAACAATACTTAAAGCCAGGTAAAACCTTCCCTGCTTACCCGACTTGTCTATGGCTGCAAAGAATGCTAATCCCAAAAAAATCTGGATAAGAATAAGAGCGGTTAAGCTTTCTTTTCCCCTGGGTATTAAAAAAGCGAGTAAAAGATTAGCCAAAAGATAAGTGGAAAAGAATACGATAGTCAGTTTTCTTTTTTGAGCGGCCAGCAATTTGCTGTTGTGATTTAAATACCTGCGGTGTAAAAAAAATATTATCGGGAAAAGTGAAAATGCAAATACGGCTGAGTAATCTAGTTTATGCGCAATATTTATAAGTGATGTATGATAAAATGAGCTGGCAAAAAAAACATAAAGAAGAATTAAGCCAAAAAGAAAACCATAAACTGTGTTAACAGTAACCAGGTCATGGGAATTTCTTTTAAATCTTTCTTCCCAACTTGTTTTTAGAACAACAATAGCGATAACCAAGTAAATAATATTGCTGAAAGTATTTACAGGCTGACGGACAGGGTTGTTTAAATGCACCTGTTCGCAAAATGAAGCAGGTATCCTTTTGTCGATATTGAAGCTGTTCCACAAACCCTGTAAAGCCGGGTTTTTATTGAGCCACCAAATTGAGAAACCAAAAAACACTGTTATGGAAACCAATGTTACAATTGTTTTCCATCCCGGAATTATATCCGGTATCAGTCTCAGTTTAACTTCAGCATCATATTTTTGAGCAGGCTCCAACATGAGTTATAATAAATATTCTTACAAGTACCAATAAAAGCAATACAATTAATTTATATCATGGCAGGTGGAAGCCTGCCATGATATTTTACGGATTAATGCTGATGGCTATGCCCATCTGCTGCAGGCTTGGCCTTTGCTGTAAGGTCAAAAGAAGCCGATGCGGTTTTTCCCCCGGTTGTAAATGTTACAATGGCCTTATTGTACTTTTTAGCTTTATCAAGTGTGTACATAAAGCCTTCATTACCGCTTGGAATTAATGGAATGGTTGAAGTTTGTCCGTCAGCCATTTGAATAAGGGCTGTTCCCGTTACACCCGTATTCTTCATTGCCTTTTCATTAGTGTCCAGCAAATAGGCCATTACCATACCGTCTTTTACACTTAATTCAATATGAAAATCACCGGCAGTCTTAACTGTTCCGCCATGTGGTGAACCAT
>JALHRP010000054.1 GCA_022841365.1 Chitinophagaceae bacterium | reverse complement strand
AAAAATAACGAAACTAAAGCTCCGTCATCCATCTGCAAAAGTGATTGCACACCCTGAATGTGAAGAACCGGTTTTACAGTTGGCCGATTTTATTGGCAGCACCACACAACTATTAAAGTTTACAGAAAAAGATAACAGCAACGAATTTATTGTTGCTACAGAAACAGGTATCCTACATCAGATGATTAAAACCAATCCGCATAAAACCTTTATCCCAGCACCTCCCAATAACAGTTGTGCATGTAACGACTGTCCGCACATGAAACGCAATACACTTGAAAAGATCTACCTGTGTATGGAATATGAATTACCTGAGATAACGATGGATGAAGCATTGAGACTGGCAGCTAAAAAACCAATTGATAAAATGCTGGAGCTGAGTGCAAAATTTGGATTATAAAATTCAGGGCATAAAAAAAGGGGCTAGATAGAAATCCTGCCCCGTTTTAAAATCCAATATCCTATGAAAAACCGAGTGTAAGATAGAAAGCATTTTTAAAAACTCCCACCTTTTTCGGGTATTTATTTTTCTCTTTCTTTTAACAGATCATTTGCCCTGCGCAGATCTTCGGGTGTATCAACAGAAACACCCCATGGCCGGGTGATAGCCATACGAATGTTTATTCCATGATCGAGTAAACGTAATTGTTCCAGTTTTTCTGTCTGTTCAAGTAAAGAAGGGGGTAATTGAATAAACCGCAGCAGGCTTTCTTTTCTGTAGCCATATATACCAATGTGTTTATAAACAGGCTGCTGTATAGAAATATCCCTTTTGTATGGAACAGCACTTCGGCTGAAATACAATGCATCCATCTTTTTATTCACGACCACTTTTACACAATTTGGATCATGAATCATCTGTTCATCGTTTATTTCATGCATCAACGAGGCAACCTGAACTTCTGAATCAACAAATAAATCAACCAGTTTTTTTAAAGCAAGCGTATCCACAAAAGGTTCATCTCCCTGTACATTAATCACGACATCTATATCCATTTCAGCAACTGCTTCTGCAATACGATCGGTTCCACTTTCATGTGGTTGTTTACTCATGATGGCTTTACCACCTGCATTTGTAATGTCAGAAAAAATCAATTCACTGTCTGTTACCACAAACACATCAGCAAATAAACCGGTAGCAACTGTGTTGAGATAGGTATGAAGAATAACCGGTTTATCGCCCAGCATCTGCATCAGCTTCGCTGGAAATCGTGTAGCTGCATAACGTGCCGGTATTACTGCAACAATGTTCATCTTTTTTTTAATGAAGGTAATAAAGCAAACAGAATCAAAACAAAAAACCCCGACAGAATAGCCGGGGTTTTGAAAGAACGAAAAATATTTATTTCTGATTTACAACAAAACGTAGAATAATCTGCTGGCTGTTTTTAGAAGAGGTTACTTTCATGGTATGAATGCCTCTGCCGAGATTACCCAGGTTGAGTTGCTTAATAAATGAACCGGTGTTGCTAGTTCCTGTAAGTGCACTGTACACCATCCTGCCCTTTGCATCAAATACCTGCAGTTGAAAACTCTGATCAGCCTGTACACCTCTGATATCAATATAAAATACTCCGTTGTTTGGATTAGGATACAATTTGGTAAACGATTTCCAGGTATCCGGAGTTACATTGAGTTCAATCAGTTTGTTTGATGTTGCAATACATCCGTTGGCATCTCTTACAGAGATTGTATTTTGTCCAATCACATACCCGCTTGCAAATTCACCATTTGTTTGATAAGGCGCACCATTGAGTGAATATTCATAAGGTCCGGTTCCGCCCGTTCCAACAACTTTTACTGAACCCACAAATCTGTTCGATGCATCAGGATTTACTGAAGTTACAGCAGCAATTAATTGCGGACGTTGTGTAACAGTAATATTCTGTGTGGTTTCGCAACCGTTGGCATCTCTTACCACAACAGCGTAAGAACCTGCAGCTAAACCCGTAAAGAGCGGATTGCTTTGCAATGTTCCTGTACCTAAACGGTATTGATATGGACCAACACCACCTGCCGCTGTAACAGTAATTCTGCCCGAAGCTTCACCAAAACATTTTGCTTCTTCCATTGATGGAGAGTTGGTAACAGCAGCCGGCTGTGTAATAGTCACTGATCTTGTAACCGTGCAATTATTCGCATCAACAATTGAAATGTTGAATGTACCTGCAAAAAGATTTGTAAACTCATTACTTGATTGCAATGCTCCTGAACCAATACGGTATTGATAAGGACCTGTACCTCCTGTTGCTGTTACAGTGATCTTTCCATTGTTACCACCATTACAAAGAACGTTTACCGGAGCTTCAGAAGAAACAAGCGCAGCCGGTTGTGTAATGGTTACAGACTTTTGATTGCTGCAATTATTTCCGTCTCTAACTGTAACGGTATATGTACCTGCAGCAAGATTGGTAAACACATTACTTGCCTGTGGAGTGCCACTGTTTAACTGATAAGAAACCGTACCAACTGTATTGGATGCTGTAACAGTAATGGTTCCGTTATTGCCTGCATTACACAACACATTCTGAACCGCTTCGCTGATGCTGATTTGTGGTGGCTGGGTAACCGTTGTTGTAGCAATGGAAGAACAACCTGTTGCATCATTTACAGTAAGCGTATAGGTACCCGCAGTTAAACCCGTGAATGTATTAGATGCCTGCGGTGTGCCGCCGTTTAGCTGATAGGTATAAGGACCCGTTCCACCTTGCGGTGTAGCAGTTACAATTCCATCACTGCTGCCGAAGCAACTGGCGTTTTGTGAAGTTGATGCTGTGCTGTTAAACGGATTTAAACAATTGTTGAATTTAAAGTGTGCTACTCTGGTACGCCACAATACACCACCCGTGGAGTACATACCATTGAACCAGAAATTTTCATCAGTTACAGGATCTACTGCCATGTGAAAATAATCGCCCCAGCGATTAGATGTAGAACTGTTTGTTCCGGTGGCTACTTCCATTTCAGCTTCAGTCATTACGCCTAACGGATCACTTGCTTTACGACCGGTAATACGAAGCGAAGGAAATTTTGTTGTTGAACTGACTGCATAACCCAACGCAATATTGCCATGTTTATCCTGCGCAATACTTCCCATCCATCTGTTTAAACCATCGGCAGGAGCAAAGGTTCCTTCCTGATATAAAGTCCAGGAGCCTGTTGTTTTTCGCAACTCACACCAGCGTATACCGCCACGATCGCCGCCCACATCTGTTACAAAATTCAACACAATACTTTCATGAGTTGCAAATCTTCTGTACTGCACACGATACATCATCATTTCACGAATGGGCATAAGTGTGGTAGAAGTGCCGGGCTGACCAAAGCAACCGGCAAAAGCCAATCCGCATAATTGCGTATCAAACTCAGCAATGTTAATGCGGATGGGTCCCGTCATTGTAGAAGAAGACGGAGTTGAAAAATTAATATCAAGCTCCCAGTATTCAATAAAGTCTTTGGTATTATCTGGTGTACCGGGATTTATTTCATCATCACGGTGACGGAGAATAATTGCTTTTGAATTGGCATCCGGATTTAACGGACCGTCCACATCTGCCGGTCCTGTATTTTGTAAAGCATATCCCGCAGGCCGGTCGGTCATAAAAGCGATGGGTGTTACCGGAGAGCCTGCCGCCATGTTTGCACGGTTTAAAATATAGGTATTGCTGTTGGGAGGCGTTTGATTGGTGGTGATCACCAGCTTATCATTCCAGATACCGTACTTGGGATAATCGGGAATGCCGGTACCACTGCTGGGAACAATGTATTGAAAGTATGCACCAATGGGATTAGGTGTTTGAGATACATAAATCCTGAACGCACCGCCCACCATTTCAGAAATAAACCAACGGTTCGATTGATTATCGAATAAAATCACCGGATCGCCGCTTCCTCCTGTTTGTGTACCTAAACTATTAAAACTAACCGAAGCAGAAATGACCGTACCCGATTTATCATACACCGCAAAACGTGTTCCTCCGGACGCTGATGATCCGTTGGTAGATGTCACCACACGGTCTATCCCTGCATCACCGCTGGGATCAGCAGGAGTAACACCGGTGAGGTTAAAACCATCGAACTGATTAATGACAGTGATTGTATTAATCGCCTTTCCTGCTTCTTTTTGCTGAACAGGATCGGTTGTGTTTGGTGCTTCGGGCACTGTTCTGGGTATATTATGTCTGATGAGATCTTCTCTGTCTTCATAGGTATCTTTTCCCGTTCTCACAACGGGTTGTACAGGTTTTGCATAAACCACTGTCGGACGAATAGTCGCTAAAACTTTTCCTTTTTGAACCTTGGATGCTGTAATCTGTGCCTGAGTAACAGAAACAGTAAAAAGAAGTAAAAAAGCAGAAAGCAGAGAGTTCAAGAGTTTCATTGTAAAGAGTTGAACTCTAAAGGTAGAAATATAGTTGAGAAAAGGAAATAGTAAAAACAACAGGAGAAAAAAAAGAGTCCCGCATTTGCGGGACTCTTAAAAACTATTTCTGTGCGATGACAAATTTCTGATTGACGATTTCTTTTGAGTTATTGGATTGGATCCGCATGGTATACACACCTCCCTGCAACTGACCGATGTTTATTTGTTTAACAAAAACACCGGTACTGATAATACCTGTTTCGAAACGATAAACCAAGGCTCCTTTATGATCAAACACCGCAACATTAAAACGGTTGCCCACTTCAACACCTTTTAATTCAAGCGCAAACTTTCCGTCGTTGGGGTTGGGATACAATTTGATAAAGCTCTTCCAGGTATCTTTTGTTACAACAAGTTCCATCAGTTTGGTTGATGTAACGGTACAACCATTGGCATCTCTTATTGTAAGTGTGTTTTGACCAATCACAAAAGAAGAAGAAAAGTTTCCGCTGCTCTGGAACGGTCCGCCGTTAATGGAATACTGATAAGGTGCTGTACCGCCGGCTGCAGAATCTTTCAATACACCTGTAAATCTGTTTTCTGGCGAAGGGTTTATTGCAGTAACAAATGAAACCAGTTGCGGCCGTTGTGTAACCGTAACCTGCCTTGACGTTTCACAACCATTACCATCTTTTACTGTAACCGTATACACCGAAGCAGCAACATTATTAAATACATTGGCCAATTGGTAACTGCCTGTTGCCAGTTTATATTGGTATGGACCCACACCACCGGCAGCCTCAACTGTAATTTTTCCTGATGCTGCACCAAAACAGGTTGCTTCTTCTGCAGCAGTTGTTGCAGCAAGCGCAGGCGGTTGTGTAATAGTTACTACTTTAGAAAAAGTACAGTTGTTGGCATCAACAACTGTGACGGTATATGTAGCAGCAACAAGGCTTGTAAACTCATTACTTGTTTGTAAAGCGCCGGTTCCAATACGGTATTGATAAGGCGCTGTACCGCCAGACGGCGAAACAGTTATTTTTCCGTTGTTACCGGCATTGCACAACACATCGGTTTTGGTTTCTGCTGCTGTTAATAAATCAGGTTGGGTAACTGCAATTGTTTTTTGATTGCTGCAGTTATTACCATCTCTTACAGTAACCGTGTAAGAACCTGCTGTAAGATTGGTAAATACATTACTGCTTTGCGGAGCGCCTGCATTTAACTGATAGGTTACTGCACCGGAAGTGTTGCTGGCATTGATGGTAATGGTTCCGTTGTTACCTGCATTACACAATACGTTTTGTACAGTTTCAGCAATACCAATCTGCAATGGCTGTGTTACAGTAGCTGTTGCAACAGAAGAACAACCTGCAGCATCACTCACTGTAATGGTATAGGTTCCTGCAGTTAGGTTATTAAATACCGGCGATGCCTGTGGCGTACCGCCGTTGATACTGTAAAGAAACGGAGGTGTACCACCACCGCTTGTACTTGCTTCAATGGTTCCGTTATTGCCTCCAAAGCAATTCACATTCTGTGTTGTTGTTGCACTGCTGTTAAACGGATTTAAACAGTTGTTGAATTTATAATGAGCAACTCTTGTGCGCCAGTTGGTATTGGCTGTGGCATATAAACCGGTGAACCAAAAGTTTTCATCGGTTGCAGGATCAACAGACAGGTGTTGATAATCGCCCCAGCGATTGCTGTTGGAACGATTGGTACCTGTTGCAATTTCAATTTCAGGTTCAGTCATTTGCCCTAACGGATCGGTTATTTTTCTTCCGGTAATTCGCAGCGAAGGAAATTTTGTTGTGGAAGAAACACAATATGCTATGGAAATATTTCCAAACTTATCCTGTGCAATACTTCCCATCCATCGGTTTAAACCATCTGCAGGAGCAAAGGTTCCTTCCTGGTATTTAAACCATGCACCCGTTGTTTTTCTTAACTCCGTCCAGCGGATACCACCGAGGTTTGAACCGTTTACATCGGTTACCCAATTCATCACCATGCTTTCATAACCTGCAAACCTTCTGTATTGTACACGATACATCAACACCTCACGTAAAGGATCCAGTGTTGTTGTAGTACCGGGTTGAGGAAAACAGTTGAACGATGTTAATCCGCACAGGTCGCTGTCAAATTCGGCCACGCCAATACTGATAGGCCCTGTCATAACAGAAGAAGCTGGAGTGGTGAAGTTGATATTGAGTGTCCAGTAATCAATCCAATCCTGTGTATTATCGGGAGTGCCTGTACCAATACGTTCATCATCTCTGTGGCGAAGCAACATGGGGAGCGAAGATGGATCGGGAGATAAAGGTCCATCCACATCTGCAGGTGTGGTTGCCTGAAAACCAAAACCGGTTACACGTGGAGTAAAAAATAATTGTGCGGTGATGGGATTACCTGCAAGCATATCGGTCTTGTTCATCACATACACATTACGAACAGAACTTTGATTGCTGGTTACAATTAACTTATCGTTCCAGATGGCATACTTCGGATAGTCAGGCAGTGATCCTGTTGCAATCTGGTATTGAAAATAAGTACCGATGGGATTGGATGTTTGTGAAACATAAATACGCAGTGAGGAGTTCGACATTTCAGAAATAAACCAACGGTTGCTTTGTTCATCATATAAAATAATGGGATCGCCTACGCCGGCACCCAGTGTACCCAAACTCTGAAACGTGATATTTCCCTGTACCAGATTGCCCGCTTTATCATACACAGATAATAAGGTAGAACCGCCGTTGGTTGAAGCAATATAACGGTCAAGACCCGCATCACCACTGGGATCGGGCGGATTTACATTGGTAAAATTAAATGCATCGAACTGACCGATGACCGATAGCTGGTTCACCGCACGCTGTGTATAATTTTGCTGTATCACCGGATCTTTATCAAAAGCCGGTGCTTTTTTTCTGAAGGTAACGGTGTCTCGGCCTTTTAAATCATTACGGTCTTCTTCATGCTTTAAGTTTAAGAACGCTTCTTCTTCGGCAGTAATCACTCTTGTTGATACAATGACCGGTTTAACGGTTGGCAGTAAAATAGCTTTGGTTGTTTTAGGGATTCCTTTTTGTGCATAGGAAGCAAAATAAAACGAACAGATTAGAACTGATGTAAGGAGGAAAATTTTTCTCATGATGTTGCAGTTAGGAGGCTAAAGTTAATGCTCCCGACAACAAGATACAAGAGTAAGAGTTCGGTGTAAGAAAATTAATGGAAGAGGTATTTTACTGTTTCAAGTAAAGGACAGGTATTTGCGAAGCTGTGGTATTAGGATTCCATATACCTGACTTTGCACTTAGCTGATGTTTGTTTATCAAGCCACGCTTGAACAAAACCATTTGTTCAACGCAGGAATGCTATTTTACTGTGTAAATCGTCTTATTCTTTTCGCCAATTTTTTTCACGAGATTTTCTTTAACGGCAAATACCAGGTCACGGCTTGCAGTCGCTGATGAAATCGTTTTAAAATAGTTCATATAGTTTTTACGGGTAAACTCTTTTATTCCACTTGACAGGAATAAATGGATTCTGTCTGAGCTGGAGATTGGGCCAGATCTCTCAGTAAGCAATTCATCAAGTGAAACATTTAAAACAGAAAGCATAAACTCAATGAAAGCCGTTGATTCACCCAGCTTGTCGCATGTTGAAAGGGCTTGATAATACCTCTTTTGATTTTTACTGATTAAAGTTTCAAACGGTAAAAATTCAAACACAGGATATTGCTGCATTAAAAGAAGTGTTTGCCAAAGCCTTCCCATTCTTCCATTGCCATCAGAGAACGGATGAATAAATTCTGTTTCATAATGAAATACGCAACTTTTTATAAGGATAAGTTCGTTGCTTTTTTTTAGATAATTGAATAAGTTTTTCATTAAGAAAGAGATATTACTTGCAGGGGGAGCTAAATGAGTAATCTGCGAACCCTTTAAAATCCCCGCTCCGGAGTTTCGATATTTTCCGGCGTTCTTAATTAAACCTTGCATCAGAATTTTATGCGCAGATAAAAAATTCTTTTCATTTAAAGGATTGAACTTATTCAGTTGCTTATATACTTCAATTGCATTGGAGACCTCTTTAATATCTTTTGCAGGGCCGAGTACTCTTTTATTTTCAATCAGTGCAGTTACCTGATCAATGGAAAGCGTATTTCCTTCAACGGCTAAAGAAGCATGAATTGTCCTGATCCTGTTTCTTTTTCGTAACTCAGGCGATTGTTTGGTGAGAAAAGAAGCGTTGACCTCTCCAATTTTATGAGAGACCTCACTAACCAGCTTCAGAATTTCACCTGTTAAATTATATGGCGGCTTCATTTGATACTATCATTTGATACTATTAAAAGTAGCTAAATGTTCCCGTATTATTGAGTGTGTTGAGTGGGTCTTGGCAAAGTCAAGATCCACTATTAGCATGGGCAATGTTGGGCGTAGTCATTTAGTATTCTATAGGTTTCTTAAAATAGCGCAAGCGTCTCGCTTGTGCTGCTAACTTTAATTGTGTTCGAACAAGGTACAAGCGAGACGCTTGCACCAGTGGGGGTAAAAGTCAAGCAGGGACAAAAAGCTCAGCAGCGAACCGAACGATGAAAGATGCTATTCGTCAGGCCCAATAGAACAAATGCATTTGTTGGCAGCTTTGCTTCATCACTTTTTTCCCTTTTCCCAAAAATCAATTAAGTCGTCCCATGCTTTTTTTGAATTCGGTCGAAGCCATTTGTCAAATCCTTTGTAATAGTCCACTTGATGCCAGCCACAAACATTTTGAATGCCTTCAAAGAGTCCAACAATTATTAAATTTTTAGTTGACTCGCTGCCGTTGTTAAGAATTAATTCAGCGTATTCAAATACTTTGTCAAAACAATTGGTATCGTTGAACTTAAATTTCCAAACTATAAATCGAGAAATGTTTCCGATGTCCGGGAATGTTAATCGGTCGTCGGTATATTCAAGGGTTTCGTATGTGTCAAGTAAGTAGTTGTTGAAGTCGGCTTTTAGTTCTTTGCAGGAATTTGAAAGAATTGTCAAACATGTTTTTTGTTCAATTGAATCACTGTTCAGGAAAGGTTCAACGTTTTCAAGCTCGACTGAGTCTGGCAAAAAAACTGTCTTATAGTGAGGTATTAGGTCTTTGTCTGTCAAATCACCTAATGCTTGTTTTATTTCTTCCTTTTTTGTCATCGGATTATTGCACGAAAAAAATGCCAATGATATAATTGATATTTTGATTATACAGAGATTCATTATAGCCTTGCACACAACACTCTAATTTATGATATACTATGATACGAATCAAAAAAGAGAGTATCTGAAAATCAATAATTCAGTATTATACTTTTTATACCTGCCGGTCGGCAGACAGGTTGTTGTTAGTACAATCCAATATCCTTTATAAAAACAAAACTTAACTGAACAGATATTCTACATCTTCACGTGAAAGGGTTTTTACAAATCCATTATCATCAGCAATCAGATCACGAGCAAGTGAACGCTTGCGCTCCTGTAACTGAAGGATCTTGTCTTCAATGGTATCCTTACAAATCATCCGGTAGGCAAAGATGTTATTGGTTTGCCCGATACGGTGTGTACGGTCAATGGCCTGTTGCTCCACAGCGGGGTTCCACCATGGATCTACAATGTATACATAATCGGCTGCGGTTAAGTTTAAACCCACACCACCGGCTTTTAATGAAATAAGAAATACACGGGTTTCTTCATTGTTCTGAAAATCCTGCACCGCTTTTTCACGGTCGGCAGCTGAAGTGCTTCCATCAAAATATACATAAGGAATATTCTGCTGTTCCAGTTTTTCACGGATCAATGCAAGCATGCCGAGAAACTGAGAGAACACCAGTGCTTTGTGATTGCCCATGTTTTCTTCCAGCTCACGGGCTATCTCATCTAACTTAATTGAATGATTGGGAAGTTTTTCTGTTTCATTTAAGATAGAAGGTGAATCACATATCTGCCGCAGCTTCATCAATCCCTGTAAGATGGTAAGCTGCGATTGACCAATACCCACTTCTTCAATGGTACCAAGAATTTTTGAACGGTACTCATTGCGGTATGCATCATAAATTTTCCGTTGCTCATCTTCCATTTCGCAATAGAGAATGGTTTCTGTTTTTTCGGGAAGATCTTTTGCTACCTGTTCTTTTGTACGACGAAGAATAAAAGGAAACAATAATTTACGCAAATGATCTTTCTGTTCTTTTTCACCAAACTTATCAATAGGCGTTGCAAAATCGTTTCTGAAATGTTCTACACTTCCCAGCATACCGGGGTTGAGAAAATTCATTTGAGCATAGATGTCGAATGTATTGTTCTGCAAAGGCGTACCACTCATACACAAACGGTGTTTGCTTTTTAGCAGGCACGATGCTTTGGCTACTTTACTGTTGGGGTTTTTAATGGCCTGGCTTTCATCGAGCACCACACAATCAAATGCCTGTTCACTCAGCAGCTTAATATCACTGCGCAAAGTGCCATAAGTGGTGATAATAATATTGTATTGCTCAAACATCTGTTTATCTCTGGTACGCTGTGCGCCATGATGTATATGATAGGTTAGGCCGGGTGCAAATTTTTTAATTTCATTTTCCCAGTTAAACATCAGTGTAGTGGGGCATGCAACAAGTGCTTTCAACGATCCGTTTTTTTCCTGCAGGTGATGTAAGAACGCAAGCGCCTGAATGGTTTTACCCAAACCCATATCATCGGCAAGAATACCGCCCCAGCCCACTTCGCTCAAAAAATTAAGCCAGTGAAAACCGCTTTCCTGGTAAGGACGAAGGATGGGCATTAAATGTTTTGGAGGATCAACCTTTTTAATCTGTTTGAATTCACGCAGCCGTTCATATTTTTCTTCCAGCTCAATCATGAGTTCGGCTTCATCACGGGTTTCGTACAACTCATCAATCACGCTGATGTGGTATTTAGATAAACGGAGTTTGTCCTGTTTATTTTCTCCCACACGGAAGAGCATGGAGTAACGCTTGATCCATTCTTCCGGCAACACACCTAATGTACCATCTGCAAGATGCACCAGTGTTTGTTTATTGGCCAATGCTTTTTTTACTTCGGCAATACTTACCTGCTGATCACCAAACACCACATTCACTTTTGCATCAAACCAATCTACACCATTGCTGATATAGATTTGTGTTTTTGGTTTAGATGTATTGAAGCGGAAGTTTTTTAACACATCCCATCCTTCAACAGGTACTTTCATTTCCTTCATGGCATCTACAAATAAAAAGAACCAGTTGTTCTTTAATACTTCGGTGCCTTTTAATGCAAGCTGTGCACCGCCATCGGGTTTCACAAACTGCGAATGCAGCTTTTCAACCTTACCAATAAACTCATTTTCTTTTTCCCGGTTTCTGTTCACAATAATTAATCCGTCTTCGCCGGGTAAAATAATTTCGTCTTTATCTGTTGTTCTTACTTTATATCCTTTATAACTGAAGGTGGGGATCATGACCAAATAGTCGCCACGCTCCTGTAATTGCAGTGTAACATCGGGCTCACCCGATTTTACTTCTTTAATCAACGCCTGATCAAACTCCACATGATATTCTCTTGCAATTTTCAATGCTTCTTTTTCAAGAAACACAGATAACTCCTGATTGCTGATGAGTTTGTTTTTATTACCTGCAAAATCAATGACATGTTGCGCATCTTCCTGTTTCTCCCATGTTCTTGCTTCGCCGTTCATTAAAAAAATAAGCGGACTGTTCCAGTCGTTCTCATGCACATCAACTGCTGCACTGTTTATTTTTACTTTACAACTCCACTCCCATTTATTTTTTAATTGCTTTAATTCAAAAAACGGTTTCAAAAATGTAGCTGAAGTAGAAACCGGAATAAGATGTTTTGTTTTAAACTCTTTTCCTTTTTCCAAGAGCAAAAACGGAGCACTCGTTTCAGAAAACAATTTTTGAATACGTGGCAACAGATATTCCAGCATCAGTGTTTTGGTGTCTTCGGGTAAATCATCTTCTTCATGGTGAATGATGTTTTCCCAGATACCGGAAAAGGGCGAGTTCCTGTTTACAAATTTGCTGATCTCTGCCGGTTGTAACCTGCGGAGCAGTTGCAGCAATTGTTTATCTGCTTCTGTAAGATCGTCTGTTTCAATAAACTTACTTACATCCAGCTTTTCAACAGTACCAATAAACTCAGCACCATCTTCAGTGGTTTCACCTTTTACAACATCTATACTGAAATAAGGAAACTGTTTGCTGTTATTGTTGAGTACAATGCCCAAACGGATTTCCTGTTTCTGTTCTTCTGCAATTTCTGTTTCTGTTTCGGTTACAGTAACCGCGGCAACAGGCTCGGGTTTTTTTAGTGCAGAGGGCTCTACTCTTTTTACACCCGGATCAAGCACACGTAAAAAAGGCTTGCCGTCTTTATAAATAAATTCAAATTTTTCTTTCCAGTTATCTGTTAAAGAGTAACCGTAAATGGCCAGCAGTTTCCCTTTCTCTTTTTCCATGTTGCGGATACTGTCGAAATACATGGGGCCGTGTGAGTTGAGCAGCTGAATAAACACAATGGCTTTGTGTTCGCAAATAGCATGTGCATTTTCGGCACAGGTGCAGGAGGTATCAAAATTACGTTCGTCGTTTTTTTGTATGGTTACGGGCCAGCTCTCGCCGTTCATTTGTACTTCGGCTTTTACACATTCATCTTTTGCTGAAAGCACCGATGCTTTATTGCTGCGTAAAAAAATCTCTGCATCACTTAATGCAGCAGCAGCGGTTAAGGTGCGGATGGTTTTCAGTTCAATGTTTTTCATCTTCACCACCGTGTGGCGCTGATCGTACCGCAGGTCACGGATGCCGAGAATATTTTTATCAATTAAATCCTGCAGTTGAAACAAAGATGCTACTTCGTGCCGGCAGATATCGCCCAGATTATACGGGCAACTGCAACGCACATTCATGGCGTTTGCATCCTTGTACTTTTGAATATATACTTTGTAAAAAGTAGAATATGAATCGTCTCTTACACGAAATACAACAGAGCCCATCAGTTCATCATGTTCCACCATTTCGGCAAAACCAATGGCGTGTATTTTTTTTCCTCTGCGGACAACTTCTTCGGTTCCATGATTGTAAGCAAACTTCAGCAAATGTGGTAACGCCATTCTGGATAATAGTTTATTAAAGGGCCGTTGTGTAAAGGCCAATCTGCAAAAGTAAAAGGATTCTGCTCACATTTCCTGTGAAAAAGAGAAAGAAATAAAAACACGTAATGAAGGAACAGAATGTAAAAAAACCGAAGTATCTTAGATGCCTTTTTTTAAAAACCTACGCTTTCAATAACATTCCTTCTTTGTACAATGGTAACACATTAGCTACATCGGCAGTTAAGCAAAAGCGGATATCATCTATCAATCCAAAGCGCTCAACCAGCCGGTGATAATGCGTAAGCTGCGGAGCATGTTCGTGGATGTTTTCTTTTACATGCAGGTATTGTTGCTCTGCCATATGTGAACTGTCGCAATGAATGGTAAAATGTTCTTTCACCCTGTCAATCACTGCGCCTGCAAACCATGTATCTTCTAAATTAAAACGGTCTTTCCATCCGGCGCAACCCAATACCACGTTCCTGTTTTCTTTGATCAGAAAATCACACACTGCACTGAGGTTGGGAAAAGATCCGGTAACAATGGTATGCGCATCCTGATCCAGCGCCATTTGTAAAAGTCTTGTTCCGTTGGTGGTGGTGAGCACCAGTGTTCTATTGCTGATAAAGTCCGGACTGTATTCTAACGGCGAGTTTCCATGCGATAAACCATCTGCCAGCTTACCATCCCGTTCGCCTGCTGCAATACCATCTACATTTTTACTGAGTGCAATGGCCTTTGCTACTTCATCAACCGGAATAACACAACGGGCACCATTGTATAGTGCAGATGCAATGGTTGATGTTGCACGAAACACATCAATAATTACAACAACTGCATTGTTGAGATCGTATAAATGAAGAAGAGCAGGCGATAAACAGGTAAACAGCGTAGGTTTTGAATGCATCATAAAACGGTAAAAATAATAAACTGTATGCAATGTTGCTGAAACAAAAAAGCCTCCACATTACGGGAGGCTTTTTTGTGAAAACATATTTTATTATTGTGTGATGATGAGCTTGCCTGCAACAGTTTGCTGCGCATCAGTAATATTGTAACTGTACACTCCTTTCGGAAGATGACCAACGTTAAACTGTCCTCTCCCTGTTGTAACAGTTGATGAAAACATGATTTGTCCGGACTGATTATACAACACAAATTGAACAGAGCGGTTAACCGATTCTTTATTGTATACAAAAATAACAGCTCCGCCATCTGTGTTCCATACTTTCCATTGCTTACTGTCTTCTCCTTTTACAAATACAATGGGCGAGCTTACCTGCTGACCATTGAGATCTCTTTGTATAAGACGGTAATACCAATCGTAAGGTCCGGCGGTTTCATCGTTATAGAGATAAGACTGCGGACTGAGTGAAAGTTCTTTTCCTTTTATAAATACCAATGGTTTAAATGACTGTGTTGTTTCTCCACGTTCAAGCGTAAAGCCATCATTGTTTAATTCCTGAATGGTGCTCCACGAAATTTCGTTAGTGGTTTTATTAATGCGTCTTGCTTTTACCTCTCCCATAGTAATAGGAAGTGTAACACATGCGCCCGCAGAAACAGCTGTCATGGGCGTACCCGATCCGGCAGGATTAAAACAGGTGGCAGCAGTTGAGTAACTCATTTTACTTGTACCTGCAGCTACATCATTTGTTGCGGGGGTTCTTGATTGCACAGCATTTGCAATGGAATAATGCATGACCTGCCCCGGTGCAATTACATGACCAAAGCCATGACCATGGCCAATTTCATGCAGGGCAACCGATTCAAAATCATATTCAGATGCAGATGGTGCAGATGGACCATACTCCCAGGTGGTACCCGCCGTAGGCACATCTCTGAACTGGATATCCATATCATTTAACCACCAGACTGTATTTTGTAAGTTGCAACTGCCGTTAGCCGTTGCCAGAAAATTACTGGTACAAACTGCAAGCGTTCCCGATGGAATAGATGGATTGAAGTACACACAGTTGGTACCGTCATTTGCAGATGTTGCAATAGCGGTTGTTCCGTTTGCTCTGAAGTTTACACCGGTACCACATCTCCAGGAAATAACAGCACGGTTAAATGCTGAAACAGCAGGCGTGTTTGCTGCAAAAGCGGTATTAAACTGAAATGTATATCCTCCCAATGAGTTGAGGTTGCGTAAATAATAACGCTGACGTGTAACTGAACCAAAACCACTGAAGCTGCTGTTAATGTCTGTATGAGCATACTCAACGGTAAGATTAGTTGCAGAAGTCATTGTACCATTTACATTGATTGGTCCGGTACCTGCAATGGATGGCACTTTTACAGTGATGCTGTTATCGCTCCATGAAATAATATCGCTGGCAACACCGGAAGAAGCAAATGTTGCTCCACCATCATCTGCATTGGTAAAAAAAACAGTACCGGGTGCGGCGCCAAAACCACTGCCGCTGATAGTGATCTGATCGCCGGCAACAATTGTTCCCGATCGGGTGGTTGTTGGTGTAAAGGAAGTGATGGCATGTATGGCACCGGGAGCAAGTTGCTCAGGGATTGGTCTTGCACGAAAAAAAGTACCTGCAGGAGTCAGGGCTTGTGCTTTTGTGTATTGCTGAATAACGGAAAGCAGCTGCTCTTCATTTTGTTTTGGCCGGTTAAACAGATCCACATACTGATGCATTGATTTTACAATGGCACCTTGTGCATCGGCGTAAGCCGTCATTTGTTTTACAGCAGGTTCGGTTGTTTTAAGTTTTTTATTTTCTAATGCAGGAGCAGCCGGTTGCAAAAAAAGCACATATTCATTTTGCTGCTGAAGCTGCAGTGAAGGATAAACAATGGTAGAGCGGTTTTGAAATACACCTCCATTGGTAATCACATATACAGCAGAAACAGACTGAGGATTTTTTAAATAAGCGGCAATTTCAATTTTATTGCGTGTGTACACCTGCATAGAAACAGAATCAAGAAAAGTTTCTTTCTGCACAACGGTGCCTAACACGATCGTTTCTGCATTTGATACACGTTCCTGCAACGAAACAGGATACATCATACATTGTGAAAAAGCAGAAACAGGAAAAAAAGAAATGAAAAAAATTGAAAGTGCAGTCAGGGGCCGGCTCAAATTCATATGGGATATTGTTTGGATATAAAAGTATACAAATAAAACGACGGTTCCTGTAGTAAAAGCACTGTTTTTTTACGTAATAAGGGCTGTTAATTCAACAATGCTTCCCACTTGCTGCTTTCGGCATACTCACGGATGGTTTTATTTCTCCGTTCAAGGAGCGTTTTCATGTAACCGGTAAGATAGAGTTTGCAGAAAATTTTGCCGATGAGGCCATAGGGAGCTTCAAAAAACACTTCGTCAATCATAATGGTGCCGTTACTGGCCTCTTTAAAATGATGTTTGTGTTTGTACTGAGAAAAATCTCCTTTGGTCATTGCATCTTCAAAAAATAACGGTGCATTCATTTCTGTAATTTCCACCGTCATCAATCTTGTTTTATACAAATGTTTTGCTTTCCAGGTAACCCATTCGTTTTTATTGATTAGGCCTGAAGTAACTCCGCCAACAGCCTCTTCATTATTATCCTGTTGTGAAATTTTATGCAGACCAATATGCCTGCTCAGATCAAATACGATATGAACGGGTGCAGCAATAAATGTGGTGAGATGGATGGAAGGCATCTGGTTTTTTGAACGATGTTGATTGCAGCAATGTTTATACCAATATACAAAATCCGTCAGACACCCCCGTCGGACGGAGCTTATCAACACACTATAAAAAAGGAATCTTTACCACTTTTGCTTTGAGCAGTTTATCCCTTACTTCCACGTAGATTTCCGAATCGAAACCGGCATGTGCTGTTGCCACATATCCGAGACCAATTGCTTTTTGCAGTGAAGGTGATTGTGTGCCGCTGGTTACTTTGCCAATCTCATTGCCATCGGCATCTTTAATTTTATAATCATGACGGGGAATGCCACGGTCAATCATTTCAAACCCCACCAGCTTACGTTGAACGCCTTCGGCTTTTTGTTTTTCTAAAATTTCTTTTGCTGTAAACTCTTTGCTGAATTTGGTGATCCAGCCCAAACCACCTTCAAGCGGAGAGGTTGTATCATCAATATCATTACCATATAAACAAAATCCTTTTTCTAAACGGAGAGTGTCTCTTGCACCCAATCCAATGGGTTTGATGCCTGCTGTTTTACCTGCTTCAAAAATGGCATCCCAGATTTTATCTGCAGCACCATTGCTGTCTTCAAAGTAAATTTCTACACCACCGGCGCCCGTATAACCGGTTGCACTCACCAGCACATTTGCTACACCGGCAAAGGTTCCTTTTACGAAAGTGTAATACTTCAGGTTAAGAATATCCATCTCAGTTAAGGGCTGCAAAATCTTTGTTGCATTGGGTCCTTGTATGGCCAGCAAACAGGTTTTGTCGCTGATATTGTGCATCTCAGCATTGTTGGTATTGAAGCGACTGATCCAATCCCAGTCTTTTTGAATATTACCGGCATTTACCACCAGCATATAGGTTTTATTTTCTTCTACACAATACACCAGCAGATCATCAACAATACCACCCTGTTCATTGGGCAAACAACTGTATTGTGCTTTACCGGCAGTTAATTTAGAAGCATCGTTACTGGTAACACGTTGAATCAAATCCAGCGCATGCTCGCCTTTAAGAATAAACTCACCCATATGGCTTACATCAAACACCCCGGCATTGTTCCGCACAGCAGCATGTTCATCATTGATACCTGTATAAGAGATGGGCATATTATAACCGGCGAATTCAGCCATTTTTGCGCCGAGAGCAATGTGTTTCTGTGTAAAGGGAGTAGATTTCATAAATGTTCAATCATTAATGATGGATGCAAAAGTAAATGAAGGAGGAGATTGTAGGGGAGAAAAGTTTGCGAAAAAAAGAAAGAGATGGATTTGTGGTGTGTGGCTTTACTTTAAAACACCATCCTCAAAACCGCTAAACTGCATACTTGCGATAGTTTAGTTGAACATGAAATATTTACTGAAATTTATTCCTGTCACTCGGTTGCCATTTTCAAAAAATTCAACTTCATTTTTTTCTAAAGAATATATTATTTCTATTTTCCCTTTGCTGTAAGAAATTCCAAATCTTTCTCTATCAAACCATTTGGCATGTCGAGCTAAAATATAAACGCAGTCATGCCACCAGTGATTCTTTTTTTCAAAGAGTTTCACAATAACCGAACTCTCACTCTGAATATTTACATAAACAGCAGTAATTGTCTCAGTTTTTCTGATAATAAGTCTTGCTTCTTTCTTTTTATCTCTTGACAACTTGAAATTGGATTCAATTTTGAAAACAAATTCGCTTTTTAAAACTTGCTGGTACGCATTCTCAAAAATAGTTTTATCCCAACCATACTCGTCACTTAAAGAAAGTGTCGCACTTTGAATAAGGTCAAGAGTATACTTTAGTTTACCTTTTTTATCATGACCTGAGTATTTGTCAAGACTGAAAAATGGTGCAATTGAAACAATAGAACCGTTTTTCCATGACCTGTTCCAAATGCCGTGAAAAGCTGGTTGAATGTTGATTCTAGTAGTCTTTGGTGGTTTATAACCATTCATATTTTGAACATATAAATCACTAACAAAATTTTGTAATGAAACTTGTTCAATGTGTTCAGGGGTTCCAACAGAATTTGATGTCGGAGTATATAACGTTATATCAGAGAATCGTGCCCCCATAATAATTACCTATATACCTAATATATGCGAAAGTTCTCAAGTACCCAAGAGCATAACAATTTTCAATTAACACCTTAATAAAAAAAGCGAAAGTTTTTCCTTGAAAAACTTTCGCCAACACAATCATATAATGCTTACTGAGCAATGACGATCTGTTAATGATCTACACTCACAATCCTAGTCACCTTCCAGCCACTTTCTGTTTTCTTCCATACATGAATAAACTTAAACACAGCACAATCCATTTTACCATTTTCCATATGGCAGAAACGATGTTGTGCAATTTGCACTGCACCATAGCCGGGAACGGGATACACTTCCATGGTTTCTTTCAGCAACTCTCTTTTTAAATCGGGCACATTGGTCTGTATTCTTTTGAAAGCAGTTATATTATCTGCATAAAAACTAAGTCCGCCTTTGTCGTGATAAAATTCAAGAGAGGAGTCCATGTAACTGCTAAAGACAGCAAGGTCTTTATTAAATGCAGCAAACCAGATGCTGTCGAGTTTCAGGATAGTATCGAACAACGCTTTATCCTGATGTTTCTGATTGGGTTGCTGTGCATGTGCTGCACCAAATACAATCATGGCGAGTAAGAAGGCAGTAATCAATTTTAACGTACGCATAAATAAGGTTTAATGATTAATGAATTACCCACCCCTCGAACCTCGTTCCTAACCTTCTCCGCTTGTAGCGGATCGGTTACCTCCCGGGAGGGGAAGAAAAAAAGCCCCGCCGCTTCTGTGAAACATTGGGGCCAGTTGGCTGTTCCAACTTTAACCGAGTTGATTACAGTGCGTTCAATGTCATTGGATGAAAAGGAGCTTCACTGCCGGCATTTATTTTTTCTACAATCTGTTTGGTGTTTTTCTCAGGTGCCTTTTGCTGAGAAGGGTTATAACGGTAACGAAGGCTGTCGTTTTCTTTCTTTTTATCTTTCAGTTCTTTTTCTTTTTGTTCCAGTTCCTTTTTTTCACGTTCCAGATCACTCATTTCTTCTTCAATACTTTGCTCTTTATTTTTAAGCTCTTCCTGTTTGTCTTTCCCATCAACACGCTCAAGACCATCTTCCGTCATTACATATTCCACATTGGTATCATTCCAGCCACGGCTGTCCCAGTCATCATCCCACTCCCAGTTACCGTTTCTGGGGCCATTGAAGGTTACATTGTGCCACTCTAAACGATCTACACTTTTATCAATAAAAATTCTTTTACCAACAGGCACTTCAATGGTTACAGCCACACGCTGGTTACGGAATTTTGAATTTTCGCTCACCGTAAAACCTCTGTCTAATGTTAACACGCTGTCTTTAAAACTCAGGTTGTACTGAATGGAGCGTACATTGCTTTCAGCTTTTTGCTTTGTTTGTCCCGAGCTTCTTTTATCGTAATTCACATGATACAGACTGTCGTTGCTTTTTACAATACGCAACCGGATGTTGTTGATGTACATGCTGTCGCCATCCATGGTAAACACATCATCAAAACGAAAACCGGGTCCGTAAATTTTTACTTTGGTTGATGGCACTTTCACAATCATTTTACCGGCAGCAGGCTGTACAATGTCAACAGTTTGAGATTCGTGTGCCGATACACGGAAATTGTTTCCAAAAGATGAAATCAATATTACAAGACACACCACACCAATCATCCACAAACCACCAAACGTGTAACCGAGATATGGGTTGCGGTTTTTGCTGCCAATGATTTTACGGATAACCCATGTGAGCAATGCAATAACAGGAACCAGAAAGAACAACAGCAATGTTCCCCATGCTGCTACATGTTGCCATGTACCTTCCAGGAAAAATCCTTTTAAGGGAAAGGTTGCAACACCTGCTATGATAACTCCAATGAGTGCCATCAGTAAAGCAAAGGCAATGATGCCGGCAATAAATAAAAAGAATGCTTTAAACAACACACCAATCGCATGACCAATTCCTGCACCTGCGCTTCTTGCAACAGGACCTGCTTCAACTGCAAAGGCTTTGCTTTTTGAACTGATTTCTGCGCTTACACGCTGAGCGCCTTCTTTTAGTTCTTCGCCCATTTGAGTTGCACGTTCTTTAATGGTGCTTCCGCCCAACTCTTCCTGCACCGCATTTTTAATGCTGTTTACATCAATCTTTTCGCCACGCATCTGCAGTTTATCGGTTGCGCTGCTGGCCAGTGGTAATACAATCCATAAGATGACATAGATCACAAAGAGTGTTCCGCCAAATCCACCGAAAACAAAGTCGGGTTCAAAATCAAAATTGTACCAGGCATTGTGAAAAATGGAGGAAATAATTCCCAGGATCAACGGCAAACAAAAAACAACTCTTGGTACCCACACCGGAATGTTGAAATAATTCGCCAGTCCGCTTGCAACACCACCAATTATTTTATCATCGGGACTGCGGAATAAACGCTTGCGGATATTTGTTTTGAGATCTCTGAGCGGCAGCACAATCCACATAATAATATAGATGAGTACACCGGTACCAAAACCACCAAACGTAATAAGGGCAAAAAGAATACGAACAATAGTAGGATCTATCTTTAAATAGTTAGCCAATCCACTGCACACACCACCAAGAATTTTATCGTTTCCGTTGCGGCTTAAGCTCCCTCTTGGTTCATCGGCAGTTGTATATGCAGATGATGAAGAGGCAGAAGAAGATGTGTTACTGTGACCGTTTGAAGTTGTAGTGCCTTCGTTATCCATCTGCTCAAAATCTTCTACACTGCCCATGCTTGCAGTAATGCTGCTTACACTTGCATCGGTAATACAGGTTGCACCTTTCTTCAATTCTTCATCAAAGAGCTCAGCAATACGATCTTCAATATCATTGATGATCTCATCACGTCCTTCTTCATTGGCAAAGTAGCGGCGCAGGCTCTCTGTATATTTTTGTAATTGTTCAAAAGCCGTTTCTTCGATGGGGATCACCCGGCCCTTGAAATTTATATTAATGACCTTTTTCATGATAATAACAGTTTAATGGTGGTTAAAGTGGAGTTTCATTTTCCGAAGAAGGATGAACTTTAATGGTTTCGGCTGTAACAACGGCATTGGATTTTCCATTGGCTTTTGTAACGGCTTGTACCGAGCTGGACATTTCGTTCCATGTTTGTTCCAGTTCTTTGTAAAAAGCTGCACCTTTTTCGGTTAATGCAAAATACTTGCGGGGAGGCCCGCTGCTGCTTTCTACCCAGCGGTAGGTTAGCAGATCGGCATTTTTCAATCGGGTAAGTAGTGGATACAGGGTTCCTTCGAGGATGTTAAGGTTTGCCTTTTTCATTTCCTCAATAATGTCACTGGGGTACACTTCGCCCCGTTGGATAACGGAGAGAATGCAAAACTCCAGTACTCCCTTTCGCATCTGGCTTTGTGTGTTCTCGATATTCATAACCTGAGGAGTTTGTTTTGTTTGGTAAGTAACGCTGGCTTCGTATGATCGGGAGAGCTCTTCCTTCTCTTTTTTGCAACATCACTTACCTTAATTTCATTGACAAAACAAAACTAAGTAATAATTCAGTACTATGCAACACAAAGTACCATCTTTTTTTTAGTAGCTGGCAGATTATGATAGCTGTTTTCAACAAAACTGTTGAAAATCAATACGTTGATTTTAAAAATAATTTTAAGAAACAGGAAAATATTTTTCGGCCAAAGCGAAGAATAATGGGTTTTGGCTGAATTGGAGGATAAGGATACCTATTGGCTGAATTAAAAATTGTTCCGGTATTAATTACCACGGAGGGGTAAAATGTCAGTAGATATAAAACAATCCCGTTTTACGAGCCCATTGGGGCGATATGTTTTTAATATGCCGCCCCGATGGGGTTTATCACCCTTATTAATTAATTTTCTACTGACATAACGCCTCTACGAGGCTACAAAAAATTAATTCCGCCAACTGGTTATGGATCTAGTTTTCCGAATGGTTTTTTTAACAGCGTAAGCACTTCTTCATCTTTTTCTGCAGCATAATAACGGTCGAGCCCGTACTTCACCTGTTTAATATCCAGGCTTTTGAATGTGCCAAGTAATCGGTCCCAGATAGAAAAGACCGCACCATAATTACTGTCGGTGTATGGTTGTTTCCAGTGATGATGCACTTTATGCATGTTGGGAGAAATGAGAAAATAACTCAGAAATTTATCAACTCCCGTTGGCAAACTGATATTGGCATGTGTAAACGCTGTGGCAATAACCACCAGTGTTTGGTAAATCATTACACTGTACATGGGCGCACCTGAAATAAAAATGAGCAAGAGAAAAAAAATGCCCCTTAACAAACTATCGCCGGGATGATGACGAAGCCCTGTTGTTACATCAACATTTGTATCGCTGTGATGAATGAGATGAAAACGCCAGAGCAGCGGCACTTTGTGCATCACCAAATGCACCAGCCAGCTGCTGAAATCGAGCGCCAGTACTCCAATGAGAATGGTTGCAATAATTCCTGCATTAAACCAATACACCAATCCAAATCCGGTTTGCAAACACCAGTCGGATAATTTTATAATCAGCAATGCAAGAAAGGTATGAATGATGAGATGGATAACTGTAAATACAAAGTTGACTCCTGCATGGCGCAGTTTGGTTTTTTTGTAGTTGAGTTTGAATAACGGAATCGCCCCTTCAATAATCCAGAACAGCAACAGGCCGCCAACCAAAATAGCCATGCGTTCGAGCGGACGTTGCTCCAGTGTTTTAAAATGTTCCAGGATTTGATTCCACATAACGATGAATTTCGGAGAAAAGTTACGAACTGATCGGCTGAAAGAGAAAAAATGTTTAACCCCTTGTGACGCTTATAGCTGACGATTAAAAACAAGTACACTATCGTCCGACGGGGGCGTCTGACGGAGAACCGTTCACTTCTTCAAACTCATGACCGCAGTCGAAACAGTGATAGGTTTTATTTGCGCCGATGGCCATATCACCCAACAAAAAAGTAAAAATGGCACTAAACCAGTTCGATGGTTTGCGGTTGCTCACAATATATTCTACGTTTAAGGAACTGCAATTGGGGCAGGCCCTGTTTTCTTTTTCTCTGTTGAT
>JALHRP010000053.1 GCA_022841365.1 Chitinophagaceae bacterium | reverse complement strand
AATGACCATTCTGGCTCATGTTGGTTTGTGCATTACCGTTTGCATCGAGATACATGTCTCTGCCCGCAGCACCGGGAGCTTTTTCTCTGTAGTCTAACGCAATGCTTTTTCCTTTATCTGTATAGGCCACTAAAAAACCACCGCCGCCAATATTTCCTGCACCGGGATAAACTACGGCCAGCGCCAGTTGTGTGGCAATGGCAGCATCAAACGCATTGCCGCCCTGCTTCATGATCTGCACACCCACTTTACTCGCCAAAGGGTGAGCACTTACAACAGCAGCATTTGTACACTCCACTTTTTTTTGAATGCTGTATTGGTAAGGATTGATCTGTGCGTGAAGCTGAACCGTCATCAACAGCAGCAGGATAAGTATGCGGTAGGTCATGAACATTTTTTTCCGAAATTAATTTTTAATATCGAAACTCCGCTTATCTTCGAAACAGATTTAAACCAACTGTATAATAAGCGGCTGACTCTATGTTGGTCGCTTTTTTTACGCCGTACTCCAAAACACCTGCACAACCTATTATGTGAGAGGTGATTTTTCTATGTAAACGACGGTTCAGTTTTTCAGATTAAAAAGCGAAGTAGTATTTTCGGCCACTCAATTCAAATTATGAAGAAGATTCTTTCACTTGCTCTTGCTTTTTGTGTGATTGTTGTTTCAAATGCACAGGTGCAGAGCCCCGAACAATTTCTTGGTTATAAAGTAGGCAGCCGTTACACGCCGCATTGGAAAGTAGTAAGCTATTTTCAACATGTAGCTGCTAATGCGCCCAAGCAGGTAAAACTGCAGCAGTATGGACAAACCAATGAAGGTCGCCCATTAATGGTTGCATTTATTTCTACAGAAGAAAATATGAATAACTTGGAGAATATCCGGATGAATAATCTGCGCTTGGCCAATCTTGCAAAAGATAAAGCGGCTCCAAGTGAAAACGCCCCTGCCATTGTTTGGATGAGTTATAATGTACACGGTAATGAAACTTCATCAAGCGAAGCGGCCATGTTAACGGTGTTTGCTTTGGTTGATCCTGCCAATACAAAAACAAAAGAATGGATGAAGAATACAGTGGTGGTTCTGGATCCCTGTATTAATCCGGATGGCCGTGACCGTTATGTAAACTGGTTTAATTCTGTGGTAGGTGTTAAAGCCAATCCTCGTATGGATACAAGAGAACACCGTGATCCATGGCCCGGCGGCAGAACCAACCATTACAATTTCGATTTAAACCGTGACTGGGCCTGGCAAACACAGGTAGAGAGTGTTCAACGTTTGAAATTATACAATCAATGGATGCCGCATATTCATGTAGATTTTCATGAGCAGGGGATTAATGAACCATATTATTTTGCTCCTGCAGCTGAACCGCTTCATGAAGTGATTACACAATGGCAACGTGATTTTCAAACAACCATCGGGAAAAATCATGCAAAATATTTTGATGCAAATGGATGGCTATACTTTACAAAACTCCGTTTCGATTTGTTTTATCCTTCTTACGGCGATACCTATCCAACATATAACGGAGCTATTGGTATGACCTATGAACAGGGAGGTGGTCCGGCAGGTGGTGCCGCTGCAATAACCGAAGAGGGTGATACGTTAACCCTGCTCGATCGTGCAACACATCATTATACAACAGGCATCAGTACGGTAGAAATTTCTTCGTTGAATGCAACTAAACTCATTACTGAATTCAGAAAATTTTTCAATCGAGGTATAGCCGGTGGTTTTGGTGAATACAAAACCTATATCATAAAAAATTCGGCAAAAGATGCCGAACGGATGAATGCGTTGATTCAATTGCTGGATAAAAACGGAATTGAATACAGTGCAGGCAGTGGCAGTGGTAAAGGATATAATTACAGTAATGGCAAAGAAGAAAGTTTCAGTATTGCAACCGGCGATTTAGTTGTAAGTGCTTTTCAACCTCGCTCAGCCATGGTGCAGGTATTGTTTGAGCCACGTTCTAAACTGAGCGATTCTGCAACCTATGATATTACTGCATGGAGTTTACCTTATGCATATGGGTTGAATGCTTATGCAACAAAAGAAAAAATCAGCGGAACAGGTGCTTATCAAAAACCGGCGGCTGTAAACAATGTAGCGGCTGATGCATATGCTTATGTGATTAAATGGGAAGGCGTACAAAGTGCAAAAGCAGTTGGTTATTTATTGCAGAAAGGAATTACACTTCGTTACAGCGAAGTGCCTTTTGAAGTGAACGGTCAGCAGTTTGATCGTGGTTCAGTGATCATCATGAAAACAAGTAATCAATCAGCAGGATCAAATTTATGGAAACATGTTGCTGATGCTGCCAATGCAGCAAACGTAAAAACCTATCCCGTTGCTACAGGTTTTGTAGATAACGGCGGTGATTTTGGAAGTGATGTGGTTCATCCGTTTAAGTTGAAAAAAGTAGTGCTGTTAACTGGTGAGAACATCAATGGAAATGCAGCAGGAGAGATCTGGCATTTCTTTGATAAGCAACTGGATTATCCGGTTTCATTGGTGAATTTGAATGATATTGGTCGTATTAACTGGCAGGAAACCGATGTCATTATTATGCCTGATGGAAATTACCGTTTCCTGAATGATAAAGCAGCAGCCGATCAGTTGAAAGACTGGATCAGCAAAGGCGGGAAGGTGATTGCATTGGAATCTGCTGTTGCATCTTTTGCACGTTTGGAATGGGGATTGAAATCAAAAAAGGCTGATGATGAAAAAAGTAAAGATCCGTATGATCCATTAAAGTCATTCGAAAACCGTGAACGGGATTATGTTCGTTACATTACTCCCGGCTCTATTTACAAGGTAGAACTGGATAATTCTCATCCGCTTGCTTTTGGTTACCCCAATACTTATTATACATTAAAGATGGATGATAATATTTATGAGTTCTTTACACCAGGTGCCGGTTGGAATGTAGGCGTTGTTAAATAAGAAGGACAGCTTGCAGGCTTTGTTGGTTCAAAATTAAAAGACCGTTTAAAAGATGGTTTGTTATTTGGTGAGCAACCGATTGGCCGTGGCTCAATCGTTTATATTACTGATGATATTATGTTCCGTAATTTTTGGGAAAATGGAAAGCTGATGCTTTGTAACGCAGTATTCTTTTAAAAAGTTCATTTTTTATTAAGCAAGATATTATTCAATGATCTTTTCCAGGTAATACAAATTTCCGCTCTTATCTATTCCCTGTATCACCACTTTAAATTTCTTTGTGTAATCGTTGTTATAAAACTGAATGGTTGCTTTGCCGTTGCTGTTGAATTTAACCTGAGGTTGCCAGAGCAGGGTAGTGCGGCGGTCTTCGGTATTTCTTAATTCAGGTTTAGAAAAATCAGGATTGTAAAAACGTAAAGGAATGGAATACCCTATGAGATGCGTTGCATCAAAACCAAAACGTCCACGATAGCCTTTTGAACGGGTATAGATCAATACACTCGGACCCGGGCCCATTTGGCCCAAATGCAGATTGGTATTTCTGTTTACTTTAATGAGAGCTACATCGTTGGGATTAATGAAGTTTAATTCTTCTGCAGCAATGGGACGTTCATCTAAATAATAACTCACCATATCGCCGCTGGCCAAACCCGAAGCAGGTGTACCATCCATTCCTCCAACTCTGTCGTACCCTGTATTGAATTTAAATCCAAAGAACTCCTGTGCAAACAACTGATCAAAACTGATGTAGGAAAAATTAGGATCGGGTTCTTTTGTAAACTCAGAATTGCGGAAGATGTCTGTGGTAAGTGCTGTGTTCAGTGAATCTAAACGTACTTCCTGTTTATTTTTTCCTTTTACAACAATCTCTGTCAACTCTTTTCCCAAAGCAGATACACTGTAATTTTTTACGAAGTCGTTGTTGTTTTGTCCTGCAGCAGTTACTTCTTTAAATACAGGGTTGAACGATGCTTTTGTAATCCTGTCGGTGAGCGTATCCAGATAACCCGGCTGCAATTGAAAATCTACTTTCCGTTTTCTTTTTTCTTTGGTGGTTGCCTGTAAATATATAGAAGCACCTTTCCAGAAATCAAGATCATTTACAGCAAAAGCGCCTTTGGGATCAATTTTGGCTGTGGAGAAAATCGTACTGGAATCAAATCCTTTTGTAATCACATCCACCTTGCTCGAATCAAACTGCATGGTTTCTTTATCTTTCTTCAGCATGCCTCTGATAGAGATCCCTGTTTCAAAAAAATAATTGAGCGTTGGTTGTTTGGCACTCATAATTTGCGGCCATGAAAATCTTGACGGTTGAATCGTTAACAACAATGCATCCTGATAAGCAGATTGATTGGCCGCAGGCAGGGTATGAAAACTATTAAGCAGCAATCCACTTTTTTGATGATTGGAATGAATGTATTGATAAGCTTGAATGGTTGGATTGCTGATGAACTCATAAGAAGGTAAATCGGCAGGAATAACAGCAACAGAAAGATTGGGTGTATCAATTCCTGTAAACGAAAGGGTATAGGAATTTTTTCCTTTCGGTTCTGTAGAAACAGTATCAGCAACAAGCTGAATACCTGCTGTTGCAGACTGCTCCACCCAAATCCATCGTTCGGATAATGGTTGCAGGCGCTCATTAAAAGCAGTAACCTGCATCAATCCGTTACTCAATCCTTTTTTATTGAGGACCGTTGCATTTTGCCCTTCATCCAGTTTGAATTGCTGTATAAAAACGGTTTTACCATTTTGCTGTGCAAGAATATACACTGCTTTGTTTTGCTCAATGAATGATTCAGCAGCATTGGCCTGTATAAACACTTTGACAGCAGAAAGATTCGATACGTTTAAAGTAATGCCGTTAGAAACCGCAGCAGGCAGCGGATAATATTTTTGATTGTTTAAATTAAAGTTCACCTGTAACTGATACCTCTTTCCTTCAGCCGGTGTAAATTCAAACAAACCTACACCGTTTTCATAAACTACAGGTGTTGCAACCGGTTGTTTTGTTTCATCCAACAACTGCAGTTTAATATTTGCTGCAGGTAGTTGATTAGCATCGGTAATGCGGAATGCAATACGTCCGCCAACTCCATTGATCAAAGAACCGCCTTCAGGAAAAAAAGAGACGTTGTAATCAGTTGTTGGTACGGCATATCTTTTCGACTGATCTTTTTTTCCCAACACAAAAATATACTGTTCACCAACAGATGCAGGTTCGTTCAGCATCCACAAGGAATAGGAGCGGATGCGGTAAATACCTGTCTGCAATGTATCGGGAATATAAATGCTTCCTGTTGCAGTACTCTGATCCACCTTCCACATATTCTTGGCCATCAGTTTACCATTGAGATCTCCAAAATCGGTATACACAACCTGACTTAATGTAGATGGCTGATTGTTTAATGTAAGATAGGTTTTAAACCAGACTGTTTCTCCGGGTTGATAAAAATGTTTATCTGCATGCAGAAAACATTTTTCCGATGGGTTTAACTCATAAAAATTCCGGAGGTTCACAATAGTTCTTGCCAGTAAGGTATCGGTGGTTTGGCTGTTTGCAGTACTAAACAGGAAACATGCAAAAATGAAAGAGAGTGCAGATGATTTCACAACAGGTAATTTAAAACGTAATGTAATTAAAAAACCTCCTGCATAAACAATACAGGAGGTTTTTAACAAATATATGAAACGAAGTTGATTACTGATTTCTATACGATGCCAATGCAGGAGCTCTGGTACCTGTTGCTCCGTTAAATCCTCTTGCTACCAATGTAACAGACATTTGATTATTCAATTGTACAGCAAGTGTTCCTATAACAGTAGTTGTACCTGCCCATCTTATTTGATAGGTATCTGTAAATGCTGTTGAAACAGAATTACGTGGCAACTCTAAAAACTGAGTTACCTGCTTAAATCGGATGTTTGAAAAAATAACCGAATTGGAAAGCGTTGAATACAGATCAACAGCAGGTGTAGCAGATGGCGGATTAGGAATCATGTTTGCAAAACGAATACGGTACAGATTGGGGCCGCCGGGTAAACGGATATCATCTTCTGTAGTAAGAATGGTCCCGGGTCTGTTAATTGAATCACAAAAGAAAAACGAATAGTATTTGCGTAACTGCATAACCGGTTTAAAAGAAAATAAAAAGGAATCCCTTACTGTTGCAGGGGGTGTACCCAATGCCAGACGTACAAACATATCTGCTGTTGTACTTTCTCTGAAAACTGTTGCGTAGCCATTTGATGCAGGGTAGGTACCGCCTAAACCAATGGGCAAAGCAGAAAACTGTACACCATTATAAGTTAGTTGAACTGCAGAACTGGTTTGGCCTGAAAATACAGGAGTGGCATATGGATATACGTTCACGAATTTTACAAACGTATAAAGGTTTGAATCAATTGACGTAAACTTAGCATTATAGTCAGCTTCCTTTTCGCAGGCGAAGAGCAGAACAATTCCTGAGAGCGCTGTGAATATTTTTTTCATTTGTTGATGCTTGTATTTTTTTAAATGATCAGCTTTTGTGTTGCTTAAAAAAAACAATCTGTCTGTTTAAGTTTTAAAAGCTGATTGTTTTCAGTTGATCGTGTTGTTATGGTTTAGAGAACCAGGTTTCTTTGGTGTGCCAGTCTAATGCTTCGGCCCCAAGTCTTCTCAGCTCTTCAATATTCCATACATACTCCGAGTTAAAACGGTAACGGACACGGTAAACCGGTTTGCCGTTATTATCGGGCCACATTGCTGTGGTACCGGTAGTGGGAGGGAGCACAAAATCACGATACACCTGATTACTGTTTTCATCTGCATCAGTATAATGATAGCGGCGCATATCAACCCAGGTTTCAATTGCTCCATGTGCATACAGGGCGATGTATTTCTGTAACATGATATGAGATAATGTGAGCTCTGATGCCAGCGCAGGAACCACTGCTGTATTGGCAAGAAAGTTATCTCTTACAGAAGTAGTGAGCACATTGGCCGCAGGCACATTGGTAGAATATTCATTCTGCAACATATCAAAGTTGAGCTCAATCGCCTTACGGTAAGCTGCCAGTGCAGTTGCTTTATCACCTTTTTTAAAGGCTGCTTCTGCTTTCATAAATTGTACTTCGCTGGCTGTTAATACCGGCATCGGACTGCCATTACGGAAAATATAACGGGCTCTTGCATCGCTTGCAGGTGGTACTAATGAATCCCATCTTGAACCCCAGAAGTTTTCCGGACGGTCATTTGCATTAACGATTGCTCCAATGCCGCCATTCAACGGAATACCATTGAACTGTCCGCTGATGGAGGGACGAAGCAGATACCATTTTCTCGGATCATCAACACCGGAAAAAGCAGGGTTAGCACCTTTCATTAAATTGGCAATAAACGCACTTTGTCTGATGGCGAAACCTGTTCCCAGATTGTTACGCACCGGACCATAAAAATTTGAATTGGCAGAGAAGCCCGGAGTAGCTGTGAACTTCACCACTGCATTTTCTGCATTTACAGCGATAGCACGGTCGCAATAATAAATTACTGAATCGGGTTTGTAAATTGATTTATTGCTGAGGTGATTGTACGAACGGGCCAACACAGCATACACAAACTTCTTCCATTTGTTTACATCACCATTGTACATAAATGCATCACCCTTTGCAAGATTCACCTGGCTTACCCCATCACCTGTTTTACTGAGGTTTTCCAATGCCTGGTTGCAGAGCTGACGTACATACAGGTATACATCTTCTTCCTTATCAAACTTAAACGTAAGCAGGTTGGTATTGAATGCATCTTTTAATATTACTTCACCATGGTAGTCGGTATTCTGTAACCAGCTCCATGCAAAGATTGCCTGACCAACACCAACATAATCCCATTTCTTTTCATCGGTTGCCCACTCAATCATCTTCATGGCGTTTTGGCCAATATCAAAATAATGCATCCGCCAGATTGAGCCGGCATTATCACTTCCATCTACCGTACCGCCCATCCGCTCGTACATGGTACTTGAATTACGTGTTGCACTTACCGTGTAACTGGCGAAATTCTGAATGTACATGCTGATGAAACGTGCATCGTTCATTGGGCCATGACCTGCATAATTAGCTGCCATAACAGATACCAGTTGAGGAAGTAATTCTTCAACCGGAACTTTTACCGGTGCATTGGGGTTGAGGTAGGCCTCTTCGAGTTTCTTTTTGCAGGACATACCGGTTCCTGAGAGTACCAGCGACAGCAAAAGAATTTTATATATTGATTTCATTTGAATAAAAATTTAAGCATTAAAAGGATGTTCTGATACCAATGTTTACACTTACCGGAACTGCAACATTACCAAAGTCAAATCCGGCAGCACCCACACCTCTTGTACCGGCAGTGTTTCCGTTTACTGCAGGATCGGCGCCGCTGTAATTGGTTATTAAGATCAGATCGTTACAGGTTACAAATGCACTCAGGGTTTTAAAAATCCGTTGTTTCCCTCTGATTGCATTTGAAAAGTTGTAAGACATTGTAATATCTCTTAAACGCAGCCAGTTGATATTTTTTTCAATGAATTCTTCTTCAGGCATACTGGTAAAATAATCCTGCTGAAAGAAAGGTACTACTGCAATGGTGTTACGTGTAGGGTTGGCAGTGTTCTGCAAGCCATCATTTAACACTCCTTCAATTACACGGGGAGTAAAACGATCAGCTGTTTTTAAGCTGCGTCCCTGTTGTGTAAGAAACATATTGGTGCCGTTGAAAATATCGCCGCCCATTCTCCAATCCCATAACATTGAAACCGATAAATTTTTCCAGCGAAGGCTGTTATTGATACCTACTGTAAAATCAGGATTACGGTCGCCTCTTACTTTAAATACCGATTCAGTTACAGGCAGGCCGTTAGCCGGGTTAATTAAAATCTGTCCGGCATTGTTTCTTGCATAACCATATGATGTGATGGTTGTAGTTGGGCCTCCCTTTGCTAAACCGCCACGGGCATTACCAAACAACCAGGTGTCAGAGATATAAAATTCCGGAACGTTGGCAGGCAGTGATACGACCTTGTTCCACATTTTATTAAAGTTGAGTCCAATATTCCATCTGAAATTTTTGGTTTGAACAGGAGTAGCAGTTACTGCTGCTTCCACACCTTCGTTACGTGTAGCTCCCACATTTAATGTATTGAGTACATAACCTGTCCCATAACTTGAACGGAAGAGTTCCACTATCTGATCATCGTTAAACGTGTTGTAATACGTTACATCCAATGATAAACGACTCTTGAGAAAACGTAACTCAGTACCTACTTCATAGGTTTGTTGTTTTTCCGGTTGTAAGAAGGGGTTGCTGTTTACAAATCCATAAGCAAATCCAAGTCCGCTTCCCTGTACATTGTTAAATACAGGTTGGTTGCTGTAGGCACCATTGAGTCTTGCAGTAACGGCAAAGGATGTACGCAGTTTCCAGTAATTCAACACATCTCCTTTCTTCAATGCCGGAATAATGTCTGTCATAATCATAGATAAACTTGCACCGGGATAATTATAGTTCCGGCTGGCTTCGGGAAGGGTAGAAGCTGATTCAAAACGATGGGTATAGTTTAAGAACACCATGTTTTTGTAGTTTACAGCAAACTCTCCAAAGTAAGCAATCTGGCGAACAATGTATTTATTGTAATCGCCGAGGTTATTACGGTTTAAGCGAACCCTTGTATTGGCAGTTGTGTTGGAACTGTCTCTTGCATTTTTATCAATCAGTCTTGTACCGTAAATAGCAAACATCTGTGTTTCATAATCCTGCCACATGGTACCCAGCATTACACGACCGTTAAATTTGCCAATTGATTTTTTAAATGTGGCATTAATGGTATGGTTGTAACCAAAATATCTTCTGTAATAATTATCTAACTGACCACCCTGTACCGCTGTAGTAAGAAACGATTGCGGATGTACAAAACGGTTACCTTCCATTTTATAAGTATCATAACCAAAACGTCCCTGAATGCTTACCCATTTAGCAGGGTTAATGTTTACACCCATTGAATAGGTATAACGATTGGTTACATCAGTAGCATTTACGTATTTGGCATTCCACAACGGATTGTCAATTTCAAGTAAAGGATCAGCAGCATAGGTGAGTAATTTATTCCCGTTGCCATCTTCAATTTTTGTAAGATCCAGCTCCAGTGGCCAGCGCAGTAAATTTAAAAGATATCCATTAGCACCTCTGATGGGGCGTTTAAAATCTGTACGTGCAAAGGAAAATGCAGGTTGAATATCAATGTACTTACCAATTTTTGTACTGTTGGTTACACGGAAATTATATCTTCTGTATTCATTGTAAGGCACTGTTCCTTCAATATTATTTAAGCTGCCGCTTACTCTGAAGCTGGCGTTCTTTAAACCATAATCCAGACTGAGGTTATGTGTTTGAGAAAAACCTGTTCTGAAAAAGTCGTTGATGTTTTTGTAAATGCTCTGTCTGTCCGGGTTAGGGTTTTGTGAACCGAAATAGGTAAAGCTGTTTTGATCAACACCATTTGTACCACCTCTGAAATTATCGGTAATACTTGGCAAACGTGTAATTTCAGAAAAACGGAAACTGTTGTCATATGCCAGTCCGATCTTTTTGGTATTCGCTGCTTTTTTTGTCGTGATAATAATGGCACCTGAACTGGCCTGGCTGCCGTAAAGAGCGGTAGCTTCCGGACCTTTTAATACGGTGATGGATTCAATATCGTTGGGGTTAATATCGGCAATACGATTGGTGTAATCATTATCTCTGTTAGGGCGGTCGCTGGCCAAACCAATGGTTCCTGCACCGCCACTTTCATTCACCGTCTGGTTATCCATGATAATACCATCTACCACAAACAGCGGTTCATTACTCAAAGCCATTGAGTTAAAACCTCTGATTACAATAGAAGAGGATGCACCGGCAATACCATTGGTTGGTGTTACTGTTACACCGGCTATACGGCCCTGTAAAGAGTTCACAAAGTTTTCACGCTGTGTTTCCTGAATTTCCTGTCCGCCAACTTTTTGAACCGAGTAACCAACTTCACGGGCATTACGCTTAATGTCCATGGCGGTTACTACTACTTCACTCAGTTCCTGTCTGTCGGCCGACTCAGTGAGGTTCAGGTTAACGGTTGTGTTATCGCCAACAGTTACTTCAACAGATTTAAAACCAAGAAAAGTAAACACCAGTGTTTGTCCTTTTTTTGCTTTAATGCTGAAGGAGCCGTTAGAGCTTGTGGTAGTTCCTGTTTTGGTGCCCTTTATACGAACAGAAACACCGGGAAGTGGAGAATTATCTGCAGCATCACGGATGACACCACTGATTGTTTGATCCTGTGCAGAAGCTGCAATACTGATGAGCATACATAGCCATGCAGCAAGCAAGCGTTGAATTTTTCTCATAATCAAGATTAAGTTTGGTCTGGGCAAATTAGGAAATAATGACTAAAAAAAGACAATTTGTTTCTCACGCAAGCTGCATTTTGTGTTGAGTAAAGAATTTAAGATGATAAATGGTTTTGACAGTTGTATAGTAGTACTGTGTAAACAGGTAAAGAGTAGATATATTCGCTTTGTAAATGAGTATAGCTTTCAATAAAAAGGAATTTTCGTTTATACGCCTCTCTTTTATTATCAGCACGGTAATATGCCTTGTGAAGTTTGCCGCCTATTTTGTTACGAATTCTTTACTTATACTCTCCGATGCACTGGAGTCTATCATTAACGTTGCGGCATCGGCCTTTGCATGGTACAGTATTTATTTATCCAACAAACCCAGAGACACCGAACATCCTTACGGTCATGGAAAAATTGAGTTTTTCTCCATTGGTTTTGAAGGTGCCATGATTCTTATTGCAGGGTTTGGTATTCTGTTGCAGGCCATCCTGTTCTTTTTTCATCCCACTACGGTACATCAATTAGGAGCAGGTGCCTGGTTAACAGCTGCCACCGGACTAGCCAATTTTCTGCTGGGTTATTTTCTGGTTCAGAAAGGAAAGCAGTTGAATAATCTGACTTTAAAGGGAAACGGCAGGCATATTTTGAGTGACAGTTATACCAGTATTGCAGTGGTTGCTGCTATTGTGCTCATTCTGTTTACGGGTTATACATGGATTGATCCGCTGGCATCGGCCATTGCTGCAGCTTTCATTATTTATACCGGATTTAAGCTTATGAACAAATCCGTAAGGGGGTTGATGGATGAAGTGGATATGAAAATTGTTGATGAACTGGTGAGTATTTTAAAACAACATCGTCAACCGGCATGGATTGATCTGCACAACCTTAGGGTGCAGCGGTACGGTCAGTTTTATCATGTGGATTGTCATGTAACCATGCCTTATTATTATTCTCTTGATCAGGTTCACGCAGAAATAACAGCCATGGATCAATTACTGAACAAACAGTTTAATAAAGGAAGCATTGAGTTCTTTATTCATACCGATCCCTGTATTGAATCGAGCTGTGAGCATTGTTTACTTGCTGATTGTACAGTTCGCCGCAAACCGTTTGTACAGAAAATTGAATGGAGCAGAGAAAACCTGTTGCCTAACAAGAAGCATCAGTTTGTTGATTAAGCATTTTTTACGCCGCAAAATTAGTTGAGCAACTTTTGTGTTCTTGGTGATTCCTTTGTGTTCTTTGTGGTACACTATTTTTTTATTTCAACACAAGGTTCACAAAAAAAATTGTCTATTCCTGACTTTCATCGTAACTGAAACGAAGCGGAGTAAGTGCTTCAATGAGTGGCTTTACACGATAAATATTGCGGTTGAATTTATTTCCAAGAATGATGATCGTGATTGAATCGCTTACAACACGGTAAAACGTTGCATTGTTCCCATGCCACCATCCGTTATGATAAATAATCTTTTTATCATTGGGCAAGGTATACATTCTCCAGCCCAGTCCGTAATTATGAATACCGGGCTTCTCAAAACTATATGGCTGAAAGGCAGAATCAAGTGTTGACTGTTGAAACAAATCTGTACCATACAATGCCTGATCCCATTTCAACAGATCCGATACCGTGCTGTAAATATTCTTATCACCATAAGTAAGGTCCAGATACGTGAAACCTTCCTGCACACCGTTCCATCTGTACGATGGAGTGGCAGTGGCTGAATCATTCCGGCTAAACACTTTTGTATGGTTCATTCCAAGCGGTGTAAAAAAAGTCTGCTGCAGATAATCGGCATAGGGTTTACCTGAAACTTTCTCTATCACCAGTGCCAGTAAAACAAAATTGGTATTGCAGTAATTGAAACGTTTATTGGGTGTGTACTGCAGATCGGGTTTGTATTCAATCAATGTTGTGAGTACATCGGCATTTGTAACAGGATGTTTTTTATCCCAGTTGATTTTCTCCAGATAATAACCATAGTTTGGTAAACCACTCCGCTGGGATAAAAGTGTTTTCAATGTGATGCCCGGATAAGGAAACAATGGAAAAAACTGCTGAAGTGAATCATTGAGTTGAAGTTTGCCTTCTTCCATTAATTTCAAAACAGCCATTGCCGTAAATGTTTTGGTTGTAGATGCAATGTGAAAAGGCGTAGATGCAGAAATACTGTCTTGCCTGCCCAGATGAGCGGTACCTGCATATTTTTCAAAAACAACCTGCCCTTTTTTGGCAATCAGTATGGCTCCGTTAAAACCGGTATTGCCGAGAGTGGTATCATAAAACTCCGCCACCATGCGGTTAAGCTGTTGTTTTTCTTTCTCGGGCAGGATTGCTGTGTTACTTTGTGTAAAGGACATGGCAGCCGCAGCGCCTCTTTCCTGCTCAGGAGAAGAACCGCAACTGAATAAAGTAATACTATATAAGAACAGGAGGAACTGATTTCTGCAAACGATCATACGTTGGTTTTTCCGTTGGGTTTGGTCAACTATATTTGTGCTGCAATAATAAGTTATTCATTTATATATGGCAGAAAAAAAGACTACGAGTTATCCCAAAGAGAAAATCAATATTCTGTTGCTGGAAAATATCAGTGAAACGGCAGTACAGCATATAAAGGACAGCGGATATGCAAGCGTAAAAAAATTAACCGGTGCTTTGAGTGAGGAAGAGCTCATCAAAGAAATAAAAGATGTTCACCTCATTGGTATCAGATCTAAAACACAAATCACCCAAAAAGTGCTGGATGCGGCTAATAAACTGCAGGCCATCGGCTGTTTTTGTATTGGTGTAAACCAGGTGAATTTAAAAGCAGCTACTGCAAAAGGTGTGGTGGTGATGAATGCGCCATACAGCAATACACGCAGTGTGGCAGAGCTGGTGATTGGTTTAAGTATTGTTCTCATCCGTCGCATCATTGATAAAAACAAAGCAGCGCATGATGGTATCTGGAACAAAGATGCCAAAGGAAGTTATGAACTGCGTGGCAAAACACTTGGTATCATCGGTTATGGCAATATCGGCAGCCAGGTAAGTGTATTGGCCGAAGCCATTGGTATGAAAGTGGTGTATTATGATGTGGTAACAAAACTTCCGTTAGGTAATGCCATACAGTGTAAACATCTAAAAGACCTGTTAGGTAAAGCTGATATTGTTACACTGCATGTACCCGAAACCAATCAAACCAAAAACCTCATCAATAAAAATACACTCAAACAATTTAAGAAAGGAGCCATCCTGTTAAACTATGCAAGAGGAGAGGTGGTTGATTTAGACGCTTTGCGAAATGCATTAGTTGATAAACATCTTTCAGGCGCAGCGGTTGATGTGTTTCCATGGGAGCCTGAAAAAAATGGTGATCGTTTTCAAACACCCTTACAGGATTTGCCCAATGTGATTTTAACACCACATATTGGCGGAAGCACAGAAGAAGCACAGCAGAATATTGGTGAAGATGTAAGTAATAAACTCGTGCAATATCTGGAAAAAGGTATCACCATCGGATCGCACACTGTTCCAGAACTTGCATTACCTATGCAGGAAGGCACACATCGCATTTTGCATATTCATAAAAATGTGCCGGGTGTGTTGAGTCAGATCAATACACAGTTAAGCAAGCACAACATCAACATTGTTGGACAGTACTTAAAAACAAACGATCAGATTGGGTATGTGGTACTGGATGTTGATCGCAGTCTTTCAAAGAAGGCAGTTGAATTGTTGAAAGAAGTAAAAGAAACCATTAAGGTGCGGATGGTGTATTGAGTTTGATAAACCTGCATTATTACTGAAACTTTTTTTATACCTGAACAAAACTCCGCTCTTAAGATCGGGGTTTTGTTTTTAAACGCAAAGCCAGGTCGGCCCACGCCTCGTGGTCTGACCGGATAAGAAGGTTATCCTACAAGTTGCAACAAACCACGAGTCGTGAGCAGATCCTGAGCAGAGTAAATTTATTTTTCTAATATTTTCAATAAATACTGAAAATTATGTAAATTTACAGCTCAAACAATCACACATGAAGCTCATTATACTGGGGGGAGGATTTGCAGGTTTGCGTTTAGCCAATGTACTCAGTAACCAAAAAGAAATTGACATCACGCTCATTGACCGCTTTAATTATCATCAGTTTCAACCCTTGTTTTACCAGGTGGCCACTGCTGCACTGGATGCTTCGAATATCTCATTCCCTCTGCGCAAAGCATTTCAAAAAAGTAAGAACGTCCGCATACGGATGGGCGAAGTAACCGGTATTGATACTGTCAATAAAACCGTTACAACAAACGAAGATGTGTATACCTACGATTATCTGGTGATTGCAACGGGCGCTACAACCAATTTTTTTGGAAATAAAAATCTGGAGCAGTATGCTTTTCCTATGAAATCAACAGTGGAAGCATTGCAGTTAAGACATAAACTCATACATAATTTTGAAGACGCTTTGCATACAGATGATCCGGCAACGCTGCAACAATTAATGAATATAGTTGTTGTTGGTGGCGGACCAACAGGAGTGGAGTTAAGCGGTGCTATTGCAGAGTTGAAAAAATATGTGTTGCCAAAAGATTATCCCGAACTTGATTTCAGCAAGATGAATATTTATCTGCTGGAAGGAACAGGAAAAACGCTGGCAGCTATGAGTGAGCAGAGTAGCGCCGACAGTTTACTTTATCTGCAGAAGTTAGGCGTAACCGTTATGACCAATTCGCTGCTGGATGATTATGACGGCAACACCGTTACATTAAAAAATGGAACAACCATCCACTCTTCTCTGGTGATTTGGGCAGCGGGGATTAAAGGCAATGTGCCTGCAGGTATTGATGCAAGCCTCATAGCAAAAGGTAACCGGATTAAAGTTGACAGATACAATCAGGTTTTGAATGTACCGGATGTATTTGCCATTGGTGATATTGCTTACATGGAAGATGAGCAGTTCAGCAACGGACATCCGCAGGTGGCGCCGGTTGCTGTTCAACAGGCCACATTACTGGCAGAAAATTTAAGACGGATACAAAAAGGAAATGAGTTGATAGCATTCAGGTATAAAGACAAAGGTGCAATGGCAACCGTAGGGCGTAACCTGGCAGTAGTTGATGTGCCGAAACCGAAATTACATTTTGGTGGTTTTTTTGCATGGCTTATCTGGATGGGATTACACCTGATGCTGATCCTTGGTGTAAAGAATAAGTTTTTTGTATTTACCAACTGGTTGTACAATTATGTAACCTACGATCAAAGTCTGCGATTGATCTTTAAAGAATTTTACAGAGCTCCTAAAAAATAATATACATGAAAGCTTTTCTTACAGCTGAGTGGCGAAACTTAGTGATGATGAACTTTGTTGTGCCTGAGCAAGTGCTGAAACCTCATCTGCCTATTGGTGTTGAGTTAGATGTGTTTGAAGGCAAATGTTATGTAAGTTTTGTGGCTTTTCATTTTCTCAATACCAAAGTAAAAGGGATTGGTTTTCCTTTTCATAAAAATTTTGAAGAAATCAATCTGCGTTTTTATGTACGTTACAAAGAGAACGGGGAATATAAGCGTGGTGTTGTTTTTATCAGTGAGTTTGTTCCAAAACGTATGATCACATGGGTGGCTAAATTGATTTATCAGGAACAATATGCATACTCACCCATGAAGAGTAAAATTGAACAAACCAACCGACGTTTGCTGCATTTTGATTGGGGAAAGAAATTTGAGTATGCATTAAAAGTTGAAACATCACTTCAGGTACAACCAATAATAAAAGACAGTAAGGAAGAATTTATTTTTGAACATTACTGGGGTTATACCTCCCTGCCGGGAACAAAAACAGGGGAATACCGTGTAGAACATCCCCGTTGGAATATTTATCCCGTTCATGATTTTTCTTACCAAATTGATTTTGGAAAATTATACGGCAATGATTTTTCGTTTTTAAATCTTCAACAGCCCGATTCATTGTTTGTAGCTGAAGGTTCGGAGGTGAGTGTGTATGAGCGGAAAATTTTAAAATAAAATGTGGGCAACATTATTTCGTTTTTTTTCAATTACTGCTTATTTCTTGATTTTTCTTCAAGGCTCCATGCTATTGCTTCCATATGGATTAATGCTTATTGCTGGAGCATTTACTGCTGAACCATTAATGAAGGTTTTATTAATTCTTGCAGACATTGCCTTAATTACACTGGCCGTAATTTCTTTTAAAAACAGAACAAAATGGACGACTGTAGTAGAAATAATCATCTTCTTTGTCTTATTGCTTCCGTTATTGAAAATATTATTATCCTTTTCTTTTCAGTGGTTTAATTATTTCCTTTTTTTATTTCCATCAGGCTGCTTTATCTTATTCTTTCCTCTCTCAATTGCTTTGGCAACACTAGAGCATAATAGAAAATTAGGTCAGAAAGGAAATTAGAATTGTCACAATCAGAGAATGTTATTTCATGTAATCAATACAAGAGAACATTTATTGATACTTATTCAGATAAGAATTCAAAGGACTAGTTCGTGTCTCACGAACCATGATTTAGTTTTATTAACTTACAATCCTAAACGCTTGCTCATGTGTCGTATCATATTCTTCTTACTCTTTTTGTTCGTCAATAAAACAGTTGTTCTTTCACAGTCACCTGCCTATAACGAGCAATACCGTCCGCAGTTTCACTTTTCACCCACTTCCAACTGGATGAACGATCCCAACGGAATGGTTTATTACAAAGGTGAGCATCACCTGTTTTATCAATACTATCCAAACGGAAATGTATGGGGACCGATGCACTGGGGCCATGCAGTAAGTAAAAACATGGTAGAGTGGCAGCACTTACCCATTGCATTATATCCCGATTCTCTTGGCTACATCTTCAGCGGAAGCATTGTAGTGGATGAAAAAAACACAAGCGGTTTAGGAAAAAAGAATGCACCGGTATTGGTTGCCATCTATACCTATCATTTACCCGAAGGTGAAAAAGCCAACCGAAACGATTTTCAATACCAGGGTATTGCATACAGTCATGACATGGGCAGAACATGGAAGAAGTATACAAACAATCCGGTGTTGCCAAATACAAACGGCATCCGTGATTTTCGTGATCCAAAAGTTTTTTGGCACAAGGAAAGAAATCAATGGGTGATGACCTTGGCAGTAAAAGATCATGTAGAGTTTTGGGGTTCTTCTGATTTGCTGAAATGGAAACTGCTCAGCAGTTTTGGCAGCGATCTCGGGGCACATGGAGGCGTGTGGGAATGCCCTGATTTATTTCCCATGAAAGTAGCTGCCAATGGTCAGGAGAAATATGTTTTGCTGGTGAGTATTAATCCCGGTGGGCCTAACGGTGGAAGTGCCACTCAATATTTTACGGGAAGTTTTAATGGAAAAGAATTTGTTCCCGATGCATTTCATCAAACTAAAAAACCATTGTGGCTCGATTACGGCAGAGATAATTATGCAGGTGTTACCTGGAGCAATATTCCTGTTGCTGATGGCAGAAGATTGTTTATTGGCTGGATGAGTAATTGGGATTATGCACAAGTGGTGCCGACTACTGTATGGCGCAGTGCTATGACATTGCCTCGTTCCCTCAGCCTGATCAAAACAACCGAAGGTTTGCGTTTAAAAAGTGAACCGGTGCAGGAATTAAAATTGTTACGAGGGAAAGCAGTTACAATAAAAGCTGCAACAGAGAGTACCCGCTTCAATCTTTCATCCGCATCTCATCAGGTACAGCAAACTGAATGGGTAATAGAATTTGAAGTGAAGGATACGAACACTGCGTCTGTATATTTAGAATTGACCAACGCATTAAATGAAACATACCGAATTGGCTGCAATGTAAAACAAAACCAATTTTACAGCGACCGTACAAAAGCAGGGAATCATTCATTCTCCGAAAAGTTTGCAACGGGCATTCACACAGCAGAGCGGTTCACTAAAAACAAACGCATAAAGTTGCATGTGTTTGTTGATGCTTCATCAGTAGAGTTATTTGCAGATGAGGGAGCTGTTTGTATGAGTGAATTAGTATTTCCGTCACAGCCATTTAACAAAGCAACTCTGCATAGTGAAGGCAGTAAGGTGAAATTAATCTCTGCTGTATGTTATCCGTTAAAACGAATTTGGAAATAGGGAAGGGGTTCGTAAAAAGAACCAAAACACAGAATCTTACAAATTTTCAGCTATTCTTTTTCTGCCGTTGAAAAGATAAAATAATCCGGCAATTCCACTCATAAAAATAAAAGCAATCGTCCACATTGTTTTTTCACTACTGTTAATTCTCTTAGAAGTTCTTACTTCATAAATTGCAGACACTATAAAAGTTAAGGAGGTAAGAACTGCTGCAATCAGTAAAACTTCAGCTCCTTCTGAATGAGTTATTTTCATGTATGCTCCAGTAATAGTAATGATAAAGCTTAAAATGAAGCTTGTCTTTACGATTGTTCCTGATTTCATGTTTTTGTTTTTGAGTAATTCAAAAGTGAATTTAATATTTTATTCTTTCTTTTTTGATATTGAAACCAACTCTCCCGTTCGTGTCTCACGAGCCAAGGCGCAGTTTACAATATTGAATGTCATTTTTTAAACAATCTGTTTATGTAATTAATTTTTTATATATATTCCAAAAAAATGTTTATGCAGTTTAGTAAAGTGTTTCTGCTTTTTTATGGATTAATTATTTGTCAGTCTCTCGATGCACAGGAAGGAATTACATGGTGGAGAAACAATGGTTTGCAGGGCAGTGCCGTTCGTCCGGACAGTAATATCGTTGTATTTGTTTCGTTTATTTCAGAATCCGGTACCGGCTGGAGCAAAGAGGAGATGCAAAAATCGTATAACCGGGTGGTGGAAGCAATGGGTTGGATTGCTGCCCAAGGGAAAAAATACAATGTGAATCTGCAGGGGTCTGTTAACCTGATGAACGGGGATAAAGAAATGAAATTTAATTTGATTCCCGATAATATCAAGGCCAACCCGGCGGAGAAGGAGTACATGGCTTATAATATTGTAAAGCAAATGGGCTTTGAGAACAGTCTTCATTTTGGAAGAACAGCCATTCAGAACATCCCTCAAATGTCAGACATGATTTTAGTGATTTTTGCTAAGAAAAGAGGAGCGCCTTATGCCGTTAAATACCGGGGTGGCGACGGGTTATTCAGTACTCACGATCAGCCAGAAAAAAAGTTTTTAGAGCATGTGCTCATTTATGATAATCCAACTGAAAAAGCCGATCCGGTGGTGCTGATTGCTCATGAAGTGCTACATCTTTTTGGTGCCAATGACATGTATCTGGATAGAGATTTTTCACGTGAACAGGTTGTTGTGGCGGGTAAGTATTTGCCAAAATCAATCATGATGGGTATTGAGCCCGATAAGTATAAACCCATCAGTGAATATGAAATTGATGAATATACTTCATGGATATTGGGATGGAATAACACAAGTAAACCATGGTATTTCAAGCTTCGCCCAGGCGATACTTTACGAAGTAAACTTTACTAGTATGGCACAATCAATGTATCTGCAAAGAGGGGTATAGTCTGTTGATATGCGAGGCTCCGGTTCTTTACTCAAGAACCGGAAATTAGTTGGTTCTTGAGACTTGAAACAGGGCTTTCAACTTTCAAATTTAGTTTTACGCAATATCCTCATCAGCAATTTTTACAAAGATCAAGTTTAACGAATGGGAGACATTGCTTCGAAGAATGCTTGGGCTATTTCTCATTTAGTCATATGATCAGTTAAAATTACTATTTGAATGAAAGGTCAGCTTTTGATAGTACTTCTTTTATTATTGGTATTGAACTTTTCCCAATTCCATGAAAGTTTAGCACCTCTTTTTCTGTATATTCAGATAGTTGTTCCAAAGTGGTTATGCCATTATTTTCCAATGCTCTTCTTGCTGGTGCTCCGAGTAGCGACAGGAAATTATTTTTCGGTTTGCGTTCTTTTTCGCATTTGGGGCAAGTCGGACAGTCAGAACTTTTATAAAACTGATGTCCATTTTTGCAAGTTTTTAAAATCTTTTTTATGTCCATTTCCTAAGTTCAATTTACTTATCGTTGTTGCTAACTACAATAACCACTAACTCCCGAATATACGCAGCTTCCCGTAAAAATTTTCTATGAAAATCAATTGATATTTATACAAGTGTTTATTTTTTATTCTTCTTCAAAATCTTCCTCGCCCTTGAATGAAATGCTGCAGTTTCATACTCCCACCGTTCTTCAACTACTGTAATGATTTCCGGTAAAATCTCCGGGTATTCATTTGCCAGCTGATCAAGAATAGTTAAGGAGAATGCTTTCACGGCTGCTTTTTCCTGTACATCGCTGATGAATGAAAAACAAATATCCATTACATCGCCTTTCAGTAATTCAGGTATGGGAATGTATTGCAGCAGTCTTGTAATATTCCGCCGTACAGCATTGTGCAGACCGGGCTTACGTAACAGTGCAACAAATACAGGTAAATGTTTAGTAAGCAGTTGCGGTTCATTTTCAGCAATACTGCCAATGGGCCAGGCTGCACGTTGAACCACCCGGTATTCATCGTTAAGAAATAACTGCACCAGTTCATCAAATCGTTTTTGTGAAGCCCCAACCCATTGAATGATCTTATTGGTTTGTGTCTTTGAATGTTCGGCTAATATTTCTTCACGGAGATTCATTGCTGAGAGTTCAAAAGAGGAAAGAGATAAAAAGAGGTTTTATGAAATGGTTTGATTCAATTGCTGCAGACAGGCTCTTATTTCCTTTTCATCGGCAATAACAGTATTCAACTCTTCTTTCATGAATTGATTCTGATACTTCATTGACGAACTGATTACAGTTCTTGCTGATGTATGAAATTCTACTGCACCTGTTTGTTGTGCAAGTGTAGCAATATTATTACTTTTTACACCGCTGCCGGGCATAATAACTATGCGATCGTCAGCTGCTTTTATTAATTGTGCAAGCATTTCTGTTCCTGCAGTTACATTGGGTGTTAAGCCCGAAGTAAGAATACGTTCGCAACCAATTTTAATCAATGTTTCCAATGCTTCAAACGCATCTCTTGTTCGGTCGAATGCACGATGAAACGTAACCTGCATGGGATAGGCAAGATCAACCAATGCTGCTGTTCGGTTTTTATCAATGGTTCCATCATCATTCAACAAACCAAATACAACGCCTTCACATCCGAGCTGTTTACAAAGCTTGATATCTTCTTTCATTGTATCAAACTCATCAGCATTGTATAAAAAATCACCGCCTCTTGGTCGTATCATGGGGTAGAGTTCTATGCTCACCAACTCTCTTGCTTTTTTTAAGAAACCATAAGAAGGGGTAGTGCCACCTTCAGCAGGATTATCACATAACTCAATACGATGTGCACCTGCTTGTTGAATAATGCTGCAACTTTCAATTGTAAAGGCAATGACTTCGAGACTATAATTCATATAAAGTTTGAGTAGTTAATTTTATAATACTGTTTTAAGTCCCCTTCAGGGGATTTAGGGGTACCAACTCTTCACATCCATTGCTTTTTCTGTATCTGTTGTGTGCAGTGCCATGGTAAAATTTTTCATGACTGAAAACCCGCCGTATTCCCCTTTTTTATTAATGGCAATAAAACCGCCTTGCACATTTTTTGCGTTGTCGCCATTATTTTTTACGATACGTCGCACTGCCTCTTTACATGCTTCTTCAGGGCTTGCACCATGCCGCATCATTTCAACAATGGTATGTGCACCGCAAATTTTTACAATCTCTTCACCAATGCCGGTACATGTAGCAGCACCCACCTCGTTATCAACAAATAAACCTGCACCAATGATGGGGGAGTCACCCACACGACCTCTCATTTTAAAAGCCATACCGCTGGTGCTGCAGGCTCCGCTGAGGTTTCCGTTTGCATCAAGCGCAATCATGCCAATGGTATCGTGGTTGAGTAATTCTGATGGCCATTTGTACAATATCGCTCCATCATGATTTTTCTCCCGTTGAATTTTTTCTTCCAGATCTTTCATTGTTCGCATAGGATCATACTTCGAAGTCTTCAACCATTCTTTCCATGCTTTTTCTGCCTGTGGAGTAAGCAGATTGGTGCGCTTAAACCCTTTGCTTAATGCAAATTGCAAAGCACCCTCACCAACAAATTGTACATGGGGTGTTTGTTCCATCACCAGTCTTGCCACCTGAACCGGATGCAGAATTTCTTCAAGTCCCATCACAGATCCGCATTGTCCTTTTTCATTCATCACACAGGCATCAACTGTAACACGACCGTCACGGTCGGGTAAGCCACCATAACCCACACTTGTATCGGTGGGGTCTGCTTCCGGAATCATTACACCAGCTTCAACAGCATCAAGAGCACGACCGCCTTTACTCAAAATATCCCATGCAGCTTTGTTTGCTTTCACATTCGAAGCCCAGGTAGAAAGCACAATGGGCCCTTTACCAGATGCTTTTCTTTCGGCAAAACTGCTTGTTGAAATGAAAGCAGATGTAAGTCCTGTAAGCTGAATAAACTTTCTTCGGTTAAGCATATGCAGTTTGTTAATGAATGGTGAATGTAAGATGATTTTGAAATTTTTCGGTTCTCTCTTTAAACCTTAAAAGTATGTGCGGGTCTGTATACCATATCCGAACAATTAAAAACAATTCAACCATGAAGAAAGTAATGATTTTATCCGCTGCAGTTTTTGCTCTTGTTATACTGAGTGTAAACGATGCATCTGCACAGGTACGCAGAAAAATGGATCGTATAGAAAACAAACATGATCGTCGTGAAGATGTACGTGACAGGAGAGAAGAGGTAAGAGACCGTCGTGAAGATGTGCGTGACCGAAGAGAAGATATTCGTGACCGCAGAACATACACAGGACCAGGAGACCGGAGAGAAGACATCCGTGACCGTCGTGAAGATGTACGTGACCGTAGAGAAGATGTAAGAGACCGTCGTGAAGATGTTCGTGACCGTAAAGAAGACCGTCGTGATCGTAAGCGTGGCCGTTTCTAACAGATCAGCCCCTATGACGAAGCACTCTTCCCTATATATGAGGAGATACATATTTGG
>JALHRP010000052.1 GCA_022841365.1 Chitinophagaceae bacterium | reverse complement strand
ACCCGATCCCTGCAGGTACAGGCTTACGTGAATTTGAGAACATGATTGTAGGCAGTAAAGAAGAATATGAGTTACTCCTTACCACCAAAGAAGCCATGAGCTTTGATGATGATGAGTAAGCTGTAACAGATACATTACACAGAATCCCCCGTTAACCGGGGGATTCTTTTTAGGTGCTGTTAACGGTTTCCTAAAATTCAGTTCAATTTTTATCACTCGTTCAGATTCCTTTACTTTGCTCACTTGATTATGAAAAGTATACAAACTATTTTACTCGTATTGATTGCAGCAGCAGTTGCTGTTTTATATGTGTTGCATTTTTCCGGCAATAAAAAAGCTGTTGCTCCGGTTAAAGTGGCTGCAGGCGACAGTGCACATCCTGCACCACAGCAATTACGTGTGGCTTATATTGATCTGGATACGATTCAGAAATATTACGAGTATTTCAAACTCAAGAACGATGATATTGAACGGGATAAACAACGCATCGAAAATCAAATCCAGAGTGAATTAAACAAACTGGAAAAAGACCGCATTGAATTTTTGAAGAAAGGGCAGGCCATCACACAGGTTGACGCAGAGCGTTTTCAACAGGAATATCAAACAAGGTATCAGCAAATCGGTCAGCGCCAGCAAAGCTTGCAGCAACAGCATTTGGAAAATCAGTCTAAAGCAATTGATGATATTCAAAAGCGTATCAACGATTATCTTAAAGAGTATAATACCAGCAACAAATACAATTTTATTTTCTCAACAGGAGAAGGTAACCTCACTCTGTATTACAAAGATTCTGCCTTTAATATTACAGACGAAGTTCTAAAAGGCCTCAACGAAGTATACCGCCAGAGCAAGAAGAAATAGGATTTCAGATTAATCCTTATCTTCCGTTTCATTTAAGAAACGAATAATTGCTATGTCTACAACACAACAGGAATTTAAACCAAGCTTAAGTTTACTCGATGCCACAATGATTGTTGCCGGATCCATGATTGGTTCGGGTATTTTTATTGTTAGTGCAGATATCAGCAGAAATGTTGGCAGTGCCGGATGGCTGTTGGTTGTTTGGCTTATCACCGGTTTTATGACCCTTACTGCAGCACTCAGCTACGGAGAACTCAGCGCTATGTTTCCCAAAGCAGGCGGACAGTATGTGTATTTAAAAGAAGCGTTTAATAAACTGGCCGGTTTTCTGTATGGCTGGAGTTTTTTTACAGTGATACAAACAGCCACCATTGCAGCAGTAGGTGTGGCTTTTTCTAAATTCACCGGATATTTTATTCCTGCGCTGGATATAAAGGATGAAAATATTCTGTTTCAACTTGGCGTATTTAAATTATATCCGGCACAGATTGTTTCCATTTTAGTAATTGTGTTGCTCACTTATATTAATACAAAGGGAGTGAAAGGTGGTAAAATGATTCAAAATGTGTTTACCATTACGAAATTGCTTTCTCTTTTTGGATTAATTGTGTTTGGTCTTTTGCTTGCAGCAAAGGCTGATGTGTGGAATGCCAATTGGGCAAATGCCTGGCAAATGAACCGGCTTTCGGAAGGAGGAGCAATAGCAGGTATTGCCGGCTCTGCTGTATTGGGGGCTATTGCTGCATCTATGACCGGATCCATTTTCAGCAGTGATGCATGGAATAATGTAACTTTTATTGCAGGAGAAATTAAAAACCCCAAACGAAATATTGGATTGAGTTTATTTCTCGGAACTCTGATCGTAACACTTATTTATGTTGCAGCCAATGTCATGTATATCAGTGTGCTTCCCTTAAACGGCGGTGAGCAGAGTATTGCATTTGCAAAACAGGACCGTGTAGCGGTAGCTGCTGCCAATGAAATTTTTGGCAACATCGGTACTTACGTGATTGCTGTTATGATCATGATCTCAACGTTTGGTTGTATCAATGGTCTTGTTCTCTCCGGTGCAAGAGTGTATTATACCATGGCACAGGATGGGCTCTTCTTTAAACAAGCAGGTACATTAAATAAAAATGCTGTACCGCAATGGGCATTATGGGCCCAGTGTGTATGGGCTGCTTTACTTTGTTTAAGTGGGCAGTATGGCGATTTGCTCGATATGATTTCCTTTGTTGTGGTGTTGTTTTATGTGCTGACCATTCTGGGGATCTTTGTCCTGCGCATGAAACGTCCGGATATTGAACGGCCTTACAAAGCATTTGCTTATCCTGTGCTGCCGGTGATTTATATTATTCTCGGATTAACCTTCTGCTTTTTCCTCATCACTATGAAACCATTGTATGCCGGTATTGGTTTGGGTATTGTTTTGTTAGGTATTCCGGTTTACTATATTGCAGCCGCAAATCAAAACAAAACGAATTGACATGAGCGGGGTAAATTTTGATGAATTATTTCAACAACTGTCGCAGATTAAAGTAGGCGTGATAGGCGATGTGATGCTTGATACGTATATGTGGGGACATGTAGAACGTATTTCGCCTGAAGCACCTGTTCCCATAGTTACATTAGATCAAAAAGAATACAGAATTGGCGGCGCTGCAAACGTTGCGTTGAATATTGTATCGCTTGGAGCTTCAGTTTCTATGTTAAGTGTTGTAGGTGATGATGAAGAAGGAAAACTGTTGGGTAAATTGTTGCAGGAGAAAAATATCAGGACCGACTTTTTACTCAGCAGTAGCAAACGTATTACCACTAATAAAACAAGAATCATCAGTCGCAACCAGCAAATGATGCGACTCGATAACGAGATTACTCATGACCTATGGTATGAAGATGAGAACAGATTGATTTTGGCATTACAAACGTTTATTGCGCAGGAAAAACCTGATGTACTCATTTTTGAAGATTATAATAAAGGTGTACTCACAGAACTGATCATTCAAAAAGCAATTGATCTTTGCAGGCATCATGGAATTGTGACGACGGTTGACCCAAAACGAAAAAATTTCTTCAGCTATAAAGGAGTTGATGTGTTTAAACCGAATTTGAAAGAAGTTAAAGAAGGATTGAACCTGTTGATTGAAGATGTAAATGAAGAAACGCTCAAAGCGATTCATACAAAGCTGGCAGAAAAATTACAACATCATACCTCTTTTATTACACTCTCCGAAAAAGGTGTTTTTTATAATAATGAAACCATAGCCGGTATCATTCCCACGCATATCCGCAACATTGCTGATGTAAGCGGGGCAGGAGATACAGTGATTGCAGTTGCATCATTGGTGTTTGCTGCAACAAAGAATGTGCACCTGATGGCAGAGATGGCCAATATTGCCGGCGGTTTGGTTTGTGAAGAAGTAGGAACTGCAGCTATTAACAAAGAACGGTTGTTACAGGAATGTAAGCTCTTATTGAATTAAAACATGCAAACATTTTCAATTGCCATACATGGCGGTGCAGGAACCATCCTCAAAAAAGATTTAACCGCTGAGCTGGAAGCCGCTTACAACAAGGGTTTGGAAGAAGCGATCACAGCAGGTTACAATATTTTAGAAAAAGGCGGTACTGCATTAGAAGCTGTAACTGCTGCAACTGTTTCATTAGAAAATTGTATTCTCTTTAATGCAGGGAAAGGCGCTGTGTTTACAAAAACAGGCACACATGAAATGGATGCAGCCATTATGGACGGCCGCACATTAGATGCAGGAGCTGTTGCGGGTGTGAGTGCTGTTAAAAATCCTGTTGAACTGGCCTTGGCCATTATGCAAAAAAGCGATCATGTCATGTTGAGTGGCGATGGTGCATTGCAGTTTACCAAACAACAGGGTTTACAAATTGAGGACGATGCATATTTCTTTTCACAATTCAGGTATGATCAATGGCAGCTGGTGAAAAATGAAAATGTGATTGCGTTGGATCATAATATTCAAACAGAAAAAAAATTTGGAACAGTAGGTGCTGTTGCATGTGATGCACATGGCAATATTGCTGCAGCTACCAGCACAGGTGGTATGACCAATAAAAATTTCAATCGTATTGGCGATACGCCTGTTATTGGTGCAGGTACCTACGCCAACAACGCAACCTGTGCCATTTCATGCACCGGTCATGGTGAATTATTTTTAAGGGCAGTTGCCGCTTATGATGTGAGTTGCTTGATGGAATATAAAGGGTTGTCATTGCAACAGGCAATGGAAACGGTCACATTAGATAAACTCGTAAAAATAAATGGCGAAGGCGGAATGATTGGTGTTGATGCAAAAGGAAATACTTCATTAGTCTTCAACAGTGATGGCATGTATCGTGCCATGCAAAACAGCAAGGGCGAAAAACAAATTGCCATTTACAGATAGTACATTTGGAATAACAACTCTCACTTATCTTTGAAGGTATGCAAACATATGCTGTAATTGTGGCCGGCGGTGCCGGTAAACGAATGGGATCTGTACTCCCTAAACAATTTTTACTGTTAAAGAATAAACCTGTTCTGTATTATACCATCAATGCTTTTCTGCAGGCTGTTCCCGGTATTCATGTAATCATTGTATTGCCTGAAGATCATCTGGAGCTTGGTAAAGAAATTGTAGATGGATTTTTTGATGAGCAACAGATCCAGTTAACAGTTGGCGGTGAAACCAGATTTCATTCTGTACAAAACGGATTAAAACTCATCAGTGAAGAGTCCATCATTTTTGTGCATGATGGTGTTCGTTGTCTGGTAAGTACTGAATTAATTCAACGCTGTTATACAACTGCTCTCGAAACAGGCAGCGCTGTACCTGCAATTGAATGCAGGGATAGCGTACGTATGCTTACTGAGGATGGGAATGATCCGGTTGACCGGACCAAACTCCGCTTGGTACAAACACCGCAAACTTTTCACAGCAAGATTTTATTACCTGCATTTGCCATTGACTATAAAGAACGCTTTACAGATGAAGCCAATGTGGTGGAAGCATTCGGATTAAAAGTGACGCTGGTACAGGGAGAAGAAGCCAATATCAAAATCACGAACCCCGTGGATATGCTCATTGCTGAGAATATTCTGGAGAAGTAATTAGTTTTATTCTTTCATCCATTTCAACAATTTCGGTAACCTGTTCATTCGTAATGCAGGATATTGTTCTTCTGTTGCGCCGTAACTGCTGTAAAAAAATGCAAGGTTACGGATGTCGCTTCCTTCAAAATCAAGCAGGGCAGGGCTTCCGGCATGTTTGAAAATGAAACGGTCAATCAGGTAATGAGATGCTCCTGAAGTTTTTCCGTTTGGATGGTTGCCCACAAGAATATAATACCATCGGTTGTGCGAATAAAGAAAAGCAGCCGATGCAACAAGTTCATTCGCTACAGAATAGATCCCAATCGTTTCTGCCCGTTGTTTTACTTCAGCTTCTGCAAACACTTTTTTAAACCGGTTGAGTTGCTCATCTGTAATGGCAGAAACACGTTGCATGGTTTCCTTAGCAAGTGCAAGAATTTCATCCGGTTCAATTTTATGTTTCACAATCAGTTTGCCCACCTCCGCTTTTTTTATATTCCGTTTCAGATTTGAACGGTAGTTACTGCTGATTGTTTCATAGCTGTGCTCTAATGAAAGAAGATAATTGATCCGCCTGGTAAAGGGAAACTCTTCGATGCTGAATAAATTTTTATGATTAAGATATATATCAAAGTATTTAAACTTAGAAGGGATCTGTTCTAAGAACTGCTCAACCAGATTTGAATCAATTGTGTGTTTTGAAAATACACCTAGACTTGCACAAAAGAAAGGTTGAAACAAATAATGAATACCGTATTTTTTTTTCCATGTAAGCGGCATCACTGCTTCATAATCATTCAGCACCAACGCATCCCATTGATCGGCCATGGCATCGAGATACCAGGAGTAGCCATAGATTAATCCGTTGGGTGAATGTTCTATGCATTCGTCCCATTTAGTTTTATCAATGGAGGTTTGTTGTATGTATTGTATCTGCTGCATCAGAAAGGCATGCGCCGGTCAAATTTCTTCAGACTCAGATCCTGAATATCTATGCTGAATGCAATGTTTTTTAAGAAACGTTTTTCAGGAATGGTTGATTCAAAATAATCCCTGTACACTTTGCTGTATAATAGTGGAACGTACACATGAATTGTATTTTTAAGAAATGATACCTGCAGACCGGCATTGTATAACACTCTGCTGCCATTTGCATTTGCTTGCCACGCATCAGCATAGGTGCCAATATCGAGATATAGTTTCAATGGAATTTTTACAGGAAGTACATTCAGAATATTAATCTGATCGGGTATATCGCTCACAAAATTCATTGCCATCAGCCAATCATCTGTTTTTCCAATCTTACTTGCCAGTAAATCGGTCCGCACTTTAAATCCACCGTCTCTCATCATGATCTGCTGACTGGCAAATCCTTCAAACTCATTTCTGCCAACAAAATAATTGCTGTAGGTATAATCTTCGTATCCTTTTGGCCCGGTCATGTTTAAATGATAGGGATCGGTTGAGAACTGTTTGCTGAGTGTTTTATTGAGATAGATAAACTTACCCGCAAAGAACCGGATGTTAGCACCAAGCTTTTCGTTATAGTTGAAATAATAATTCCCCGTGAAAGCAAGCCGTAAAAAATCCTTTGCCTGTTCTGCCTGCAGTTCTGCTTTGTATGGATACAGGGTTCTTGAATCCTGTATTACAAAACGTAACTGATTCAGATAGCGGTTCGATTGAACCGTTGTAATTTCCGTAAACCGATTTCCATTTGGAAATGTATCTGTTTTGAAACGAAGATCATCTTCGTTAAAGAAAAACGTTTTCCATTGAATAAAACGTTCTCTGGTGCTTCTTGGGTTCTGTTCGTTGAAAACAAATTTTACGGTGGGTGAAATTTTCCTGAAACCTGTAATGTATCTGTTATCAGCGGTGTCAACAAAATCGTCTGTATTAAACTTCAGTGCATTTACTGCAACGGTGATACGCTGAAAAGTATGTTGTGGATAGAAAGTGTAACTCAACCGTGCAAGACCATTCAACTGTTTACTGCCTGTTGCATACATAGGTGCAACAATGTATTGAAACGGGGTAGATGGTAATGTGTGATTGTTGACTGCAGCGCCGATCATGAACCCATCGTACCTGTTTAATCCAATAATGGGAGAGAGCATCATTACATTCGTTGTGGCACTGTTTTGTCCAACAAAAGGAACCAGCTTTAATTTTTTCTTTGGCTCCGGTTGCAGTGGTCCTTTTTGATTCAACAATGCAAATGCTGAATCAAGATGTTGACCTGTTGATTGTTCCAATGAAGATTTGAGATCTAGTGGAGAAGGATGTTTTAATTTCCATTGCTGAAAGTAATTCTGCATGGCCGCATCAAATTTCGTACGGCCAAGCTGATGCTCCAGCAGTTGCATAAAGTCTGCTCCACGGGTGTATGCAATCAGAAAATAATTTGTTTCCGTTAAACTGTCGCCGGGCGTATTGAGCGGCTGATCTTTTTTCCAGCGTTCAAAACTTTGCAGAAAGAGATGATCATCAAAATTGAGATCAAAGAGTTTTTTCTTTTTTACAGGAGTACGGTATCTGCTCAGCTCCTTATCAAAACGATTATCGTAATAAGAATTAATTCCTTCATCGAGCCAGGCATAACGTTGCTCATTATTGGCCAGCATTCCCTGAAACCAGTTGTGACCTACTTCATGTTCAATTACACTCTCCAGTTCTTTTTCTGTATTCATAGGAGTAATGGCTGTAATGCAGGGATACTCCATACCACCTTCAAAGCCCATCTTTGCTTCAACAGCAGTAACTGTGTTGTATGGATATTCACCAACAGCAGATGATCTGAAACGTATTGCATCTTTAATCATCTGAATGCTGTTTTTCCAAACGGCTTTACCTTCAAATGTATAAGCACTGTATACATCAACAACACGATTGCTGAGTTGAATCGTATCTACCTGAACAATGTATCGTTTATCTGCAAACAATGCAAAATCATGGACATTGGTTTGTTTGAATAGAAGCGTCTTTGTTTCTTCAACTGTTTTTTGTTGAGGAATGCTGTTTTTAATTTTGGTAGTTGAGCTTTTGTTTTTTGTAGTTTGGTTTTTGGAATTTGGAATTTTCTTCGTTTGTGGTTTAGCAACAAACGATGCGGCTCTTTCTTTTAACCAGGTTTTTTCTTCTTCATTTTGCAAGTCGCCTGTACCCAGCACTACATAACTTTTTGGCACCGTTATCTGCACTTCATAATTCCCAAACTCGCTGTAAAACTCTCCCTGATCTAAATAAGGCATGGGGTGCCAGCCTTTTTTATCATACACGGCCGGCTTGGGAAACCATTGTGTAATTTGATAAGATTGACCAACATGTCCGCCTCTTGAAAAATTCTTTGGTAACTGCACATGAAAGGGAGTGGTTATTTCAACAGATGCACCGGGTGCAAGGGGTTGAGGCAGGATGAGTTTGATGATATCAATATGCTGCGGATGATCTTCTGTTTTAGCAAGTGTGGTATTCACACGAAAATCTAACCGGTTAATATAGCCACGATCTTCTTTGTTAGAAAAATAAAAATCAGTGCGTCCGTTTTCTAATAGCTGATCACTGAAGGCCGTCTTATCTGTACGGTAAGCATTAGGCCATAAATGAAACCAGATGAAACGAAGCGTATCCGGTGAGTTGTTGATATATTCCATTCTTGCAAAACCATCCAGACTGTGTTCCGCATCATTTAATGTAACATTCATTTTATAGTTTACCTGCTGCTGCCAGTAAGTTTGTTGCGCAACAGTAACAGATGAAACGAGTAAAAGCAGAACGACAATAAAATATTTCACTCAATGGGTTTTCTCAAAAATAATATCTTCTTTCGGTTACACCTATAATTTCCCTTTACGGTTTAACAGTTCAAAGTAATCTTCCAGCCCCGTACCTGTTGTTTGCTCCAATATTGCTTTGAAATCTTCAGGATATGGATGACGGAACTTCCATTTATTATAGTAATTATGTAATGCCTGATCAAATACTTTTCTGCCAACTGCCTGTTCAACCATATACGCCCATACTGCTGTTTTAACGTAAATTACTATGCCGTAATTGTCTTTATTTTTAAAATCAACAGATGGGGTAGAAATAGGCTCTTCCATTGGAATGCCATTTAATACATTGTAAATAATGCTTAGAAATTCTTCTGATCCTTTTTGTTTTACATCTGCCGGTATTGCATTCCCAAACAATGAATTACTTCTGTACTTCTCTGCTTCGTAACGGAATTGGAAAAATGTATTTAATCCTTCATCCATCCATGCATGATCTCTTTCATTACTGCCGAGTATGCCGTAAAACCAATTGTGCCCAACTTCATGTGTAATGACTGCATCGAGTGTTTCAGGTTCTGCATCAGGACTTGTAATCAAGGTAACCATAGGGTATTCCATACCACCACTTGAAACATTTCCCGGTCCTTCTACTGCATTTACAACAGGATAGGGGTACTCGCCAATCCAGTTTGAATAACTCCGTACAGCATCCTCAACAAAATCAACACTGTTGCTCCATTTTGTATTTGCTTTGTTGGAGAAAAATGTAAACGCATCAATTACTTTACCGGAAGATAATTGCAGGGTGTCATATTGAACTACAAAATCATTATCTGCAAACCATGCAAAGTCGTGCACATTCTCTGCTTTATACTGCAAGGTTTTTGTTGCAGAAGTTGTTGCAGGTTGATAGGGTATAAAATTTTCAGTGAGCTTTTTATTCAGTGCTCCGCTTTCTTTATATTTTTTCACTTCATCTGCGGTTTGTAATGTACCTGTTGCAGCCACCACATAATTTGCAGGTACAGTAATATTTACTTCAAATGTGCCAAACTCACTGTAATACTCTCCCATATTTAGATAGGGCATGGGGTGCCAGCCTTTTTTATCGTACACTGCCGGCTTGGGGTACCATTGACAAACTGCAAATGCATCATCAATAAAACCACTTCTTGAAAAATAAGTGGGGAACTTTACAAAGAAGGGCGTGCTGATGGTTAATTTATTTCCGGGAAGTAACGGGTTGGGTAAAATTAATTTGATCACATCAATGTATTCGGGATGAGCTTCAACTGTAACGGTTTGGTTGTTTATCTTAAATGCAAGACTGTCAATATATCCTTTTACAGATTTTTTAAACTTGCTTAAACCTTCTTTATCTCCTTTTTTATATTGTTCATACAATGCTGTTTGTTCATTTTTATAAGCATTGGGCCAGAGATGAAACCAGATATAGGTTAATGTATCGGGTGAGTGGTTGATGTATTCCAGCTCTTCAAAACCTTTAATGGATTTGGTGGTTGTGTTAAGTGATACATCAATTTTATAATGCACTTCCTGCTGCCAGTAATTTTCCTGAGCAATTACAGTTGTACAAAACAAACACAGTGTTACAAGCGTCATTAATTTCATAGTAGTTCAATTTTATTGAGTGTAAATAAAGGTTATCTTCCTTTTCCTAAAAAGATCAGACGAATTGTATGAATCATGATCTTGATATCAAGTGCCAGTGAAATATTTTCAATGTACACTAAATCATACTTGCTGCGCTCAACCATTTCATCTACACTCTCTGCATAACCAAACTTTACCATTCCCCATGAAGTGAGACCGGGTTTTACCTTCAGCAAAAAATGATAATAAGGTGCTTTCTCAACAATCTGGTCAATATAAAAACGTCGTTCAGGTCTTGGACCAACCAGACTCATCTCTCCTTTTAAAATATTCCAGAACTGCGGAAGCTCATCCAGTCTCCACTTGCGCATGGTTTTTCCCCATGCTGTAATACGTTTGTCTGTTTCTGATGAGAGCAATGGCCCGTTGGTTTCTGCATTCAGGAGCATGGAACGGAACTTATGAATCATGAATTTTTTTCCTTTCAGGCCAATCCGTTCCTGTGAGTAAAAAACAGGCCCTTTAGATGAACGTCTTACTTTGTAAGCAACAAAAAGAAACAAGGGAGATAAAATGATGAGGCATAATAGCGACACAACAATATCAATCAATCGTTTTACATTTTGCTGCCACTCACTCATCATATCGGTATGCAGCTCAATCAGTACAGCACCAAGCACATTGCTGGTACGTACAGAACCCGAAAGAATATCAATAGCATTGGGTAACAGTTTAATACTTACATCCAGCTCACTTAATAAACTCAGTGATTGCTCCATGGATTGACGTTCTTTTTCTTCTGTTGCAATAATCACCTGTTCAATACTGTTATCATGAATAACTGTTGACAGATCTTTTAATGTTCCAAGCGGCCGGAGGTATTTACTCAGTCCGTTAGACGATGTACCGTCGGGATATAAAAAGCCGGCAAAATGAAAACCAAGTGTTTCGCCCGATCCTTTGATGTCTTTATACAGTTGCACTGCATTTTTATTGGCACCAATAATAAGTGTGTTGATCTGTACCTTGCCTTTTAAGAACTGCCTTTTAATGATGTTGAGAATACACCATCTGAACAGCCAGGTAAAACCAAATTGCAAACTGAATAACAACAGGCTTTCTTTGTAATAAAATGTATAGGAAACAATCCGGTCGTCGAGTATCACTGCAAAAAATAATATCAGCGTACCCAGCAAACAACTGAAAAATGTAACAGTGAGTTCCTGTAATCTTGATTTGCTGTAGAGGCTTTTATAGGTACCGAATAAATGATAAAGCACCATCCAGCAAAAAGGTATGAGCAGGATGCCGTAAAAAAAAGGCTGGTCGAGTGGTTGTGAAAACAGATCCGTTGCTTCTCCAAGAATAACTCTGCGCAGCAGATAAAAGAATCCCCATGCCAGAACAGCTGCAAGCCAGTCGGCAAAAACATACCAGCCAATTTGTATGCGTTTAGATGAGATCATGAAATTATACGGCTGTTGATCGCTGAATTTTCTGAAGTATCTGATGGGCAACATCCATGGCACGCATGCCATCAACTTCAGATACAGGTACAGGTTTGTTATGCAGAATGGCATCCCTGAAATGTTCCAGCTCCATTTTTATGGCATTCACTTCATTTACCTCCGGGTTAGAAATGGAAATGGTTTTTGTTCCGTGCCCCGTTTCAATATCAAATGTAAAGGCATCATTGTCTGATGCTGTTTTCATTTTAATGATCTCTGCTTTTTTCTCCAGAAAATCAATTCCAATATAAGCATCTCTCTGAAACAACCGGATCTTCCGCATTTTTTTCATGCTGATGCGGCTGCTGGTTAGGTTTGCTACACAGCCATTATCAAATTCAATCCGGACGTTTGCAATATCCGGCGTATCGGTCATTACGGCAACGCCATTGGCATACACATTTTTTACATCGCTTTTTACGATGCTTAAAATAATATCAATATCATGGATCATAAGATCCAGAATAACACTCACCTCTGTACCACGTGGATTAAATTGCGACAAACGATGCACTTCAATAAACATCGGGTTCAACTGCAGATCCTGCACTGCTAAAAAAGCAGGGTTAAACCGTTCTACATGCCCAACCTGAAATTTAATGTTGGCTTCTTTTACCAGTTTCACCAGCTCGGCCGCCTCTTCCATACTGTTGCACATGGGCTTTTCTACAAACACATGTTTCCCCATCCGTACGGCCATTTCGCAAAGTTGAAAGTGAACGGTTGTAGGAGCAACAATATCAGCAGCATCACAAAGCGCCATCAGTTCTTCGGGGTTGGTATACCGGGGGATATTGTATTTTTCGGCTATTGTTTTGGCCGCCTTGTCATTGGGGTCGTAAAAACCAATGAGTTCAATATTGTCAATTTCTTTCCAGTTGTTGAGATGAAATTTTCCGAGGTGGCCTGTGCCAAACACAGCTATTTTAAGCATTCAGTTTTAATTAATTGACAACAAATATAACTAAGCTTTCCATGGGGCTGTGTATTGTACAAAATGATCTGAAAAAAGTTTAAAAACTTTTTTTACAAAATAGGCAAAACCCCTATCTTTGCCCTCCCAAAATTGAATGATAATCAGTTTATTGATTGGTTGTCGAGAGCTTGGGTAGTTGGATCGGTAGTTCAGTTGGTTAGAATGCCGCCCTGTCACGGCGGAGGTCGCGGGTTCGAGTCCCGTCCGGTCCGCATAGATTTCGTTGAAACCCGCTCTGGTAGCGGGTTTTCCTTTTTTGGGTCTATTTTTTGGTCTATAAAAACCCATTTTTACGAAGAACTTTACTCTACTTTATCTCACTTTATTCAGCTTGATAAATATCACTTCAAAGGTAGTTTTTAGCACTGGGATTGCCCTGAATTTAAAGGCTTATTTGTGCACAAAAAAGGCAGTGAAAACCACTGCCATCATAGACTAAGCCTGCATTAACTGCCTGATATCACTGCCTAAAAAATAGACTCTTGACCTGATCTTTACACGCTTTAGTTTTCCATGTTTTATCCAGTCGTAAATAGTGGGCTTTGTCACTTTGAACAGACTGCAAACTTCCTCTATTTTGAATAGCGGTTTTTCATTCAACCCCGGTGTTTCCAAAATGCCAGGCTCCTGGTGCTGTTCTTTTTTATTTCGTTCCACTTCTTCCCGAATGATCAACCGGATTTGAGTCCAGAATTCCTCCGGCTCAAAAGGGATCAAAATTGGTACTGCTGAATTTCCTGCCATAAACTCACTTTTACATTTCACACTTGTTTAAAAATACCCGGCTGGTTACTGAACCGTTTGGCGCTGGTTCATATAAAATATACCCGAACTCTTGTAATTCATTAATACATTTATTGTATGTATGCCTGGCATTTATTTTAGCAGCTTTCATAATTAAGATCCTTTCAATGTTCACTGGATTCTTTCCACCATTTATATTCCACTGTTGCAGTAAAGCCATATAAATACTTATATGAGTACTGCCGATTCTTGCATCATCTGCAATAGCCCGGTAGAATCCTGATAATGGGGGAAAGAGTTCCATACTGCTTAATCCTGGTTAACTCTGTTTTTTTTTCCTTTTGAGGAATGTTTTATCCTGCGCTTTTTTAGTAAGCCACTTCCTGTTGTGCCGCTTGTTTCGTCGGTATCATTTTCAGAAGTTGTATCTGTTTGTTTCTTTTTTAACTGCAGTTGTTTTTCAAGCCATTTATTTTGCAGAAAGCGGTATGCTTCATCAACAGATATTCCAACACTATTTTCAGTAAAGTAAAACCGCTGACTAATATCTGATTTATTCTTTACTGAGGAAATGCTCCCAAAGATTTCATGATATGGAGTTCCAAGCCAAAACTTCATTTTAAGTGCAGATGCAACTGTTTTACCTTTTTCATCCTGTTCAAGAGCGGCTAAACTTTCAACTACAGATTCAACTTTTGCCTCCACCTCCCAGGTTGCTTTATCGTTTGGATCCAATTTCTTTTTTTCATCAAGATTAAATGCAGACGTCCAGTTTATAGTCGTCATTTGCTTTTCAAGCTCCACAATGTTAATCCCGGCAATCATTGACTCTTCAAAGATGTTTTCCTGTTGTAGCGTTACGTCATAATATAACAACATATAAGCATCGCTTTTCCTTTGCCTCTCAAAATAAAACCGGAACTCCAATAGCTCCTTATCCTTTGCTATTTTGTGGTTCAAATAAAAATTAGCAGGCTTAAAACAAATCCTTTTCAAGAGCAGACTTCCAAAATTGTCAAACCCTAAAGATTGTAATTGGCTTGTCAGTACGGTTATATTTTGAATATTCATGGTAATGCTGGTGAATGTTAGAAAATGGTTCAGGGATATACTATGACACCCCTAAACCTTTGCCTTTACTTTCCCTTTTTTTAGGCAGCAGACTTTGCCCGTTTTTTTTCTCCAACTTTTCTTTTTCAGGTTTTGTCGCTTGCTTCAACTCTTTTTTTTTATCATTTTCCTGACCTTCCTTCACTTCCTTGCTGCCTTTCTCTATACCGGATTTGAATTGTTCCAGGGATTCCTTTGCCACCATCTTCATATTGGAATCATAGAGTGTAACCTTTTTGTATTGTGGATCAGCTTCCATAAACATTTTATGGCTGCTGCCATCCTTTTCAATAGTGACCGATTGTACATTCCCTTTTTCAAGTGATTGCATCAGTGTTTTTGCTTTATCAGGATCATTTAACTCGGCCACGGCAAATTTTTCTACAGCGGTTTTCAAATCATATCCATAATTCTCATGAAACTGCCTTACTTCAAAATTGTTGTTCTTGTCTTTGTTTTCAAAGTCAAGCTGTATCCATGCCTTATATGGTTGACCTTCCTTTGTTACCAGGTCCTTGTGAACTGCACGGCCATCGAGCAGGTTATAAGCTTCTTTCGCCGTTACACCTTTACCTTTATTCAGGTAGAATGTTTGCTCATTCTTTTCTCCATTGCTTTTTTCTAATGAAGCATGGAAGTTGTTGAAAAAGTACATATCCGTAGAATCGGATTTACGGAAATTAAGTGTGGCCTCAAATGGCTTTTTGTTAATTTCTGCTTTAAAGTGCAGTTGAAATTCTCCTTTACCTTCACCCATGTTTCTTTCCAACTCTGCTTTAAGTGTTTCACCAAAGCCCATGTATTTGATGTTATCCGTCAAATACTGAAGATTGTCATTGTTCATAAAATTTGTTTTTAATTGTTTATCGAATACTGATAATTGTTGTGATTCAAAGTGGTCAATCAATGCATCTGTAAAATCGTTGCCATCTTTGTTGTACAAACCATTGGCATCAGGATCAAGATTTAACTGGTGGCTTATACTTTCACCGTATGGAATTTGCTCAAGAACGTCTTTAAGTGAATTGAAATGAAGAACAGAAAAATTGTCCCGGTCACTGACATTAGCTGTAGAAAAGTCATTTGCTTCTTCCTTAGTGCTGAAAAAATGAACATCATCTTTATCAATAAAGTACAGGCTGTTATTATAAGCCATATAATGTTCGCCTTTTGATAAAGCGATAGTCACCAGGTCAAGCACCTCGTCAGCTATGGGATGTTCACTTTTCATTTCAAATCGGGCAATACCCTTGCTTTCATTATATCCTTATTTCGAACTTTCAACAGAAAATGTCTGCCTCCATTTTTCTCCATCATTTGAATTGCTAAATACTTCTTATCAGGAATCGTAAACTTTTCAAGTGCTACAACAAATACAGCATTGTTGCTTCCTTTCACTTTGTTATAATTCCCTGTAATGTGCAAGGGTTTCTGTTCTGATTCCTGTACAGCGGTTCTTTTACTTCTTTTCTTATCCTTAATGAAAAAACGGAGCAGGTCAATATCATAATCAACAGCACCTTCATTGTTAATGTATATCTGGTAGTAAATAGTATTGTCCCTAATGTATATGCCTTTTACTCCGGCACTCATATTATACTTTTTGTCTTTTATACCTTTTGTAATCCTTTCATTGTCCAATATGGCATTAGCATAGGAGCTTATTGTAACAGTTCTGTTCACAGGCAGGTAATAAACCCATACGGCAGGTTTATTATCGTAAGTGACCGTAAAAGCGTAAACACTGCCGTCATCTGTTACCACACTCAGGTTTGTTTCAGTAAAATCTCTTGCGGCTGCTTTTACTAATAGAATTTCAGGGGCCTCTTTTACCTGTTGTGCAAGAACTGATGGAGTGCCCCTGTCAACATGCTTAATAGCGAATGGAAAAACCAGGCTTGTTGTTTTATCAGTTGTTATCGCCAGTCTTGTTTGCGCAACAGCTGAAACAAATAACCATGCAGCACAAATCATACACACAAATCGTTTCATTTTATAAAGTTTAAATGTTAGTAATCGGACTCAGTGTTTTTATCTTTCAGCAATACTTTGTAACCCTCTTTCACCATCACTTTTACCTGTTTTACTTTCCGGCTCATTAAATTCTTTACGGTATTGATCCCGGCAGCTGCGGCCTGTGCTTTCAACGAAGGATCAAGCGTGGTAAGTTCCATCAACTGCAAACTGTTATCAGCAGAGTTTTTTGCAACATCTCTACTGATAGAACCAGGAATATAAATGCCCGGCAAACCATCCATGTCGTACAGTTCTAAGTTTACGGGGAACAAATTGTTTTTATAGCGGATAGAACTTATCTCCACTTCAAGTCTTTCATTATTAAGTGAAGCAATGCCATTTATCAGGTTGCCTTTAGGAATTAAAACTCCATTGATGAAAATATCTGTTGCCAATCTTAGTTGAATAACTGCACCATTTACCAATGTTTGATTACTGTGAATAACCGCTTCAATAGCCAGTCCTTCTTCAGTAATTGAGTTATCATTCTCCAGGCCGTAAAATTTATTTGCAGAACTGGTTTTGATTTTATTCGTATCCATCAACGAAACATTTGCCAATACAGGCTGAGTAGTTATGGCATAAACCACCCTTTTATGTTGTAATGATTTTTCTTTCAGTTTTTCCCTTATCCTTTGCGGATGCTGAATATCCAGTATCTTTTCCAACGTGCCATTTAGATGCTCTATCTCAGGATCTCCGGAATTTATTTTATTCATTGTGAACAGCATGTTTTCCAGCCTATCCACTTCACCGGAAAATTCTTCATCTTGTTTGTAATTGGTCGCATCCGTGTTTTCATTTACCGATGCTTCCGGCTGTTTATTAATTTCCTTTTGCAGCAATGCCAATTTTTGCATTAGCTTTTGTTCGGGATTATTTGAAGTTGCTTCATACGGCGATGAATTGAGCCGTTGGTTGTATTTTGAAGCCGAGTTTTGAGTGAGTACTTCCAATTCGTTTACAGGTAAAAAAGATGTGTCTTCATTTTGTTTGTAATACGGATCTGTCCGCATCCATTCTTCCAGCCTGGCTGAATCTTTATCTGCCTTATCATAAAAGCTGAGTTTATCAGTAAGGTTATCATCCTTCATTTTTGCATCTGGAAGATTCAGATTTAAACCCTCTTGTTTTGTTTCAGCTATTTCATTTTTAGCCTGGCCGCCATCTAAAGCCCAGAATGCCATTGTAAGAAATGGTATTACCAATAAGGGCAACACCAACATCGTTTTTCGTTTACGCAGGAAGGCCTGCGTCCTTTGCACACTGCTCATACACTTCATTTTTGTTTTTGTGATAAATAAATTTGCTCCAGCATCTGCACACTGTCCATCAAACCCGGCCGGGCCTGCAGGATGCTATCGTATTCATTCCTTCTTTTTTGTTTCAGGCTGTCCATATAATTCCTGAATTGTTTTACTTGTTGATAGATTTCTTCATCCACATAAGCTTCAGGAATTAAGTTTTCATCCCCGGTTTTATCAAAGTGCCTTGGTACATCCATTTTCTGCACTTCAAAACTGTTTTGCTTTCTATCAGGACTGATGGCACTGTTTGCAATAAGGTAGATACTGTAACCGCCTGCGCCGATGCAGAAAATTATCAGAATGATTTTTAATCTTTTAAAATCTGTTTTCATAAGAAGTTTGTTCATCTTTTCGGCAAATAGTTGTTGTAGCTTAATACCTGCTGCTGCAATTTTTCCAGCTACCTTATCAGAAACAGTTACTTTGTCAACTGTCTCTTTATCTTTTTGCTTTGCTTTGTACAACCACATATTACCGGTTTTGAATGTTGATGTCTGTGTTCTCCAATGTCCGCCACTTCTCAATCAAAAAACCATGTGAATTATTATCACTACGGGATACATTCCTTAAATAACCTTCTGTAACAAGATTCCTTGTTACAATAGTGGTAGGGCGAATAATTTTCTGTTCACCTTTATACCTGAAATAAAAGGGATACACATCTGTATTAATAATGATGCTGTCCATGGTAATTTCCTGGCTGATATTACCTGATATGAGATTGGAATAGTAACCATTCTCCTTCAGGTTATCATACTGTTGCTTTGCTGAAGCGTCAACCAGGTATAAAGCTTTGATGATATTTGCCTGAATTACTTTGTCATCGGGGTCGAGAGTAAAGAAAAAGTGGTGAAACATTTTTACATGATCTCTTGCTTCCACCTGAATATTGTCTTTTCTATCAGCTGCATAGGCCTCCAATGCTTTGCCATTTGCCAGTATAAACACCTTGTTCTGTGATTGAGATGAAAGCTGATAGCTTTTGTAAACTATAAAAACAGAGATAATGACACAGGCCATTAAAAAGGCAAGGCTAAAAAAACGGATATACCGGAAGGCGGTGTCAATATTTTTAGATTTCTGAAACATTACTCACATTTTTCTAAACATAGAATTACAAATTCTGCAAGTATGCTACCAAATTGAGTAAATGTTAGGTAAGTGAGGTAGGGCTAACTATTGAATATATTACCTCACGCTAAGTAGAATGAGACTGGCTTAAAGCAACATCCTCATGTTTCAAGAAAAAATATTCTGCAGCGACACAGTTTGGCGTTTACTCCTTCTACTTTTGATCCTGTACAAAAAAACAATAAGTATGGAGTCAATCGCCATTCCCCTACACAACCTGCAAACAAAAACAGTTGAACTTAAAAAAACATCTTCCAAAATGGCTTTGAGTGAAGTGTTTGCCGAAAAAAAAGGCTCATACTTGAATGAATTCACTTTGTTTCTTGCACATTTCAATACAATCCCCAATTTTATCAATGAAATAAAAATTGATTGCAAAAAAGCGAACAAATGGTTTGCTGAAACTTATAAACCGGAAATCAAAGACTTGTACTTTGATAAACGATATTACAATGGAAGCAAGACTGCAGAATTGGATGACATCTTTTACATTCTTTATGATGACTTGCTTGTAGATTTCGATACAAATAACTCTACCGTTAGATTCCTTTTTCGAAAAACAGAGATGAAAAAAGTTGAAGAAGTCATCAATGGGATAAAGAAATTCAAAGAAAGAAAGGCAAAAAGGAAACCAGAAATGTCACTTCTTGTTACTACTAATCGTGGAATTGATACAAAATCATTACAAATATCAAAACCAAAATTAAGCATTGAGGATAATTATAACGATGATTTTAAAGACATTCATCAAACCATTATTAAAAGGCTTTCAAAGAAAAATGACAAAGGACTGGTTCTGCTGCATGGAAAGCCAGGAACAGGCAAGACTTCTTATATCAGGTATCTCATCTCCACTATTAATAAGGATGTAATTTTCCTGCCGCCAAACATGGCAGGTGCAATTACCAATCCCGATTTAATTTCAGTTTTGATTGACAACCCAAATTGTATTTTCGTAATTGAAGATGCGGAGAACATTGTAATTGATAGGGAAAAAGACGGACATTCACCTGTTTCTGCTTTACTGAATATTTCTGACGGCTTGCTTTCTGACTGTTTGAATATTCAGATAATCTGTTCATTTAATACCGACATTACAAAAGTTGACAGTGCGTTGATGAGGAAAGGAAGACTAATTGCAAAATATGAGTTCAAAGAGTTGGAAGTTGAAAAAGCAAATATGCTTTCTCACAAATTGGGTTTCAAAACAATCTTAAATTCACCTATGACACTCACCGCAATTTATAATCAGGATGAAAAGGAATTTCAACAAGTCAAAAGATATAATCCGATTGGGTTTAAAGCATAAAGTAATTCGGAAATGAAAAATAATTTTGCAGCAATAGATTTTGAAACAGCACACGGTAGACGTTGGAGCATTTGCCAGGTGGGATTAGTGACGGTTGAAAATGGAATTATCAAAGACCAACTTTCTATTTTGGTGAAACCGCCAAACAATTTTTATTGGGACAGGTTCGTTGACATTCATGACATCACTCCAGAACATACAGCAAATACGCAGACATTTGACAAGGTTTGGCAACAGATTGAACCATTTATCAAAAACAAAAACCTTGTTGCACACAACGGATTTTCATTTGACTTTCATTGCCTTAATCAAACGCTGGAATATTACAACATTGAGCCACCGAAATACACAGGGCATTGCACTTACAGAATCTTTGGCGACAATTTAGCTTCACTTTGCAAAAAATATGTTATTCCTTTGAATCACCATAATGCTTTGAGTGATGCTATGGCTTGTGCCAAACTTTTTCAAATACATATCAATAATAAAAATTAAATAATGGAAGCAGCAACAACAATTAAACAAATGATTGCAGGGAATAAAATATTCGTCCCCTCTTACCAAAGAGCATATTCTTGGGAAACAGAAACTGAAAAAAATAAATCTCCAAAGCAGACAAACGTTTTTCTTTCTGACTTGGATGATTATAACAAAAGTTCAACCAAAACTCCTTATTACTTCGGACACTTTTTATTTGAGCAAAAAGAGAAAACTGTTTTTGGTGTTATTGACGGACAGCAACGACTTACAACGATTGTAATTTTTCTTTCTGCATTATTCACACGACTAAAATTAATCCGACCACTTACAGAGGATGAGAACGAAAGTTTTGAAGACATCATTAAGCAAAATTCAAATTACCGATTTGCAACAGTTGATTATGACAACCAACTATTCAAGGATTATGTAATTGAGCAAACAAAAAAAGATAAAAATGGATTGGAAACCGAATCAGCAAAACGCATTGTTCAAGCGTTTGATTTCTTCACTTTATTTTTAGCCGACAAGGACGAAAACTATTTATCAAATATGCTATCTGCAATTAGAAGTGCATCCTGCACAACTCATCCTGTAAGCGATGAATCAGAAGCAATACAGATGTTTATTTTTCAAAACAACAGAGGTAAAAAGCCATCCAATTTAGAAATCATCAAAGCGCAATTCATGTTTAATGTTCACCTTTATGGAGGTGAGGAAAAAGAAAGTTTAATTGATGAAATCAAAAATCGTTTTGAAAAAATTTACAAATCAATTTCATCTATTGAATATCGTATAGACGAGGATGATGTTTTGGTTTATACTTTAAGAGTTCATTTCAATTCACTTTGGGAAGCAAACGCTATTGATAAAATCAACAAGCTGCTTTCGGAAAGCGACCCAATTCCTTTTATAAAATCTTTTACTCGTTCATTAGCAATTAGCTTTGAACATTTGACAACATTTTTTGGAAAAGATGAACGTGAAAATATTGAGATTCATTCTTTGGTTACACTTGGAGGAATATCCGTAGCAATTCCATTTATTATTAAAGCATACAAATTTGGTTTACCGACAAATGAAATCTGCAAACTTTGCACTGCATTAGAATCAATAGTTTTAAGACATCGGCTTGTTGGAACGAAAGCGTATATTGAATCAAGAATTGGAGAGGACTATGCAAAATTTACAGAACAAGCTAACTCAATTCAACCAATCATTGACCGAATTGAGTTTATTAAATCAATTACAGAATGGTGGTGGGCATATTGGAACAACAATGAGTTTGAGAAATCTATACAAGGTGGAATGAATCATTCAACTGCTAAGTATCTACTTTGGAAATACGAAAACTTTCTTGAAAGTCAAGGGAAGAATGGCTACACACCTATGAGATATGACAGAATTATTGAACCTGAGTTGGAACACATTGCACCGCAGACAGAAAATCCTGAATCAGGATATGCTGAATACGATGAAGAATTTAAACAGCAATACATTGATTGTTTAGGAAATTATTTGTTGCTCTCAAAATCTCATAACTGCTCTGTTGGAAACAATCCATTTACTGACAAGCGTAGTTCTTACAACCATCTTGCACAGCAAAGAGAGATTCATGACATGACTTCTGAAAATAAAGTTTGGACTAAAGAACTTATCACTCAACGAAAGCATAAAATAATTACAGAGTTCATTCTGAAAACTTTTTAAATGTCAAAGAGAGGTTACATATCAAGATACTTGCTGATTCTGAAAAAGCTAAAAGCAAAACCCTTCTCCACTTATGAGGAGTTGCAAGGTTACATTGACAATCAGTTTGATTACCAGCAAATGCTGGATGATACTTTAAATATTGGCTTTTCAAAACGGACGTTGCAAAGGGATATTCGTGAAATCAGCAACATCTTTGGAATAGACATTGAATACTCAAAATCCGAAAAAGGTTATTTCATAAACCAAAGCGAAACAGAGAACATGAATTTTCAACGTATGATAGAGGCATTTGATATGTTCAATTCATTAAATCTTACACAAGACCTTACGCCATTTATTCATTTGGAAAAACGAAAACCCCAGGGAACAGAAAACCTTTACGGCTTACTTCATGCTATAAAAAACAAGTTTCAAATAAAATTCTCGTACCAGAAATTCTGGGAGGATGAAATAAGTAAACGAACTGTTGAACCTTATGCCTTGAAAGAGTTTAAAAACCGCTGGTATATTATGGCTAAAGACAGCAAGGATAATAGTATTAAAAGTTTTGCTCTTGACCGTTTAAGCAATCTTGAAATATCAAATAAAACATTCTTGCACCCTGACACTTACAACATAGAACAAAGTTATCGTTATTGTTTTGGAATCATTAGCCCTAATGACGAAGAACCACAAGACATTATTCTATCTTTCGATCCTTTTCAAGGCAAATACATCAAGACCCTACCACTTCACGACACACAGCAAATTTTGGTTGACAATGAGGATGAAGTGCAAATAAAACTAAAGTTATGTGTGACACATGACTTAATAATGGAATTACTTTCCTTTGGCGACAACATGAAAGTTTTAAAGCCAGACACATTAATTACCGAAATTAAAACTGCTCATGAAAAAGCATACAAGCAGTACTAAAAAATGGGATATGCTTATTGTTGTTAACTTCAGCACAGTTTTTTTCAAATCCGCTTCAGTTGCCTGGCAGGCAGATATAATATGCCAGCCCTGCGGCAAGTATCGAACGTTTTGCGCAATTGATACCCGATATTAAATGTTTCTCATAATAACCATTTGTTATGAAGTCTGAAAAATACAATAGAAAAAACTTTTTAACCACAATTGCTTCTACTACGGGAGGTGTTTTATTCAATACAATGCTTCCCGTTTCTTCGGCTGCTCAAAACCAATCATTCTTCACTGAGGGATCTGAGAGTGAATATCTTTTTTCTGAAGGGCTTACCTATTTAAATACCGGGACGCTGGGCCCCTGTCGCAGAGAAACAATAGAAGAATCGCTGAAGATGTGGAAAGAACTGGAATCTTTACCTCCAAAGTTTTATGGAAAATTTGGTGCAGATGTATTGGCTGAAAAGACAAGAAACCTTGCTGCAAGATTTCTTGGTTGTACTCTCGATGAAATCCTAATCACAAACAGCACCACAAGCGGAATGAATGCAATTGCCCAAGGGTTACGTTTAAAAGCAGGAGACCGAATACTCACCACCAATCAGGAGCATGGTGGAGGATTGCTGTGTTGGAACTATTTCGCCAAGTATTACAGCGTTATAATTGATAAGATAAATATTCCCCCAGATGAAAATGATGCTGCGTTGATATTAAAAAGAGTAAAAGATAATCTCAGGAAAAAAACAAAACTCATCAGCGTAAGTCATATTTTTTCATCAACCGGACTTAGGATGCCCATTGCTGAAATTTCTTCACTAGCCCGATCAAATGGCACTCTTTGTATTGTCGATGGTGCACAGGCAGCAGGTGCAATCGAGGTTAACGTAAAAAAATTGGGATGTCATGCCTATGCAACAAGTGGACATAAATGGCTAATGGGTCCGAAGGGAACAGGTCTCTTGTATCTTTCAAAAGATGTACAGGATATTATTCGCCCTATGCAATTTGAGGAATCTTACAATACTTACAATGATGGAAACGGCGTAGTAAATTTAGCCTGTATTTTAGGGTTGGGAAAAGCAATCGAATATCTTGAGTCAATTGGTCTCAACAAGATCGAAGAACATAATTTAGTGCTACGGAACCGATTGTATGGTAGTCTCATAGATTTGAAAAATGTAACAATCCTGAGTCCAGAAAAAGACTCTCTTGCCTCTCCAATGCTTACGCTGCTATTATCTGATCGATTTGAAAGCACTTCATTTGTAAAAATGCTCTTAGATAAATATAAAATAAGCATACGTCCCACTCATAAAGAATTTGGATTTAACGGAATAAGATTTTCTGTGCATATTTTCAACACAGAAAAAGAAATTGACTTTGCAAGCGAAGTAATGCATAAAGAGTTAACGTAAAAAACTGATAACTGCAACCAACAGTGTATTGGAGTACATGGCGGGGCGACGACTATATCCTCAATTTTTTGTAGTCCTAAAATCTTTTGGCTGCAATATTTAAGTCTTTTCACTTGAATTGTCTTTCATTCATTCAGCAAGCAAAATTGGTTCTATCTCAAACAAATAGCTAATCATAAACTTAATGGAGAGTAATTATAAGTTGTGCTCCTGATTTTCATCGGTTTTCCTTAATTAATTTCAGTAGAATAATTAAATAAAAATATATTTAATGTAGTTTGTAAACTACTTGAATATCAATTTATTAGTTCAAGATTTGCATGAATTTTAAATAAAAATTCATTTACTTATATAAAAATATTGTACTTTTGTTTAGTAAATAAAAAGTATATGAGCAGGTTACAACAATTAAAAAGGCAATTAGAGCCGGGTGGGGTTTATCGCCGTACTGAACTTGCCAATTGGTCAAAATCGGTTGATCGGCACCTGGATGAATTGCTGCAGGAAGGGACTTTGCAAAAACTGTCGCAGGGATTGTACTATTATCCAAAAGAAAGTGTTTTTGGCAAAACACCGCCTGATGAAAATATGCTGGTTGAAAGTTTTTTAAAAGATCATCGCTTTTTGGTTACCACACCCAATGCATATAACAGTATGGGTGTGGGCACCACTCAATTGTATAATGTAAGAACAGTATATAATCATAAACGCCACGGAGAGTTTAAGCTGGGGAATAAAACATTTCAGTTTAGAATAAAACCTCACTTTCCTAAAAAGATAACACCTGAGTTTTTATTGGTTGATTTAGTAAATAATCTTGAATCGCTGGCAGAGGATAGCAACGATGTATTGAAGAAAGTGGCTGACAAGGTTGAAGTGATGGATAAGAAAAAACTGAAACAATCTGTAGTGGAATACGGCAGTGTAAAGGCAAAGAAATTATTTGCCCCCTTACTATAACCTTATACACTTTAATATGGCTGATGGCTACCTGCATAATCATAAAGACTTTTCAGACTTGCTGAATATACTGGCAGATAAAAATAGCATCCTGCCCGGGCTTATTGAAAAGGATTACTGGATTATGCATGTACTGTATGGACTAAAGAAACAAGGATTGGATTTTGAACTGAAAGGCGGAACATCTTTATCAAAGGGCTATAAAATTATTGACCGGTTTTCTGAGGATATAGACATTCATATAAAGCCACCTGCAGAGTTAGGAGTTGAAGAAAATCCTGGCAAGACAAAACCAAGTCATATTGAATCAAGAAAGAAATACTACGACTGGCTTGCAGAGAATATAAAGATAGATGGTATTGTTTCTGTAAAAAGAGATACAGCGTTTGATGATGAGGCATACTATCGTAGCGGCGGGATCCGGCTTTTATATGAAAGCAAAACAGAAAGTATAGAGGGTGTGAAAGAAGGAATACTGCTTGAAGCAGGGTTTGATACTGTAACTCCTAATAACAACCTTACAATAAGTTCCTGGGCTTATGACGAAGCTGCTGCTAATGGCAGCATAAAAATTAATAATAACCGGGCGATTAACATTGCCTGCTACCACCCCGGTTA
>JALHRP010000051.1 GCA_022841365.1 Chitinophagaceae bacterium | reverse complement strand
TAATATTCTTTTATGTAATCACTCACTTTTTAGTTCTTGTATCTGGTGTGCAACTTTTTAAAGGCATCCCCCCTGTTTTTATAGCTACAGAAAAAGGATTTTGTTATGAGCCGGCCGGAATCAGTTCAGGATGGATATTGTGGAAAGATGTGATGGAGGTAAGAGAAAGCACCGTACTAAGTGCCTCTTCAGCGGGGAGAGGTCCGTTTGAAACGCCTGTAATTGGCATCAGTTTAAAAAATCCGGAACAATATGCTGCAATTGCCTATGCTCCGCTTCTACAAAAGATTGCAAATAAAGCCCGTGAATTAAATAATTTCCAGACAGAAGGAGTGGGTGATCTTTTACTTAATCCGGCTGATTTTGGAGATGATTACCAAAAAGTAAAAACGTTATTGATGAGCAAATCATTTATGGCTGGAAACAGAAATACTGTGGTCTCTTGATTGGCAGGCATTGAAAGAAATCATTCAATTAACATACTTTCAGCTGTTGATGCGAATTTCTTCGCAATTAAAAAAAAGTACCCTGTTCATCATTTCTGTTTGTATTTCAGCCTTTGTGGAAATAACCTTTGTAAATCAATTTTTAGATATAAACTGAATATTAAAATTAAGCCATAATCTTCTTTTTTATATTTTGTATCTTTATTTATATCACGAGGCAACCATGAAAGCGTTTAATAACGTCATTACAACTTAAAGCCTGCGTGGACATATATACTCCTTAAAACTTTACAATTCTCTTTTCCGTCTCCGATTGAAAACAAGCATCAGCGTAATTTACTTATTCTAAACAAAAGATATGGATACCGCAACAATTGAAGTAAGAAAACTAACCATTGATGATTACCAGCAGTTGAAAGATTCAATGATACAGGCTTATGCCAGTTTAGGTGGACAGTACTGGAAAGAAGAATCACTGGCAAAACTCATCGAAAAATTTCCGGATGGACAAATATGTGTTACAGTAGATCAGAAGGTGGTGGGCTGCGCATTGTCGCTGGTGATTGATATGAATCGCTTTGGAGATAACCATACTTATCGTCAAATAACAGGTGATTATTCATTTGGCACACATGATCCGGATGGAGATGTACTGTATGGCATTGAAGTGTTTATTCATCCTGAATACCGGGGTTTACGACTGGCCCGACGTTTATACGATACACGAAAAATTATTTGTGAGAGTTTGAATTTAAGGGCTATCATGGCAGGCGGACGTATACCCAGTTACAGTAAGTATGCCGCAGAGCTTACACCCAAAGAATATATTGCAAAAGTAAAAAAGCGGGAGATACATGACCAAACATTAAGCTTCCAGATTGCAAATGATTTCCAGATCAAAAAAGTGATTCAAAATTATTTGCCGGAAGATAACGAGTCAATGGGATTTGCTACCTTGCTCGTTTGGTACAATGTATTTTATGAGCGTGCTTTTAATCCCATCAAAGGGAAAAAAGAAATGGTGCGGATTGGTTTAATCCAATGGCAAATGCGCCCTTATGATAAACTGGAAGAGTTGGTCAATAATGTTGAATATTTTATTGATGCGGTGAGTGATTATCAATCAGACTTTGCAGTACTGCCGGAACTGTTCAATGCACCACTCATGGGCAAATACAATCATCTGCCCGGGCATAAAGCAATCCGTGAGCTGGCAGGCTATACAGGCCCGTTAGTAAAAGAAATTTCACGACTCGCCATTTCCTACAATGTTAATATTGTTGCGGGAAGCATGCCGGAGATCAGAGATGGTAAACTGTACAACACTTCTTATTTTTTACACAGAGATGGGCGTATTGACAGTTATGATAAAATTCATCCCACCCCATCAGAAGAATACGAATGGGGAATTGAGGGAGGAAATAAACTGAAAGTATTTGATACCGATTGCGGAAAGGTAGGTGTACTTGTTTGTTATGATGTAGAGTTCCCTGAACTGCCCCGTTTGCTGGCCGATCAGGGCATGAAGATTTTATTTGTCCCCTTTCTCACCGATACACAAAATGCGTATAACCGTGTACGTTACTGCGCACAGGCACGTGCCATCGAAAACGAATGTTATGTTGCCATTGCGGGCAATGTAGGAAATTTACCGAAAGTTCATAATATGGATTTACAGTTTGCGCAGGCAGCAGTGTTAACGCCTTCTGATTTTGCATTTCCGGTGAATGGTATTAAAGCAGAAGCATCGCCCAATACTGAAATGATTGTGGTGAGTGATGTGGATCTTTCGTTACTCCAGGAATTGCATGAATATGGCAGTGTAACAACGTTGAAAGACAGAAGACATGATCTGTACAGATTGGAATTATTGAAGAAAGAAGAATCAAAAGCTGAGTCATGAAAATATCTTATTTCATTTTCGTTTTTCAATTGCTTCTTACTCTAAATAAAACATTGGCACAGAGTCAACTACTCTATACTATAGATTTTGATCACAACAGTTATAAATTATCTGAATCCCGGCAAAGATTGCTTGATACTTTATCTGCTAAGTTGAAGGTAACGGATTTCAGTATGATTAAAATTGTTGGCATTGCCGATACCACAGGTTCGCAGCTTCACAATGATGTACTTAGCAGAAAAAGAGCTGAAGCGGTTGAACGATATCTAAAAAAGTGGATTCTAATACCTGACGAAAAGTTGTATGTAACATGGCTCGGAGAAAGTACAGATGGGGTTTATGATTTACATTTTCCGGACATTCATGCACAACAGCGATGTGTTGATATTATTGTACATTTTAAAAAGGAGGATCGTTAACCGATCCTCCTTTTTAATTCCCTTTATCTTCCTCCCGGCGGGCATTTTTCTTTTAAATACGCTGTGTACAATTTCATTAAATGAGCAAAAGTGCCTTGTCCTTCACTGATGCTGTGTGTACGATTGGGGTATGGCATAAACTGAAACAGCTTACCATGTTTGATCAATTCATTCACCAGCACTTCTGCATTGCTGTAATGTACGTTGTCATCACCCGTACCATGAATGTATAATAAATTTCCTTTTAAATTTTTTGCATAGGTAATGGGTGAGCCTTTAATAAAGTCATCTTTATTTTCCTGCGGTATACCCATGTATCGTTCCTGATAAATATTATCGTAAAATAATTGATTGCCCACTGCTGCAATAGAAATACCTGTTTGAAAAAGATCAGGATATTGAAACAGCAAATGCAATGTGGTGGAACCTCCACCACTCCAACCCCATGCAGCCACTCTTGATGCATCGAGGTATTTGCGTTGCTCCAGTAATTTTTTCATACCCATGGCCTGATCACGGATATTGATACGGCCGATCTGTTTGTAAATACTTTTTCTCCACTCTGCACCTTTTAGTGTGGGTGTGCCACGGCTGTTGAGTGATACATAAAAATATCCCTGAGCATTAAAATCTCCGTTGAACATAAAATTATTACCGGCATAAAAATCATCTTCAACAGTTGTGGTGGCAGGTTCACTGTAAACATACAATACAACCGGATATTTTTTGCTGCTGTCGTAGTTCTTTGGTTTGCTCATCCATCCATCCATCGTTACACCATCATCGGTTGTAATGGTAAAGAATTCAAGATTGGGTCTGGCAGCAGGTTTGATGGTTTTCAATAAATCATCTCCGGCAACAGGTTGATGCGCCGGCAAACTGATTAATTGTGATGCAGGCGCAACTGATCTGCTGGTAAAACTATGCACACCAAATTTTCCATTGGGCGACAGTTCATATCCGTTTGTTCCTGTGTAACCTTCCGGTGTAACACGTACAGCCTTGCTTTTACCATCCATCTTTACTTTGTAGAGATAACGCTGAATGGGATTATCGGGTGATGCAATAAAATACAATTCATTGCTTGCTTCATCTACAGCGCTGATGGTTGCTATATCATAATTACCGAAGGTGAGTAAGGTTTCTTTTCCATCTCTTGCTATTTTATAAATATGCCGCCATCCATCTTTTTCACTCACCCATAAAAATGCTGCACCGTTATTGATGAAGTCCCAACCTTTCGGATCATCATCATTCCAGCGGCTTTTAATATCAATCCATGCTTTATCTGTTTCGGTATAAAAATTAGTTGCCGCTCCTGTTGATGCATTACAGAAATAAAGTTTGCTTTCGTTTTGTTTGCGGTTGAGTTGTTGCACTACCAGTTCATTTGCTCCGCTCCATTCCATGCGTGGCAGATAATTGTTAGATGCATCGCCGGGAATATTCATCCATACTGTTTTTGCCGCTTCAATATTCACTACACCGATTTTTACAGGCGATGGAGCTTCCCCTACTTTTGGATACTCTACAGGAATCACTTGTGAGTAATTACTGTCGGTAGTATTGAGCATGTAATAATCTCGGATTTGGTTAGCATCTACCTGCCAGTAAGCAATGCTTTTACTGTCGGCACTCCAGCGAAAACCATCACGTGCACCAAACTCTTCTTCATACACCCAATCAAATGTTCCGTTGATCAGTTTCTTTGTATTGTTAGTTGATGTAACTGCAGTTGATTTGCCTGTTGTAAGATCTTCTACATAAATATTATTGGCATGTACATAAGCAACTTTTTTACCATCGGGCGAAAGCTTAGCGTATAACAGACTTTGTTTGGGCTTATCTGTACCAATCATTTTTAATTTGCCACTTACAATATCAAGTAACCAGTAATCGCCTTTGGTATTGTATCGCCACACACGTGCTGTATTTGTAAAAAGCAGTACCTGCTTTTCATCATCGCTGATGGTATAATCGGCAGGTGTAATTGTTTTCCCGTCTGCAGAGATCAATGCTTTAGCCGGAACAATGACTGTTTGTTGTCCGTTTTTAAAATTAGTTTTTACGATGGACTTATTATCCAACTCGTAGATGCTGCTGCCGTCTTTTGTCCATTTGATCTTATCGGCCTTAAACTGGGCCATGACAGAAATTCCAAGAAACAAAAAACAAATTCCAAACAAGAAATGCTTCATAATGATTAATTAAGTCTCCGAAAATAATCAAAACAGGAATTGTAAATTGCAAATATTATGGAAGGCAAAGAAAAATTAAGGATTGACAAATATCTCTGGGCCATCAGGCTCTTTAAAACACGCAGCCAGGCAGGTGATGCCTGTGATAAAGGGAAAGTGAAATTCAAAGGAGATAACTGCAAAGCATCCCGTACAGTGAATATTGGTGATGAATACGAAGTTAAAACTGAAGCAAAACGCTGGCGTATTAAAGTAACCGGCTTATTAGAGAAACGGGTGCAATACAGCGAAGCGATCAGATATTATCTCGACCTCACTCCCGCTGAAGAACTGGATCTGGTAAAATCGGTGGCTTCATCGTTTCATACAGGTAAACGTTTGAGCAAAGTAGGAAGACCAACTAAACGGGAACGCAGAGATCTGGATGAGTTTATGGACTAGTGCCATTGAATGGCAAATTGTATTCATTCTTATCTTTGCCGGATGCACATTCATATTCTTTCTGTTGTTCCGGAGTTACTTGATAGTCCGTTAAATCATAGTATCATGAAACGGGCAAAAGATAAAGGACTGCTTACTGTTACAGTTCATCATCTCCGTAAATGGGCCGTGAATGAATACGGGCAGGTTGATGATTATCAATACGGCGGCGGTGCAGGTATGGTGATGATGTGTGAGCCGTTGGAAAAAGCCATCAACGAACTGCAAGAAGAAAAAAAATTCGATGAAATTATTTTTCTTACACCCGATGGAGTGCAATTAAAACAACAAACCGTCAATCAACTTTCTCTTAAAGAAAACATCTTGCTTATTTGCGGACATTACAAAGGCATTGATGAACGCATACGTGAACATTATGTAACCAAAGAAATTTCCATTGGTGATTATGTATTGAGTGGTGGCGAACTGGCCGCTGCTGTTTTGGTTGATGCCATTGGCCGCTTAATTCCCGGTGTGCTGAATGATGAAACATCTGCTCTCACCGATTCGTTTCAGGATCAGTTACTGGCCCCTCCCGTTTACACAAGACCTGTTGACTACAATGGATGGAAAGTGCCGGATATTTTATTAAGTGGTGATCTGAAGAAAATTGAAGAGTGGCGCTACGAGCAATCGGTTGAGCGAACCAAACAACGCCGTCCTGATTTGCTGGATGAAGAATGATCAGGGTTCAAATAACAGCACACTCAAATCATCAATCAATAAAGGCCTGTCACTCTCTGCATTCCAGCAGGAAACAGAAACACGATCAAATTCTTTTGGCAGTTTTACATCCATGTAAATCCGTTTGGTTTCATTGTCGTTTACTACCCTGAACACACGTACCATGTTGTAATCAACTACAGCGTTCCCTTTGTAAAATTTCACAGTCAACTGAGCCATCCTCCAGGTGTTCCATTCTTTGCGTTCTGTACGGAAGGTTGCAAAAACTCTCAGCCAGTTTCCTTCAGGATCATTCACCTTAAAAAAGTATTCAGGTGTGGATTGCTTTTCTTTATTCAGAAATAAACTTTTTCCTGAAACAGCATACATGGTTGTTGCATGTTCATCTGCTTCTGTATCAAAATTGTTTGAATAAATTTCACTTGATGCTGTTGGTGTACCGTTAAACCGTTCTGCTTTATCAAGCAGAAACTGAATATTATCGTCAACACTTGTTTGTAAAAAAATGGCTTTGAGATAAGCATCTGTCATTTCACCTGCACGATACAAACCTCCCCGATGAGCCTGGTGTGTTAACCAACCATTGTAATAAGTACAGAAAATTAAAAACCCCGCAACAATAGCTTTTACATACGGTTTACTTATCAATAACTTTTCTGCAAGTACAGCAATCGAAAATGCAAGTACAGGGTAAGACTGTATCATAGCCCGCATACCCATACTGCCTCCATACCACCAGATATCCCATGCAAAACAGATATAGATAAACAACCCACTGAAGCTTACAACAATCAGAAAAAGTGACCGCTGCTTTTGGTATAGAAAAGGAAGACCGATAAAGAACAACAACATCACAGGTGTATAAGTAAGCCATCCGTTGTTTGAACTGAACATTCCTTTATATAAATGAGGACGCAGCCAACTGAAGCCCTGCTCCTGATAACTGTACACAACCCATTCACCACTGCTGTATTTCCAATAGAGTAACTGGATAAACAAAAAAGCAAACATGCACATACCTGCTGCAAGTACATATTTCCATTGTTTTAAAAAAAACAAAGCTCTTTGTTTGAACGCTGCTGCAGAATCAATACCCCACAGCAATGGAATAATGATACTGATGATTTCTGTTGGACGTGTAAGTGTTGCCAGTCCTGCAACACAGCCAATGAGAGAAGCTTTACCCAGCGATGGTTTTTGATAAAACCGAATGGTACAGTAAATCAGTACAGCATACAATGTAAACAGACTGATATGCACCATGCCATTATCAATGGCTGCATAGTTGAGATAGTTTGTGGCACAGGCAACAATAAACAAGGTAACTGCTGTTGCTTTGTCTGAAAAATAAAGCAGCAAAATTTTTCGAAGGAACCACAATCCTGCAAAAGCAATCAGCAACATCCCCATGCTGATACTGAACTGATATGGCAGTGAAAATCCATCCGCAGGGTAAGCAGACAGCAGCGCATACACATGTGCAACAGCAAAAAAAGGCAACATCATCAAGGCCTGCCCGGCAGGATATTTCATAACATAATTACCTGATGAATGCAGAAAGGCCTGCTGAAAATCGGGAGTGGGTTGATACTTTGCAAGAATGCTGTCTTTAAATGAACAGTTCTTTACATCCTTATAAATAAATGCTGCCGGCAGGTACATATAATAACCTGATACATCCCAGCTGATGGTTGCTTCGCTCCCCGGTTTATTCCATTTGGGATAATAGAAGATACCGGTAAAAAGGATCAACGTACAGCAAGCAAAAAAAACAAACCTTGACCATTGCATCATGCTAAAGTAAGAAAAGAAAAAAAGAGCTGACAGTTTGTACAAACTGTCAGCTCTTTTACTCTGCGTCTCTGTGTTTAGTAGTTTACTTCACACCAATCACCGGCAAACTTTTTTCACGAATCAACTGATTGAACTTTGGTACATCTTCTGCAACAATTCTCTTCAGTTTGTTCAGTTGTTCATCGGCCTGTCTGCTCAGCTCTGCATATACTTCTTTCGATTGTTTGCTTGGAGCATTCATTCCGCTGTTGGCAACATCAAACACGCCACTCAGCTTATCATTGATGCGTATTGGGAAGTTCAATGGATCCTGTCCGCTCTTTGATTTGGTTTGATACAGGGTTTCTTCAATGCCGGTTAACTCTTTAGTAATGGAAGAGGCCATGTCTTTAATTTCTTTCGGACAATCTTTTCCCTGTCTCGCAACAAACTCATTGATCTGTGAACGCAATGCACGGATGTCTTTAATGCCGTTTTGCACTTCATTAAATTTCTTTTGAACGGTCAATAAGAAATTGAACTGCTCATCATACTCAGCCTGTGTAAGTTTATAGTTCGGATCTGCTTTAATCATAAAAGGAACTTCGGATGAATCTTTCCCTACTTTAATTTTTGCAAAATAATTTCCCGGAGGAGCTGTAATAGTTCCCGGCGCACCGTTCCAGAGAATCATGCCTTCACTTGGTTCAGCAGGCGGATACTGCAGGTTCCATACAAACTGATTCAATCCTTTATTGATTTCTATTTTTTCCTTACCATCAGTAGCAAATGTTTTGATCACTTTTTTATTTTGATCCATAATCGTTACAGATGCTTTGGTACTGTCTGTTACATCTTTTGCAAAATAATTGACTACTACACCTGCGGGTGGGTTAGCTCCTGCATTACGTGGTGCTGCAAAAAAGCGGCTGAACGGATTAGCTTGCATTCTCCACGCTGGATTTACATCAAACACATACAGATTGTTTGCAGTTACCTGTGCTTTTGCCTGTTGCACCACAGTTAAATCATCCAGCACATAAAATCCACGGCCCTGTGTTGCAATAATTAAATCATTTTCTTTAATGGTCATATCTGTTACAGGCACAACCGGCATGTTGAGTTGAAACGGTTTCCAGTTTGCACCATCATCATAAGAAATATACATTCCATATTCAGTTCCTGCATACAGTAAGCCGGCACGTTTATGATCGGCACGCATGGCTCTGGTGAAATGCATTTTGTTGATGCCATTGGTGATCAGTTTCCACGTTTTACCATAGTCTTCTGTTTTGTAGATGTAGGGTGTGTAATCATCTAACTTATATCTTGTACCAACAAAATATGCAGCACCTTTTTTAAACGGATCCACATCCACACAATTCCACATCATAAATTTGGGTGCATCTTTGGGTGTTACATTCTCCCAGCTTTTGCCACCATCCTTACTTACGTTAATCAATCCATCATCACTGCCTGTCCATAACAAATCTTTCTCAAGAAAACTTTCAGTACCCGTAAAAATGGTACAGTAATATTCAACACTGGTGTTATCCTGTGTAATGGGACCACCGCTTGATTTTTGTTTTGATTTATCATTCGTTGTTAAATCAGGCGAGAGAGCTGTCCATGTTTGTCCTTCATCTTCTGTTGAAAATAACACGTTGCCTGCGCAGTATAATTTTTTTGGATTGTGTGGTGAAAAAAAGATGGGGAAGTTCCATTGAAAACGATACTTCTGTACATCGGCCCCTGCACCCATTGGGTTATCGGGCCACACACTGATGGCACGGTTCTCTCCTGTTTTATGATCGAGTCTTGATAAATAACCACCATAGTTACCGCCATACACAATATCAGGATTGTTAGGATCGGCCACTACATAACCACTTTCACTACCTGCTGTAGATTCCCAATCCTGTTCTGTAATACCAACACCTGCTGTTCTGCTTTTTATTCTTACAGTAGAGTTATCCTGTTGTGCACCAAGAATGCGATATGGAAAACTATTATCGGTTGACACCCGATAAAACTGACCCGTTGGCTGATTCATATATGTACTCCAGTTGTTGCCGCCATCAAAACTTACCTGTGCACCACCATCATCTGCAACAATCATGCGGTCGCTATTCTCCGGATCAATCCACAAATCATGATGATCGCCATGTGGTGTGCGTAAACTCTGGAATGTTCTTCCACCATCACGGCTTCGCATGAAGTTTACATTGGGACAATACACCACATCAGGGTTCTTTGGATCAACAAATACTTTTGTATAATACCATGCCCGCTGGCGGATATTGTTATCGCTGCTCATCAGCTGCCATGTTTCACCGGCATCATCACTGCGGTACAATCCACCATTTGCATTTTCAATAATCGAATAAATGCGTTCAGGATTTGATGGAGCAAATGCAACACCAACTATTCCCCATGTTCCTTTAGGCAATCCTTTTTTGGTTGAAACGTTTGTCCATGTTTCACCGCCATCAGTTGATTTATATAAACCACTTCCTTCGCCACCACTTTCTAAACTGTATGGTGTACGGATCACACGCCACATACCTGCATAAAAAGTAGACGGGTTACCCGGTTCCATTACTAAATCGGCAGCACCTGTTTGATTGTTTACAAACAAAGTGCGTTTCCATGTTTTACCACCATCGGTTGTTTTATACACCCCACGCTCTTCATTGGGGCCAAACAAATGACCAACCACTGCAACCCACACAATATCTGCATTACGTGGATGCACCACAATACGGATGATATGCCGGCCTTCTTTTAAACCAATATTTTTCCAGCTGCGGCCACCATCATCACTGCGCCACATACCACCCAACCCTTCACTCACATTACCACGCATAGTGTTCTCGCCTTCGCCTACATAGATAACGCTTTCATCACTTGGTGCAACGGCAACAGCACCAATCGTTGATCCAAAATATTTATCGCTGATGTTTTTCCAGTTGTTACCGCCATCACTTGTTTTCCAAACACCCCCACCGGTAGCACCCATGTAAAAAGTGGTTTTGTTTTTGTAACTGCCTGCAACTGCTGCACTGCGCCCACCACGGTAGGGACCAATGGAACGGTATTTTAACGAACTGAAAACGGCTTCTTCGCCTGTTGATACGGGAGCAGGAGCAGCTCCCTTTTTTTGTGCTGCAGATATCAACGCACAAAACAATATGCCCGAAAGCATTGCAATTTTTCTCATACTGATTGGTTTAGAATTTTGAATGTACGAAGGATTGAGCTTCAGCACCCAAATTAAACGCCGCAATTTGATGAGCGGAAGAACCGCATGATTCAACAGCCTGCAACCACCTGCACATTTTTAAAAATAATTATCACAGCCTTTCTTTAAACGGCATATAATTTGAAGAACTGAAAATTGTTGCACTCCGTTTTTCTATCCTTCATTTTCACCTTCTATCACAGCTTTGTAACATTGTCCGATTTCGACTCGTATACAACTGTTAAACAGCTATCCGTCAATCAAACTTTTTAAAAAGCCGGATGCAACATTTTTAATTTCACCAAGACTTTATATCAAACCTTTTCATCAGCATCAATGAAACAACTAACGCTTTTCATCTTTTGTGCAGCTGCTACTTTTTTCAGCTACGCACAAACAGCAGGGATTGATCCTGTTATTTCGGTGAGTGGTAAAAACCCTCCCCGTCAGATAGCTGCCAAACGTACCAACCTCCCAATTAAAATTGACGGGTTACTGAACGACAGTGCATGGCAGCAGGCTCCTGTGGCAACTGATTTTATTGAGTTCAGACCAACAGTAGGTGCCAGAGAAACTCCTGAAACCAAAACACTGGTGTATTTACTGTACAGTGATGACGGTATTTATTTTGGCGGTTATTGTTATGAACAAAATAAAGACAGTATTGCTACAGAATTAAAAGGAAGAGATGGATTTGGTGCCAACGATTTTATAGGTGTGATCATTGATACCTATCAGGATCACTTAAACGGATTTGAATATTTTATTACGCCGCTCAATGAACAGTGGGATGCAAAAACGGCACCCAGCAGTAATGGCAATGGTGAAGACTTTAGCTGGAATGCGGTTTGGAAAAGCGGAGCCGTGATTCATAATGATGGCTGGAGTTTTGAAATGTTTATTCCATACGGTGCCATTCGTTTTGGTAAACAGGCCGTGCAGGATTGGGGTATTAACATTACACGCCGTCGGCAGAAAACAGGCAAACAAAGTACATGGAACCCCATTGATCCCAACGTAAATGGTTTTTTAACTCAGGAAGGATACTGGAAAGGCATCAGTAATATAAAACCGCCGGTTCGTTTGCAACTGTCACCTTATTTTTCTGTTTACGCAAATCATTTTCCTGCCAACCAACCCGGAGTAAAAAATACCAGCACCTTAATCAATGGTGGTATGGATTTGAAATACGGGCTTAACCAGGCCTTTACATTAGATGCAACATTGATTCCCGATTTTGGTCAGGTGCAGAGTGATAATCAGGTACTGAACTTATCGCCGTTTGAAGTACAGTTTAATGAGAACCGTCCGTTTTTTACAGAAGGAACAGAGCTGTTCAGCAAAGGCGGACTCTTTTATTCAAGACGTATTGGTGGTGTTCCATTTCATTATAACAATGCAAGAAATGCTGTAAACCAGACAAACGAAAAGCTCATCAGCAATCCTTCTCAATCAAAACTGATCAACGCAACAAAAATTTCCGGTCGTACACAAGGCAAACTGGGCATCGGTTTTTTAAACGCCATAACACAAACTCAATATGCAGTAATTGAAAACACAGGTTCAAAGGAGCAACGTAAAGTACTGAACGATCCGCTTACCAATTACAATGTATTTGTACTGGATCAGGCATTGAAAAACAACTCCAGCATTTCACTCATCAATACCAGTGTTATCAGAAGCGGGAAAGATTATGACGCCAATGTAACAGCCGCTCTTTTTGATTTGAATGATAAAAAGAATACCTGGAACCTCGGAGGTAAAGTATCAGTCAGTCAGTTATTGGGCATTACTGCCGATGGAAAGAATGTAAACGGATACAATCATAATTTCTACTTTGGAAAAACAAGCGGCCGTTTCAATTTTAATGTGTTCCAGGAACTGATGGATACAAAATACCGCCATAACGATATGGGTTATTTTACCAACAACAACCTGCTTACACACGGCATGTTTATGAGTTACAATAAAAACGTTCCAAAAAACTGGTACAATCAAATACGCTTCAATTTTAATTCAACTGTAAGTAAACTGTATACACCTATTGCCGATTTGAAAGAAACCTACCAGTTTGGTGAGTTTAATTTTATTGCAAACGCTCAAAGTAAAAAACTCTGGTGGTTTGGTTCTTATATTGGTTTCAGCACCTACAGCAACGATTTTTATGAACCCCGCAAAGAAGGATATTTCTTTCGCAAGAACGCAAGCCTTGCAGTTGGCGGATGGGTAAACAGTAACGAAGCAAAAAAGTATTCGTTTTTTGCAGAAGTATTTACACGACGCATTCTTCAATTCTATTCTTCACAGGGGCTTGATATCAGCACAGGGCAAACAATGCGTTTTAATCAGAAATTTTCAATTTCACAACGGTTAAACATTATGCCCCGCTTTAACAACATGGGTTTTACCATGATTGATGGAGCAGATATTGTGTTTGCCCGCCGCAAACGCAATACAGTTGAAAACATTTTATCGGCCAAATACAGTTTCAGCAATATGATGTGGATCACCTTCCGTATGCGTCATTACCTGAGTACGGTTGATAACAAAGAGTTTTTTACACTGCAGAAAAACGGACTGCTCACTGCCCACCCTACGTTTAATAAGAATGTAAACCAGAATGTAAACTTCTTTAATATTGATATGGTGTATACCTGGCAGTTTGCACCGGGCAGTTTTGTAAATGTGGTTTGGAAGAATTCTATTTTCAATTTTACCAATACACTTGAACGGGACTACTTTAAAAACTTTGGCAACACTTTGGATGCCGATCAGAACAACAACATTTCACTGAAAGTGATTTATTTTCTCGATTACTTAGATATCAAGAAATGGGGGAAGAAGAAATAAGATGAACTCATAAAAATAAGCGAGGCGCCTTTGGCGCCTCGCTTTATTATATAAGAAAATTACTTAAGCAACTTTTTAATTACTCGTCTGCTTGTTCACTTCCGGCCGTTTAGGCATTTCTTTTTGAATAGCATCCATCACTTTCTTTTCAAACTGCTGTTTCAATTGTTGATTTTTTTGTACCGCATTGTTGAGCTCTGTTTTCAATGCTGCCACACGCTGCAGTTGCAGATTACCGGGTTTTGCTTCCTGACCAACCACGGCCGTGTATGCATCGCTGATATCTGAACGGAGACGTTTTAAATCGCCTGTGCCCTTCATCACCGGTGGCACCAGTGTTAAACGGAACTCTTCTAATTTGTTCCAGTAATCCTGCAACAGTGTTTTTGTTTTTTTATTCTTTGTTGAATCAATATGTTTCTTCAACATGGTTTGCGTTGTGTTGACACTATCTACCAGAGTGGCCAAACGCTCATTCATGGCAAACAGTTCCTGACCTGTTTTGTATTGCAGTTCTCTGTCTGCAAGCGTAAAGTCTTTGTTGGCTGCATCATGCACCAGCTTTACAGTTTGTGTATGTTCTTTTCCGTTTACTTTCAGTTTAATGGTATAATCGCCGGGCATTACCTGTGGTGCAAGAAAACCTGCCTGTTCCATCTGGTTACCTCCTTTAGCTGTTTTTGGCGGATTGCTGCGTTGGTTCCACATCACTTTATTATAACCTTTTCTGTTACTGGGCGATAATTTCTGTACCAGCTTTCCGTCTTTATCATATACTTCCATCAGAATATTATTGGCCCGTTCTTTCAGGTAATACTGTAACGGAGTAATGGTTGATGGTAAACCGCCATTCCAATCGCCACTTGCATTTGGAAAGCCGCCTGCATATTTTCCCATAGTTAACGTAATAGGTTTGTTATTCAACAGTGCCACATCCTGTGCTGCAACGGTTGAGTTGATGTTTCGCATGGGCGATATATCTTCTACAATAATAATTCCACGTCCATGAGTAGCCAATACAAGATCGTTTGTTTGTTCCTGTATCTTGATATCTCTTACCAATGCATACCAGGGTAAATTACTTTTCATTCTGAACCACTCATTACCGCCGTCCACACTTGCAAACAATCCCATTTCGGTTCCGGCAAACAACAGATTTTTATTCACGAAGTCTTCTTTAATCTTGTGTGCAAAGCCGGTAAACTCTTTGCTTTCAAACTTCTTCCATGTTTTACCCATATCTCTGCTTACCGCCATATAGGTTTGATGATCGCCGTACATATGATTATCAAATGTGGCGTACACTACATTAGCATCAAACTGCGACGGTTCAATACTGCTCACCCATGTTTGTTTCGGAATACCGGCCGCTGCATAATTGGCTGCTACATTGGTCCATGTTTTTCCTGCATCGTTTGTGTATTGCAGGTTACCATCATCTGTACCCACCCAAATCATATTTTCATCGAGAGGCGATTCTGCAATGGTAAAAATGGTACAATGATTTTCTGCACTGGTTACGTCCATACTTAACCCACCACTTTTTTCCTGTTCCTGTTTGCGTTTATCGTTGGTCGTTAGATCGGGTGAAATTTTTACCCAGTTGGCTCCACGATCTGTACTCTTATATAAATATTGAGCCGCAGCGTATAAGTTTCTTTTATTTTTTGCGCCGATTACAATGGGTGTGTTCCAGTTGTAACGGAGTTTTTCATCGCCTGCTGCAGCCTGTGGCTGAATGGCTATTGATGTTCCCTGTTTGATGTTGATGCGCTGCATATTTCCACCCTGGTATTCGGCATAAGCTATATCTGCATCAAAGGGGTCGGGATGTGTCCAGAAACCATCACCACCAAAAATGGCCTGCCAGTTTCCGTTTGATACACCACCGGGTGCTGCACTGGGTGCCACCCAGCTTCCGTTATCCTGCAACCCGCCATACATGCGGTAAGGTTGCTGGTTATCGGTGCTTACATGATAAAACTGACCTACCGGTAAATTGTTACAGAACTTCCATGTTGCACCACGATCTAAACTGAAGTACACACCACCATCGGTACCCACATACATGATGTTTGTATTATTGGGATTAATCCACAACGCATGATGATCACTGTGCACCCAGCCGCCTTCGTTACTTGCATCTGCAAATGAATATCCGCCATCGCTTGAATAAGAAAAACTAAATGCCGGACGGTAAACACGTTTCGGATCTTTGGGATCTACTTCAAGCGTTGAAAAATAAAACGGACGTTGTGTGATGTTGCTTGTTGCACTTTGCTGTTTCCATGTTTCACCTCCATCTGCAGAAATATATAATCCGGTGTTTTCACTTTCAACAATGGCCCAGAGATTTTTTGGTGCTGAAGGGGCAATCGCAATGGCCACACGTCCAAATGGTTTTTTTGGTAAGCCGTTGCTTACTTCTTTCCATGTTTTACCTGCATCGGTACTTTTATAAAAACCACTTCCTGTTCCTCCGCTGTTAAATGCATAAGGCAAGCGTCTGAACTCCCATGATGTTGCATACAATACATTGGAGTTGGTGGGATCAATTTCTACATCGGCCACACCTGCTTTTTCACTGATGTATAAAATGGTTTCCCATGTTTTGCCCGCATCGGTTGATTTGTACAAGCCACGGTGTTTACTGTTGTTCCACAACGGACCCGGTGCAGCAACATAAATAACAGATGAGTTGTTGGGATCTACCATTACTTTTGAAATATGTTCGGTACTGTCGAGCCCAATCTTTGTCCAGTTATCACCTCCATCGGTTGATTTATACATACCGTCTCCAATAGAAACCGAATTCCGCATATTGCTTTCACCTGTTCCTGCATAAATGATCTTTGGATTTTTTTGATCAATGGCAATAGCGCCGATGCTTTGGATGTATTTATCAAAGATGGGTTTAAATGATGCGCCTGCGTTGGTGCTTTTCCAGATGCCACCACCTGCCGTACCGATGTACAGTGTTTTACCATCGCTGTTTACACCGGCAATATCAGTAATACGGCCGCTCATAGAGCCGGGGCCCATGTATCTGCCTTCCATCATTCCAAATGTAGAAGCATTGATTTGGGCATTCAGCAATGTATGGCTTGCAAGCAGTAATAGGAAGATTGAAAAGATTTTCTTCATAACAAGGTTTTGATTTGAGAAAAAAACCCCGACACATTTGCCGGGGTTGATATAAGAAGATAATAACTGATTCAATTATTTAGCCGGTTTAAAAATAGCTTCATCAATGGCTTTATTAATTTCCACTTTTGAAATGCTGTAATCGAAATTAACACCCGGGCCAAAAGGAACTGAAATACTCATGGCAACTACAACACCTTCGGGTAACTTTTGATAATTACTTAAGGTAGTTGAAAGTTCTGCTTCCTGTCCGTTGGCTTTTTTTACTGATACAACTCTTAGAACATAAAAGGTTTTCGCATCAATGAAATAGGTTTCTGATTTGCCGCTTTTTAAAGTGAGTTTTAACTTATGACATTCTGTACCATCTATTTCTTCTTTGCCAATTAACTCTACGCTGTGCCCTTTTGCTTTATAATCAACCAGGCTCCCTTGTACATCTAAATTACTTTGTCCGTCTTTTACATCATCAGCCGTCATAGCTTCAGGTGCCTGCTGACCTTGGATTGGGAAAAAATTCCATCCTTCGGTAGGTGTCAAAATCTGGTAATTATTCATACCCATTGCATTTACATCCTGACGTGATCCCTTATTATGTAACACGGTTGTAATCACATCGAGATTCATACCCTGCACACTCATTGTACCGGTCATGATCATGCTGTTCACTTTTTTCCAGTTCTCTGTACCGCCAATAGCCTCTACATGCTTGTTTACAATTTCATCGGCTGTTTGAGCTTTTATGGTTGTAAAACTGAAAGCCGTTACAAGTAAAAGACTCACTGATTTCAAGATTTTCATTTGTTCTTTTTTATTGTTTTGAATGGTTAAACCTGTTGACCGGAAACCCGGCAATTATTTCATTTTTTTATTGGTTGTAAAGAAAAGAAAATTGTTACAGTTCTTTTCTGATTTTTTTTGGCAAACAGCTTTCAAAAGGCTTATTTAACACAAAATTGATGCATCCAATGAAGAGCAGACAGAAATTGATTTCTACCCCTTATCTTGGACCCTCATTTTACTATTAATTCCAGAGGCTATGTCTACGTTTAAGGTTGCAGGCAATATCGTCAATATTTTTTCAAAAGAAATTTTTTGGGGTGAGGTTGTGGTTGAAAATGGAATCATTCAAGAAATAAAACGTTTCAACCATAACACGCAAGACCCTCCCCCTTCCGGGGGAGTTGGAGGGGGCTTCATTCTTCCGGGATTTATTGATGCCCACATCCATATTGAAAGTTCAATGCTGGTCCCCGCAGAATTTGCAAAGCTGGCGGTGGTACATGGCACAGTTGCAACGGTAAGTGACCCACACGAAATTGCCAATGTGTGCGGCATACAGGGGGTTGATTATATGATTGAAAACGGAAAGACCGTTCCGTTTAAATTCAACTTTGGTGCTCCGAGCTGTGTGCCTGCAACCGGTTTTGAAACAGCAGGTGCGGTTTTAAATGCGGCTGATGTAAAAACATTACTCCAACGGGACGACATAAAGTATTTGAGTGAAATGATGAATTTCCCCGGTGTATTGCATGCAGATGAAGAAGTGATGAAAAAAATTCAGGCATCACATGAGTTAGGCAAACCGGTTGACGGGCATGCGCCGGGATTAAGGGGGGAGGATGCAAGAAGGTATATAAAAGCCCCTCTAAATCTCCCCGGAGGGGAGACTTCAGCCCCCGATAGCACAGACGGCGTTTACGGGTATCAAACAGCAGATCCAATGTTGTATCGCTTACTGAAAGATTTTGTAAAAGTGCACAGAAGTCAGCCAACTGATGCAGAGATTGCATTGTGGGAAATGGTGCGGGGTAAACAATTGGATGGATATAAATTCAGAAGACAACATATAATAGGAGGTTTTATTGCAGACTTTGTATGTCTTAAAAAGAAACTTATAATAGAGGTTGATGGATTAGCTCATCAATTACCCGAAAATAAAATTAATGATGAAGAGCGCACAGCAGCCCTTCATAAATTTGGTTTTGAAGTCATTCGATTTTCCAATAATGAAGTTTTGTTTGAAACTGATAAAACAATAGAAAGCATACTCCAAAAACTAAACCAGTTTAAAGATAATGAAGCTGCTGCCTTTATCCCCCCTTCGGGGGGTGGGGGGGCCGTTGGGGTCGTCATTTCTACCGATCACGAATGTTTTACCAAAGAAGAGGCGCTGGATAAGTTGCAGTATGGCATGAAGATCATTATCCGTGAAGGAAGTGCAGCAAAAAATTTTGAAGCATTGGCAGATCTGATTGATGAATACCCCGATATGATCATGCTTTGCAGTGATGATAAACATCCTGATAGTTTAGTGGAAGGCCATATCAACCAACTATGTGCCAGAGCCGTAGCCAAAGGATTGAATGTATTTCATGTTTTAACTGCTGCCTGTATTACACCGGTACTGCATTATAAATTAGATGTGGGTTTGTTACATGAAGGAGACCCTGCTGATTTTATAGTTGTTGATGATTTGAAAGATTTCAACGTGCAGCAAACCTATATCAATGGGCAACTTGTTGCAGATAAAGGAAAGTCGTTGATCGTTAGCCGGGAGTCATCAGCCATCAACAATTTCAACTGCGATGAGAAAGCAGAAAAAGAATTTGAATTTCATCTCAATAAATTCGGACAAGCAGATGAAGAAAATCTTGAACAGGCTTATGTAGTGGAAGCGATGGATGGGCAGCTCATCACCAACAAACTGATTGTACCCATTTCTTCTTTTGAGATAGAGAATGATCTCATACTTGCAAACACAGAAAAAGATCTCCTGTACATGGTTGTAGTAAACCGCTACAACAATGCCCCGGTAGCAAAATGTTTTGTAAAAAACTTTGGATTGAAAAAAGGTGCTATTGCTTCTTCTGTTGCACACGACAGTCATAATATTATTGCAGTTGGTGCAGATGCAACAAGTATTTGTAAAGCTGTTAATCTGGTGATTGGCTCAAAAGGAGGTGTAAGTGTTGTTGACGGAAGCAATGAATATCTGTTACCCTTACCTGTTGGCGGATTAATGAGTACAGATGATGGATATAAAGTAGCAGCAGCTTACAGTGCTATAGATCGTGCAGCAAAAGAACTGGGTTCAACCTTATCAGCTCCGTTTATGACATTATCATTTATGGGCCTGCTGGTAATTCCACATCTGAAACTCAGTGATATGGGTGTGTTTGATGGAGACAGGTTTCAATTAGTATAAATGAAAAAGGCAGGATAGATCGTCTGAATTATATCATTGCGTTCAAAATAATTTTAATTCCTATTGCATTTTGTACTGGTAGCTATGAGCAATAAACCCAAAAAAAATAAATATGAACCACAGAGGCCACAAAGAACACAGGAATACCGGAAATGATATCATTCAATAATAGCACAACAAGTTTTACATTAGTGCAACAAATCAACACACATGCGTAAATTTTTAGGAATCGCTTCGGTCATCATCATTTTATTTCTTGCCGGTTTTATTTACTGGAAATATGTTTTTACTTACAGTGCCGGTTACCGCAGCGGACTGCTGCAAAAATTTTCTTACAAAGGAACCATCTTTAAAACCTACGAAGGTGAAATGATCCTGAGCAGCATCCGCAGCAATAACAATACAACACTGGCCAGTGAAAAATTTTTATTTTCTGTATCGCATGAAGGAACCGCTAAAAAAATGGAAATGCTGCAGGGCCGTATGGTCACCGTTCATTACAAAGAGAAAAAAGGAAGTTTGCCATGGCGTGGTGATACGCATTACATTGTAGACAGTGTGCGTGCAGAAGACTGATGCATCAACCCATCAAACAAAAAATAACCGGCTGCTTGTGCAGGTCAGGTACCTGTTTTTTCCATTCTGCAACAGTTTTGGTTTGTATCATTTCGTTTGCTGTGGTTAGATTAGCAGCAATACATATCCTGGTTTGCGGTTTGCAACTTTTTATAATGGTTTCAAGTAATTGATTATTCCTGTAAGGTGTTTCAATAAATATCTGTGTACTTTGAAACTTGGCAGAAAGGTCTTCCAGCTGATTTAATTTTCTTTTTCGTTGCGGTTCTTCAATTGGCAGATAGCCAACGAAAGAAAACTGTTGCCCGTTCATGCCACTTGCCATCACAGCTAATAAAATGGAGCTTGGTCCAACCAAAGGTTTGATGGTTGCGCCTTGTTGATGTGCCGCTTCTATCAACACCTGCCCGGGATCTGCAATACCGGGGCAACCTGCTTCACTGATAATGCCAATGGTTTTACCGGCTTTCAGTTTTTGAATAAACTGATTCTTTACCTGTGCTTCTGCTTTGTGAATGGTAACCCATTCATACGTATCAATCACAATGGCTTTATCTAATTTTTTTAAATAGCGTCTTGCCGTGCGTTCATTCTCCACAAAAAATACATTGCATTGTTTTACTGGATCAAGAATATAAGCGGGAATGGCTGTTGTACTTTCTTCATCTAAAGGAGCAGGTATCAGATAAACTGTTGCCATCAGGGATTATCGTTTTGATGATAGAGACTTAAGGTTGCTGCAATTACTGCATAAGCAGGTGCTAAGATCCAGCCAATAATTGGAACAAGGTGCATGAAAAAAAACACCATACCGTTTCCAATTGCAAGTCCTCTGCGCTGCGAAATAAAAGAAATACTTTGTGCAGGTGAAAGTTTATGACGCTCGGCACTGTAATCCAGCATGGAAAAACCATAATAGTAACATTCAACCATAAACGCAATCAGCGGACTGAACCAACCCACCACAGGTATTAATGCAAGTAATAAAATGCTGAGCGTATAAACAGTTTGCCATAAGGTATTGCGTAAAGCCAACCGAACAGCACGCATAATATCTGTGAGTAACTGTCTCATGTTAAAGGGATACTCTTTCCCGTCAATAATACTTTCTGTTTTTTCGCTGAGATAAGCAAAAACGGGAGACCCCACAATGAGAAATAAAAATTTAAACAACGAAAAATAAAAGAACAGGAGAATCAGCCGTACAATAATGGTACCTGTAATAAACAGATAATTGATAAAGCTGTTGTTCATTGAATCGAGCCAGCTCTTGATGCCGACTACATTAAATAACCAATCCAGAAAATCAGTACTTGAATTCCAGAACAGCCACATCCCTGCCATAAACATCAGCATGTAAATGAAGCCCGGAATAAAAATCCATTTCCATAACTTGTGCTTCACAATAAATTGATGTGCTCTGAAGTAAGCCTGTATTGCAATAACGAGTTCCTTTAGCAAGCGTTTACATTTTAAATGAATGAACAATAAAGGGTGTTCAACAGGCGAGTCAGCAAAATACAACAAAATGCAAAAGCTTGGCAGAGATTTTTATGTGCGTACAGATGTTGTGCAGATCGCAAAGGAACTGCTGGGCAAAATTGTTGTTACTAAGTTTGAAGGTATATACACAACCGGGCGCATAGTAGAAACAGAAGCGTATGCAGGAATCATTGACAAAGCATCACATGCATACAACAACAGAAGAACCAACCGCACTGAGATTATGTTTGGCGATGCAGGTCATGCATACGTATATCTCTGTTATGGTATTCATCATCTCTTTAATGTAGTTTGTAATACAACCAATCATCCCGATGCTGTATTGATCCGTGGTATAGAACCGCTGGAAGGCATAGATGATATGCTCATACGCTGCAACAAGAAAAAGCCCGATGCATCCTTGGGCAGAGGTCCGGGTAATGCAAGCAAGACGCTGGGCATTCAAACAGAACACAGCGGTATGGATCTGCAAAGCAGTCAACTTTATTTGGCAGATGACGGAACAACAGGGTTTGATGTGGCAGTGTCGAAACGAATTGGAGTGGATTATGCAGCAGAACATGCCCAATGGCTGTATCGTTTTTATATTGCTGGCAACCCGCATGTAACAAAGCATACATTTAATAAGGAAGGGATTTTATTGCTTTGAATTTATAAGCTTGAAAGACGCTAAATTAATTAAATGAATATCGTTTAAGTTTTCAAGCTCAGTTTTTAAGGCCAAATTTAGATGTTGAATGTTGTTCAACTGCAATTCACCACAGTAGTACAAAAGCTATATCAGGGAACAATCCCGCAATCGGGCCGTATTCCCTGCCCGATGCAGGCGGGGATTGCGGGTGTCTTTTTTTGTTACTTTTTTGGACAAGCAAAAAAGCAAGATTAAAAATTTGAAAATGCAAAAAAGGTCTATGTTAACTCCAATCGAATCAAACTTTCATTCCTTCAACTAAAGTCGGGGGCTATTCATTATTTTTATCTCATGGAGTGGATCAAAAAAAATCAATTTATCCTTTCTTTTTTATCGGGCATAGTGTTGTCACTTAGCTGTTACGTGTTTAATCCATTTGCATTAGAAGCAGGTGCCAACAAAGCAGTAGCAGTTGCTGTACTCATGATCACCTGGTGGATTGCCGAAGCAATGCCCATGCCCGCTGTAGCATTAATTCCATTGGTACTTCATCCGTTATTTAACATTGGTACGATTGAAGAAACCAGCAAAGCATACAGCAACCCTGTGATCTTTTTATTCATGGGTGGTTTCATGATTGGATTAGCAATTGAAAAATGGAATTTACACAAACGGATTGCATTGCATATTGTAAAACGAACCGGTACAAGCGGCGACAGGATCATACTTGGATTTATTCTTGCCACCGGTTTTCTCAGTATGTGGCTCAGCAATACTGCTACTACCATGATGATGTTTCCCATTGCACTCAGTGTGATTGCTGTTATGAAAGAACATCAGCAACCCAAAACAAACATTATGAATTTTTCAATGGTGCTCATGCTCGTGATTGCCTACGGGAGCAATATTGGCGGCATGGCCACTATCATTGGTACACCTCCTAATGTTGCGTTTGTTGGGTATATCGAAAAGAAATATGGCTACACAGTTCAGTTTCTTGATTGGATGCTGGTTTGTACACCATTGGCCATTTTACTGTTAGCAGCATTGTATTGGGTATTGGCCAAATGGTTATTTCCCAGCCGTATTAAGAACAGTACTGAAGCCAACAATTATATCAATGATGAAATAAACGCATTAGGCAACTTATCTGTTACGGAAAAAAGAGTATTGTTCATTTTCGTTACAACTGCTTTGTTGTGGATTACAAAAGATTTACTCAATCAACTCAGGTGGTTTAAACTGGATGACAACATGATTGCCATTTTTGGAGCACTGGCTTTGTTTGCTACACCAAGCGGAATAAAAAAAGAAAACAAACCGCAGATGATTTTAGAATGGACCGATACATCTAAAATGGCATGGGGCATATTATTGTTGTTTGGCGGAGGCATCGCATTGGCCAACTCATTAGAAAAAGCCGGTGTTATGGCACAGGTTGGTACATGGCTGGCCGGATTCAGTCATATCAACGGGTTGGGTCTGGTGTTGATGGTGGTGTTGATTTCAATTTTCTTAAGTGAAGTAATGAGTAATGTGGCACAGGTAATTGTATTATCGCCGGTATTAGCTTCGCTTGCTGATGCGTTACATCTTGATCCATTATTACTTGGAATTCCAATGACGCTCGCTGCAAGTGCTGCCGCTATGATGCCCATGGGTACACCGCCCAATGCCATTGTATTCAGCAGTGGTCATATAAAATTGAAAGACATGATCCGTGCAGGCTTTGCCATGAACATCATCAGCATCATCTTAATTACATTGTTCTGCTGGTTTGTATTGCCAATGGTGATGGGTGTAATCATGAATCGGTAAGCTAATCAACACCTCTCTACTTATAAACAAACCGAACAATTTGACCGCAGGACAGTTTACCTGCTTTTAAAAAAGAACAAATATTTAAAATCTTCAATCCGTACATTCTTCCATTTCGTATCTAAGGCCTAAACTACCTTAATATGAAATTGAAAACATCGTACAGCTTTCTGCTGTCTGCATTATGCCTGATTGCCATCAGTTGTGGTAAAGTAAAAGACGACGCAAAGAATAATCCCAAAGGTCCAAAAATCGAATTCTTCGCACTTGCATCTACAAACATGCTCGTCAAGTACGATGCCATGAAACCGGGCACTCCCATTTCAAACGTAATGATCTCCGGCTTGCAAAGCGCAGAAACAATGCTGGCCATTGATTTTCGTCCGGCCACCGGACAATTATATGGTGTTGGCAGCAGCAGCCGTATCTATGTCATCAATACAACATCAGGCGAAGCAAGAGCCATTGGCACTGGAGCATTCTCTCCTGCATTAGCGGGCAATGTAGCAGCGTTTGATTTTAACCCAACAGTAGATCGTATCCGTTTAATTTCTACCGGCGGACAAAACCTTCGTCTCAATCCTGAAACAGGAACTGTTGTTGCAACAGATGGCATGATTAATATTGGTGGTACTGTAAATGGAAATATTACCGGTGCTGCATATACAGAAAATAAAGCAGGTGCAGCTACAACTGTGTTGTTTGATCTGGATGTGCAAAACGATATACTGTACAAACAGGATCCGCCAAATGCCGGTGGTCTTGTTGCAGTTGGCAGCTTAGGTATAAACCTTACAGGCAGTGGCGAATTTGATATTGATGCAAGCAGCAATACAGGACTTGCAGTTTATAATGATGAAGCAGGAAAGCCATCTGTATTTACCATTGATCTTATGACAGGTAAAGCAGTAAATGTTGGCGCATTAGGTGGTGGCGTTTCAAGTGTTACAGGTATTGCCATACAAACCAACCCGGTTGCATTTGCAGTACAGAATGGAACAAGCTTATTAATTTTTAATCCTGAAGCACCCGAGCCTGTAAGCAAACCAATTACAGGGACCATGAGCGGCGAACTGATTGTTGGACTTGATTTCCGTCCTGCTAACGGTCAGCTGTATGCGCTTGGAAACAGCAGCCGTTTATATACCATCAATACATCCAATGGTGCGGCAACAGCAGTTGGTGTGCAGTTCAGCAGCTTATTAACCGGAACAGAATTCGGTTTTGATTTCAACCCAACGGTTGACCGTATCCGCATCATCAGCAATACCGGTTTAAACATTCGTGCAAATCCAATTACAGGTGCAATAGCTGCCATTGATTTAAACATCAACCCCGAACCGGCCATGGTATCTGCTTCAGCTTATACTAACAACTTTGCTGGTGCAACAACAACGGTGTTGTTTAATATTGATGCAAGCACAGATAAATTATACAAACAGGATCCGCCAAACGCAGGTACATTGGTAGAAATCGGTCCGCTGGGTTTAAATGCTCAAACTGCATCCGGTTTTGATATTGGCGGAACAAGCAATAACGCATGGGCTGTATTAACCGTTGACGGAAAAACACGTATTCATAAAATCAATTTATCAAACGGATCAGCATCGCCTGCTCCCGGTAATTTTGAATTTAGTGGCGGAGCAATCACCGCATTTACAATTGGTCTCGGCTTTTAATCAAAGTGGGTTGTTTTGAAGTGTAAGCAGGGCTTTTGCCCTGCTTTTTTTATTGTACCAATTGCAAACAGTTTCTGCAACAAACAATTGCTGCAAATCTTTCTCAGACTTTTTTGTACAATGAAAACGTAAATAAAAGAAGACATTAAAACCGTGGACAGTTCAATTTCTTTTTATTGGGATCGCTGTGCTTTTTAATCCAGATAAGCGACAGTTCAATACCACCTCTGCGGCGTGATGCAGCTGCCAATCTCGATACATTCACATC
>JALHRP010000050.1 GCA_022841365.1 Chitinophagaceae bacterium | reverse complement strand
TGCTCTTCCGATCTTTTGAAGAAAATACCTATTTGTTGGTATTGCCAGCTATACACTCAAACGCAGATTCAACTCTCCGTCAATTTTTTTAAACAAATGAAAGGGTTTGTACACCCTCCAGTTATCGAGATGCATTAATTCCAGATAGCGGTTCAGTTTCAGTTTTTTAAAGTCGTATTGTGTCTGATCGGGCATGTTGAGAATAATCGTCCAGCCATTTTCATCGGCACAATTCTCATACCATTCTTCGTAGTAATCTTTTTCGCTGCTGTGAAAGTTGAGGACATTTTCTGCAATGAGGATAAACTTGCAGATGCCTTCACTCATGAGTTTATCAATCACTTCCCGTTTCAATTCCATTACATCGTTTTCAATGGCATCGTTCCACTCTCCCAGCAATTCGATGATGGCATATTTTTCTTCGTAATCAGCAATTAAAATCTTGAGGTAAAGTGTTTTGCTCCCAAACTCATCCCACTGCGGATGGATGTAATAGTTGTAAACGGTTTGAGAGTACTCAAATTCAGAATACTGTCTTCCGAAAAAAGGAGAATGCTCATCCTCTTCACTCACATAAATGTGGCGCCAGTTATAGTAAGGTTCAATATCATGCATATGTGCAATCTGAACAGTTGTTCATACTGCAAATTTCAAGATAGAACAGTAGAAATAAAAATTAAATTCAGCGGAAGAAAATCAATACTCAGTTTCTTACTTCATCATTAAAGAAACCCTGTACAAACAATACGCTGAAGGGGTTCACATAGTTGAGCAGACTCCCTTTGATGAGATCTTTCAGATCAACCCTGCTCATGCAATAGGCTTCGTTGTTTAGTGAAAGTTTGTACGAGTTGATTTTGTGAAAGGCCAAACGGGCAATCTGTGTGGTGTGATCTTCAACAATTTGAAACTGACCGGCAATATGCGCCTGATCATCGAAGAATAGCTTTTTCATGGATTCAGGTTATTGGTTTTACAAAATTGGATAATTGGACGATGTAAATATAAATCAGAAAAGATCCGATTCCTGTAGTATAAACACGTTGAATTTTGTCGTTATTACTGCAGTTTTGAGGCCTCAGCGGATATGCAGCCGATTTCTGTCAGTCTTCACCTGATCAAATAAAAAAGAGCTGCACTTGCATTGCAACTCTTTTCAGTAAGTCAGAAATAAATCAAATGCCGTAAAAAACTGCTGCAACTCTTACTGCTTCAGCAGTTGAACCTGCTCTCTTAATTCTTTGTTGGCTGGATCAATTTTCAATGCACGCTCTCCATACTCCAATGCTTTTGACCTGTTGTTGTAAAGCAGATAAAGTTTAGCGAAATTAGCCAACACCATCACTGAGTTAGGGAAACGTTCTTCTGCAACTTCTAATATTGCTTTTGCAGCTTCAAAGTGTTTGCTTTTTTCATACGCTAAATAAGTAAGTTGATTTTCGTCTGCATTGATTTTCCTTAACAGCACTTTTGCATCTTCATATCGTTTGAGATTAAAAAGTTCTTCTATGGAGAACTCATCGTCTTTCATACGTGGCATGGCCTGTGTCTGATACTGATTCTGTATACCTGTAACCTGTCCCTGTGCATTGCGGCTGAACCAGCCTTTGATATTGTAATCAGTAAATACAACCGTATCTTTTTGCATTGGGAAAGTATAAATTGGCAGACTGTTATTGTAACGAACAAGTAAGTGATCTCCTTCCCTGCTTACATATACCACTTCGTTTTCGTTTTTACGATATCTGCCTGTGTAACTGTTCAACAGAACTGTATCTAATTGTACGGGGTTAATTTCATCGGGTAAAAATTTATACCAACCATAGGTTTTTGCAACGGCCCGGCGGAGTTCTTTGCAGAGACCATTATAATCGTTGCCGGAATTAACCATGATCACCACACCATATCCTTCTGTAAGATTACCCATAGCAGATGCAATGAAGCCGGCATTGGCACCATCAAAATTGAAATAGATGCCCTTGTCTTCTGTATTATCCGGACGTTGATATAAAAACGGTCCGACAGCGATCTGTTCTTTTGAAACATTTCCCTCTGAGAAAATTGCCTGCGGCTGCATCATTTGTTTAAGCATGTCTTTGCTTAAAATTTTTCCACGGCCATAATAAGACAACTGCAGATCAACAATAAACTTTGCTAAATCACCCGCTGTTGCATATAAACCGGCTGCTGCCTGTTGCGGATATACATAAGGAGTGCCTTTGTACCAGGAAACATCCTGATAACCCCATGAAGCCCGTTTTGCATATTTTTCGGTAAGCGGTTGTTCAAATGTAGCTGCACTCATACCCAGCGGATCAAACACTAAACTGCGCATCAACGGTTCAAAAGCCATTTTACTTACATCCATCATCGCAAGCTGTGCCACTAAACTTCCACCACCTGAATACTGAAACCCTGTATTGGGTTCTTTTACAACTGCAACCCGCCTTGTACCATCGGGCGAACGGCCGTCTAAAATTTCTACAAGTGATGGAAAACGGGCCAGATCAGCTTCATACCCAAAATAAGCAGATTGGGAAGTGCCGGCAGTATGACTCAGCAGCATACGCAGCGTAACCGGAGTCTTTGCTGTAAAATCATTCTCTCCCAATTTCCATGAACTGAGAAACTGATTAATGGGTTGATCTAAATGGAGTTTTTGTTGCTCAACCATTTTCAATGCTCCCGCAGCCATCAGCATTTTACTGATTGAACCTGCTGAAAGCATGGTTTGCGTGGTCATTGGAATTTTACGAACTGTATCAGCCCATCCATACGCCTTCACCCATTCTATTTTAAAATTGTTGATAACGGCAATACTAACACCGGGGATGTTATGATGCTTCATCCGTTCTTCAATCGTCCAGCTCTTAAACCCTTTTACGGGCACAAGAGGAATCAAACCGTTTTCAACCGATTTGATCCGGGCTTTTACCTGTTTTTTTTGTGCGTGTATAAATTGAATGGCGATGAGTAAGCAGAGGGCTAAAAGAATTTTCTTCATACGATTAAACATTGTGCGTTGAAATGATTTTTTGTAAAAATCAAGGTTAAAAGCTGCACGAAAGTTTCAAATCAAGATTTGGAACAGGATTTTTTATTCTTTGTTCATCTTTTCAAGGAATTCTTTGGGCGCTAAACCGGTATTTTTTTTAAACGCCCGGTTAAACGTGGTTTTAGAATTAAATCCGGCATCATACGCTATACCCAACAGTGTTTGTTTTTGATGCAACCCTTTCGTCAGCATTTTTTTAACAGCCTCCACTCTGTATTGATTGATGAAATCGTTAAAGTTCATTTCAAAACAATTGTTGATGGCTTTTGAAACTGTTGTAGGATTGGTTTGAAGTTTTTCTGCAAGATCAGTTAACGAAAGCCGTGGATTTTCATACAGCTGTTCTGCTTCAATGACTGTACTGATTTTTTGTTTCCATTCAGCAAAGTTTAAACCACTGTTTTTTTCTTCTGTTTCATTTGCAGTCTTTTCCGATGTTGCACTGTTTGCCGCTTCCTGATTTGTATTTTCATTTTCTGCTTTGACAATGGGTTCCAGTTCAAAATTCACCTGATGCACATTTACATATCCCTGCAGGGCGATATAAAAAGAAAGAATGGAAAACAGTAAGTAGTACCACCACTTGTTTGAAAAACTTCCCCATTCCGGATATAAAAATAAAAATACACCCATGCACAGCTGCATCAGAACAAATGCAACGAGATAACGTTTTACCCACTCAAACTTTACGGAATCGGCAAAACTTACTGCATCTACAACCAGTTTTCTGTAACGGTTGTACAAACGAATGCTCAGAACTGCATAAGTGATCATGGAGAGCCAGCCAAGCTGCTGATACCAATCGGCCAGGTCTTTATCCCGTCCATCAGCATAAAAAAAAGGTTTTTGCAGAACGAGTTTGTCTGTAATAAAAACAACCAGACTATAAACAAGATATGCGGCAGCAGGAAATAAATGTAAATACTGCCTTCCGGTTAAACGAAAATCAGATTGCAGTAAACTCTTTGTATAAAAAAAGATAACCGGCCCTAACAATAAAACCTGCATGGTGGGTACATAAAAAAGAATCTGCCGGTAAGGTTCTGCAAAATACCACTTGGCATGACCACACATCCACGGACATAAATACAAACTGCATAAAAAAACAAACAATCCCAGCCACAAAGCAGCCTTACTGTCTTCCTGAAAACCTTTTTTAATTAATAATGCAGAAAAGATGAGACCGTTGATAAAGAAGAATAACAATGGTACACTTTCACTGTTAAGGTGGAAATACATCATGATGAAAAATCAAGATAAATAAAGAAAGAATAAACATAATTTACCTTTTCAAAAAAGCAGTTTGTTGTTGAAGGAATTAAGAAATTCCTTTCAACACTTCTTTCAATGCATCATAATCCGCATCAATGAATGTTGCTGCTTTGGGTTTATGCATAATGGCCTGTACAGCATCAGGTAATTCAATTGTATGTTGCAGTACATCCTCTACCACATCATAAAACTTAACAGGATGTGCTGTTTCGAGAAACATTCCTTTTTGTAATGAGGGTTCATTGGTGAGGTACTGTTCCAATGCAAGAAAACCAACTGCACCATGCGGATCAAGGATATAACCAAAGTCATTAAACACCCGTTTCATGGTTGCTTTGGTTTCATCATCGGAGATACTAAGACTGCTGAACTTTTCTTTCAGCTGCGGAAATTGCTGATGAAACAATTCCAGTATACGCACAAAATTGCTGGGATTGCCTACATCCATAGCGTTGCTGATAGTTGCTATAGCAGACTTTGGCTGATAGCTCTGCGATTGCATAAAATTTGGCACCACATCGTTTGCATTGCATGCTGCAATAAAATGTTTTACAGGAAGTCCGCTCATATGCGCTAAAATACCTGCACAGATATTACCAAAGTTGCCGCTTGGTACAGCAATAACGGGAGGCTGATCCTTCTGCTTCCATTGTTTATATGCAAAGAAATAATAAAACTGTTGTGGCAACCATCTTGCGACATTAATGGAATTGGCTGATGTTAGAAATAACTGTTGATTCAACTCAGCATCAGTAAACGCCTGTTTCACCAGTTGCTGACAATCATCAAACGTACCGTTTACTTCCAGTGCATGAATATTTTTACCAAGGGTTGTTAATTGTTTTTCCTGCACACTGCTTACTTTTCCGCTTGGGTATAAGATTACCACATCTACTCCATCCACATCGTAAAAACCATTGGCAACTGCACCGCCTGTGTCTCCGCTTGTTGCAACGAGCACTGTGACCTTATCAGTCTGGCCGCTTTGAGCGGCCTGACCTTCACGAACAAACTGTCCCAAACACCTGCTCATAAACCTTGCACCAATATCTTTAAAAGCTAACGTAGGTCCGTGAAATAATTCAAGTGAAGAAATTTGTTCATTTACTTTAACTAATGGAATGGAAAAGTTCACAGTTTCTGAAACAATGCGAAATAATTCATCTTCTCTAATTTCATTACCAACGTATGGCTTTATTACACGGAAAGCAATTTCTTCGTTGCTGATGTTTTCAATATTGCTGATGAGATCCTTGTCAACCTGCGGAATAAATTCAGGAAAATACAAACCCTTGTCAGGCGCTTGCCCAAGTATCGTTGCTTCTTTGAACGAAGCGATGGGTGATTGTTTATTTAAGCTATAGTAATTCAATTTGAAAATTTGATGATTTGAAAATTTGAAAATGAGATAACCTGTTATCGAGAAATTATTTCATTACTCTTACGCCTTCCTGTGCAATGGTTGTAACATAGGTTTTAAAATCAATTCCCAGTTGCGTAAAAATTTCCTGCATAATCTGTTCTACTTTTTTTGCAGTGGCTTCTTCTTTGCACAACATAAAAATGGATGGTCCGCTGCCGGATATACCACCTCCTAATGCTCCTGCTTCTTTACTTTTTGTTTTGATTTCATCAAAGCCGGGAATTAATATGCTGCGCACAGGTTCAATAATCACATCTTCCAGACTTCTGCCAATGAGATCTGTATCGCCTTTTTCAAAACCTGCAACCAGTCCGGCAATATTGCCCCATTGTTTAATGGCATCTTTCAGTAATACTTCTTTGCGGAGTATCTGCCTGGCATCGCTTGTTTTTACTTCTATTTGCGGATGCACTACAGTTACAAATAATGGAGGTGAATGGAGTAGAACAATATCCAACGGATGAATGGAGCGAATCAACGTAACACCACCTGTTATGCAGGGCGTAATATTATCAGCATGCTTTACTCCACTCGCCAGTTTTTCTCCGTTCATTGCAAACTGCACCAGCTCCTCCGTTGAAAAAATATGATTCAGCAAATGATTGGCTGCAACTGCAGCACCTGCAGCACTTGCAGCACTTGAACCTAAACCACTCCCAGGTTTGATCTGTTTTGTAATTTCTACTTCAAAGCCAAATTGGTTGTTCATTTTTTCCATGACAGAAAGTAATACAACACCTGCAACATTTTTTTCAGCGTCTGTTGGCAAATTATATGCATCCTTGTTTGTGATGATCACTTTTGGTTCATCAATCAATTTCAGTTTCATGATATCATACGGTTCGGACAAAGCCATTCCTAAAATATCAAAACCGCAAACAAGATTGGCAACTGTTGCCGGGCAATGAACTAAAACAAAGCCCCCTCTAACTCCCCCGGAGGGGGAGGATTTAACCTCCGACATATGATTCGTTTTAGTATGATCTGAACTTTTCATTAAAATAGATGATGATTTAATTAATCAAACTGTTCATAAAGTCCCCCTTTGGGGGATTTAGGGGGCCGTTCTCATAATATCTGCAAACACTCCGCTGGCAGTTACTTCAGCACCGGCGCCGGCACCTTTTACAACTAATGGCTGATCGGCATAACGATCTGTATAAAACAACACCACATTGTCTTTCCCATACAAATGATACAGATCATGCTGTGGTGGTATATGCTGCAAACCAACTGAGGCAACGCCTTGATTATAACTTGCAACAAACTTCAGCTTGCAGTTTTCTGCTTTTGCTTTTTCGTAAATGGCTTTGAAATGTGCTTCTTCTTTTTTCATGGCTTCATAGAAATCGGCGACGGTTCCTTTCATACAGCTTTCAGGTAAAAAACCGTTGCAGGTAATATCTTCCATTTCCATTTGCACACCGGCTTCACGTGCAAGAATTAAAATCTTCCGCATCACATCGGTACCGCTCAGATCCAATCGTGGATCCGGTTCAGTATAACCTTCGTCCTGCGCCTGTTTCACTACATCTGCAAATGGCCTGCTGCCATCGTAATGATTGAAAACAAAATTAAGTGTACCACTCAACACTGCTTCCATACGATGTATACTGTCGCCACTCCGCATCAGATCATTTAATGTGCCGATGATGGGTAACCCTGCTCCTACATTTGTTTCAAATAAAAATGGAGCATTGAATTCAGCAGAAAGATGTTTGAGTTTTTTATAGTTACTGAGTTGCGATGATGCTGCTACTTTATTACATGCTACTACGGCAATACTTTTCTCCAGCAAGGTTGCGTACACATCTGCAATAGCTCCATTTGCTGTAACATCAACAAAAACAGAGTTGCGTAAATTTTTTTGTATGATGGATTGTACATATTGCTGCAGATTGGCCGACTGTCCCTGTTCCAGTTCTTCCTGCCACTGATCAGGACGAATACCATTTTCATTGATCAGCATGTTGCGGCTGTTACTCAACCCCGTAATATTCACCTGCAAACGCAGATGTGTTTCTAAAAACGTCTGTTGCTTTTTTAATTGTGCCAGCAGTTTCTTTCCCACATTTCCTGTACCAACAATAAACAGGTTGATGAGTTTCTTTGTGGTTTCAAAAAACTCTTCGTGCAACACATTCACTGCTTTGCGTACATCGGCCGTAGCAACCACTGCAGAAATATTGCGTTCAGTTGATCCCTGCGCAATGGCACGGATGTTTACACCGTTACGGCCCAGCGCAGAAAACATTCGTCCGCTGATACCGGTGTGATGACGCATTTGATCACCCACCAATGCAACAATAGATAATCCTTCTTCTATCTGCAACGGCTCTACTTTTTCTGTTGCAATTTCATATTCAAATGTTTTGTCTACCACTTCTTTTGCTTTGGCCGCTAATGCAACATCTACACCAACACAAATAGAATGCTCTGATGAACCTTGTGTAATTAAGATCACATTGATCTGTGCGTTTGCCAGTGCTGCAAATAACCGGCTGCTGAAACCTGGAATACCCACCATGCCGCTCCCTTCCAGACTGAGTAATGCAAGCGAACTGATACTGGATATGCCTGTAATAATGCCCCCATCCCCTGAGGGGGTGTAAGACAAATGTTGTTTATTTTCAATCACTGTTCCATGATCTGCTGCTGCAAATGTGTTCTTGATCCACACCGGAATATTTTTATTTAACACCGGTTGAATGGTTGGAGGATAAATCACTTTTGCACCAAAGTGCGAAAGCTCCATTGCTTCCTGGTAAGAAATGGAAGGAATAATTTTTGCATTGAATACCCAACGTGGATCGGCGGTCATCATACCACTTACATCGGTCCATATTTCCAAAGCACTAGCATCAATCGCTGCTGCAAGAATAGCTGAGGTATAATCGGAACCACCTCTGCCTAAGGTGGTTGTTATTCCCTGTTCATCGCTTGCAATAAACCCCGGTACAACAATGAGCTGTGCGTTTGCTTCCTGCACAAATGTGTTGATCTGTTGATTGGTAACAGCAAAATCAACAGCGGCATTGCTGTAATTCGAATTGGTGCGGATGAGTTCCCGTGCATCTTTCCAAACGGAATTGGTTCCCCTTGTAAGAAATACATGCTGTATGATTGTTGATGAAAGCAACTCGCCATAACTCACCAGTTTATCTCTTGTACGTAATGAAGATTCGCCCAGCAAATAAATACCGTTGCAGATGTCTTCCATTTCATTGCAGTATTTTTTTACCATACTCAACACGCTGCTTTGCTGTTGAACCGGAATCAGGTCTTTCACAGTCTGGAGATGTTTTGTCTCCAATTGCTTTAATACTTCTTTATAGGTTTCATCTGTTGCAGATGCTTTGTTGCCGCAGTTGAGCAGCATATCTGTTGTGCCGCTCATAGCACTAACCACAACAATCACAGGCGTGTTATATTCTTTCAGTTTATTTTGTACAATGTCAACTACCTGTTTTATTGCTTCTTCACTTCCCATGGAAGTACCACCAAATTTTAATACCTGCATATTCAAAAAATAAATAAAAGTTTAGAAAAAAGAACGTTTCAGTTCAAACAGCAGCAAAGGCCCGTGGGGTAATATGGTTCAATACAATCCGCTTAGCGGAATGTTGTTGTAATAAACGTTGTACGTCCGGCAGTAATGGCCGGTGATGAAGTAATAATATGTACAACCTGTTTCATGTGTGCACAAGATAATTACTATGTCGCACACAACAAGTGTTAGTTGAAAAGAATTATTTCTGCATTGCAGTGATTGCTTTTTTTACACTGCCATGCAGCAACAGCAGTTCTTTTGCTTTTTCATATTCCGTAAGTCCGCTTTTCAACATCAGCATTTTAACGCCTCTGTCAACAAGCTTTTCATTACTGAGCTGCATGTTCACCATGCGGTTATCTTCTACCCTGCCCAATTGAATCATTACTGAAGTAGAGATCATGTTCAGCACCAGTTTTTGTGCAGTACCGCTTTTCATACGGGTGCTGCCGGTTACAAACTCAGGCCCAACAACTACTTCAACAGGAAAATCTGCAACAGCACTAACAGGCGAATGCGGATTACAACTGATGCTGCCGGTAATGATATTGTGCTTACGGCACTCTTCCAATGCTGCAATTACATAAGGTGTAGTTCCGCTTGCGGCAATGCCAACAACAACATCTTTATCTGAAACATTGTACGATTGTAAATCTTTCCAGCCTTCTTCCCTGCTGTCTTCCGCAAATTCTACTGCATTGGTAATTGCTTTTTCTCCACCTGCAATAATTCCAATCACCAAACCATAAGGCACACCGTATGTAGGCGGACATTCACTTGCATCAAGAATACCTAAGCGTCCGCTGGTTCCTGCACCAATGTAAAACAACCGGCCGCCCATGAGCATTTTATCTGCTATGGCAGAAACCAAAGGTTCAATTTGGGGAATGGATTTTTCAACTGCATCAGGCACAACCCTGTCTTCTTTATTAATGTTGGATAAAAGTTCGCCCACACTCATTTCATCCAGGTGGCGGTAGTTCGATTCCTGTTCTGTTATTCGTATAAACTGATCTTGCATATTCAACTTTTAACTGTGATACTCGATTAAACCCTGCATTGGATTTTTTAATATTTTACCTAATTGCAACTCGTACGAATGGCATAATGATTTCAGTACATCTTTAAACGCATATGCTACACCGCCTGTGAAATGCAGCGGATACAACCAGCTTTCCCGATACTTATAGATATGATGATAGAAAAATTCATTGAGGGCATCTTCAATAATATTCTCAATCATAAAATGACCTCTGTTCTCTTTAAGAAATAATGCAAAGCTTGCCATATAGCGGTTGGGTAAAGGCTGCCGGTATACATGATCCAGAATATCTAACCGGTCGGTTTGGTATTTTGCCTGAAATTTTGCCATCAGCTCTTCATCAAATGTATTATACAAAAAATGCTGAATGACTTTTCGGCCAAGGAAGGCACCGCTGCCTTCATCACCCAAAACATATCCTAAACCAGGGCTGTTTTTTACAATTCTTTTTCCGTTGAAATAACAGGAATTTGAACCGGTGCCCAGAATACTGGCAACGCCTTTTTCATTTCCGCAGAGTGCTTTGGCAGCTCCCATTAAATCATGATCTACATAAATGGATTTGGTGCCGGTGAAAACTTCTTTTAATGCTTTTTTTACATTTTTGGCATTTTGCGGACTGCTGCAGCCTGTGCCATAAAAAAACAATTCGCCTATTTTTTCATTTTTCAGTTTCGGCTTCAGCTCCTTATTGAGCATTTTTACAATTTGATCTGTGGACATCAGATAGGGGCTGATACCCTGCGTAAACAGCGTTTTCTTCTTCTTTCCGCTGAGTAGACACCACTCTGCTTTTGTGGCTCCGCTGTCTGCAATTAGTTTAATGGAACTCATACCGTTATTAAGTTTTACGGGCCTTTGCTGTAAATTATTACAATTGATGCAAAAGCGGCAAGGCAATATGCTTTATTTTCATGAGATTTGCAGCTCTTTTTATATGAACTTATTTGCATGAATCAAAAGAAAGTACAAGTCTGGTTACCCGTTTTGTTATCTGTTGCCCTGATGCTGGGAATGTTTTTTGGATACAAGCTCAAAGATAATATGGGCGCATACAGTCCTTCGTTCTTTGGAAAGTCGCAACGGACTTCACTCCAGGAAATTCTTGAACTGGTGAAACAACGGTATGTTGATACAGTGAATGTAGATTCGCTGGGTTATTTTGCTATTGAAGATGTTCTCAGTCAACTCGATCCCCACTCCATTTATATAGCACCACAGGAAGTACAAAAGGTGAATGAAGATATGCAGGGCAATTTTCAGGGAATTGGAATTGAATTTAACATGATTGATGATACGGTGCATGTAACGGCAATTATGGATAAAGGGCCTGCAGCCAATGCAGGAATAGTAGTGGGTGATCAGATTCTTATTGCCAATGATTCGGTTATCTCCGGCAAAAAAAGGATGTATGAAGACATCCGTAAAATTTTCCGTGGTGCCAAGGGTACCGAAATCCGGACTGTTATTTATCGAAATAAACAACAGAAAGAAATCAGCATCAAACGTGGCATTATTCCTATTAAAAGTGCAGAAGCTGCATACATGATTGAAGCAGGTATTGCTTACATCCGTTTAAATAAATTCTCCAGCACTACTTATGAAGAGTTTATGGAAAACATGGAACGGTTGCAAAAAGAAGGCATGCAGAAATTAATTCTTGATTTACGTGGTAATGGCGGCGGTATGCTGGATGATGCGGTGCAGATAGCCGATGAATTTTTAAGTGGTAATAAGGATATCGTTTACACAGAAGGTAAATCGTATCCTCGTCAGAATTATACTGCAAGACGGCCGGGCCTGTTTGAAGAAGGAAAATTAATATTACTTATTGATGAAGGTTCTGCTTCAGCAAGTGAAGTACTGGCCGGTGCACTGCAGGATTGGGACAGAGCCATCATACTTGGCCGCAGATCATTTGGCAAAGGATTGGTGCAGGAACAATTCAGTTTAAGTGATGGAAGTGCAGTTCGCTTAACCATCTCCCGTTATTACACACCCATTGGCCGCAGTATTCAAAAGCCGTATACTCGTGGCAATAAAGACGGTTATAGAAATGAAGTAACAGAACGCTATTCAAACGGCGAATTGTTTCATGGCGATTCTGCAGCACACAATGGCAAAAAATATAAAACAAAGGGCGGCAGACCTGTTTATGGAGGTGGCGGCATCTCTCCCGACATCTATGTTGCAGTTGATTCGGCTGAATTATTTCCCCGTGATAAAAAACAATTGTACAGAGAAATGATTTCACAGGCTGCGTATTATTATTACCTGCAAAACAAAAACAGTCTGCAGAATATTAAAACGACTGATCAACTTCAGCAAACAGTTTTAAACAACCCTGCTGCATGGAACTTTCTGAAAACAGCTGCTTTAAAAGACAGTATACAAACTGATGCATTACCTGCACAGCAGCAACAGCTTTTACGGCAGCATTTTACCAATATGGTAGGCCGGCAACTGTGGCATAGTGAAGGTTACATTAAAATGAAGAACCTGAACGACCCGTTGGTACAAAAAGCATTAGCAGAAATAAAGAAATAAACGCCTCAACTCTCTTTTCAGAAAGGCAACGGGTTACTGTTACCTTTCTGCTTTATTGATTCTTGCATCCCGTTTACATATAAAAGCAAATCAAGGTTAGAAATGACCATTGAATATCTCTCCTGTACAAATCGTAACTTTGCGCCCATGCACATAATCACTGCATCAGATAATTATGAACATTAAAAACAATATTCTGGAAACAATTGGTAATACACCAATCATCCGTTTGAATAAAGTAGCAAAAAACTTTCCCTGTGAAGTGGTGGCCAAGGTTGATTATTTTAACCCGGGCAACTCCATTAAAGACAGGATGGCGCTGAAGATGGTTGAAGTTGCAGAAAAAGAAGGCAAACTGAAACCGGGAGGAACTATTATTGAAGGCACCAGTGGTAATACCGGGATGGGTCTTGCACTTGCTGCTGTTGTAAAAGGGTACAAATGTATTTTTGTTACCACTGATAAACAATCCAAAGAGAAAGCAGATATATTAAAAGCAGTAGGTGCAGAAGTGATTGTATGTCCTACCAATGTGTTGCCCGATGATCCGAAAAGTTATTACAGTGTAGCAGCAAGGCTGGCCAAAGAAGTTCCCAACTCTTTACACATGAACCAGTACGATAACCTGGCTAACCGATTGGCACATTATGAAACTACAGGTCCAGAAATATGGGAACAGACAGATGGAAAAATCACTCATCTTGTTTGTACAGCAGGAACAGGAGGTACAATAACAGGTACTGCACAGTATTTAAAGGAAAAGAATCCCAATATTCAAATCTGGGCAATAGACGTATATGGCTCATTGCTTACCAAATACTTCCGCACAGGAGAAGTTGATATGAATGAAGTGCATCCGTATATCAGTGAAGGTTTTGGAGAAGATTTTGTTCCTAAGAATTACGACATGAGCGTAATTGATCATTTTGAACAGGTGACTGATAAAGACGGCGCCATCATGGCACGTAAACTTGCAAAAGAAGAAGGTTTGTTTTGCGGTTACAGTGCAGGCAGTTGTTTCCAGGGATTACTGCAATTGAAAGACCGTTTAAAAAAAGATGATCTGGTGGTTTGTATATTTCATGATCATGGAAGCAGGTATGTAGGTAAAATATACAATGATCAATGGATGATGGAACGTGGCTTTATGGAAGTAAAAACGTTTAAAGATATTGTTTCATCCAGATCGCACAACCGTTTAATCAGTATTGAACCAACGCATACAGTTGCAGAAGCAGTTGAGCTGATGAAGAAATATGATATTGAACAGATCCCTGTTGTAAATGGCAATGGCCCTGTTGGTTCTATTTCTGAAAACGGATTGTTTGCAAAAGTTTTTTCGAATCCTGAAATAAAACATGCAAGTGTTGAAGCGGTAATGGAGCCTGCTTTACCTGTTGTACCGTTTGATACACCTATTGAACGACTCAGTACACTTATTACAAAAGAAAATGGCGCCGTGTTAAGTAAAGATGATGCTGGCAACCTGCATATTGTTACCAAGTATGATATTATTCAGTCGCTCACAAAATAAATCAACCAATCAAAACATGAAAAGCCGCACATCAAGTGCGGTTTTTTTTGCTTTATACTTTATTGTAAATGCTTTTATAAATTTCGAATGTTAATCTACTGAGGGAAATCTGGCAAGGATAAGTAAGACTCCGAAACGGTTACACGTAGATCTACGATTGCCGAAGTAAATACCGAGTAATTAAAAAAGAGAAATACTGCTCTTGCCCGCTATTGCAGCCCAACATACTTTTGTATCGGAAGTTGATTGAAACAATATCAACAGCTGATTTACGAAAAACACTTAGTTGAACTATTCAAATCCATTAAAAAACCAAAAAATAAAATCCAATATCAGTCAGCTTCCGTTTATTTAAAATACTTTTAAAATAACAACCTAAAAGAGAACCAAACCGTCTGAAAATCCAACGTCCTGACTAATGAAAAACCTAAAATCCAAATCCAACAGAAGAACCTAAGAAAAATTCCAATGTCCAATGAATGAAAGACCGTAAATCCAAATCCAACAGAAGAACCTAAGAAAAATCCAAATGTCCTAACCAACTGAAGAACCACTATCCTAACATCCTGAAAAACCAAAGAAAAGCCAACCGACTCAGATTCATCTGTAACGGAAACCAAGAGACCAAAAAAAAGGCTTTAAAAAAAGATCTGGATCCTATTTAAAACCAGAAATCCAAGTTTCATATCCTTTGAAATCCAGATCTTTTTTTCTTTTTATCTGCCTGCGAAGGAGATAATCTGAAAGAAAGAAAAATCCGGTTCCCAAATCCTAGAAAATTGAATTCGTACCAAAGAAAACCATCAAACACCAAAGGAACCGCTGAATTTTTTAATTTGCCTGTCTGAAAAGACAGGCAAATTATTTTATGATCACTACCCCGCAACGAATTATCTCTGTAGTTCCATCTCAAACTGAATTATTACATGATCTCGGTTTGGAAACTGAAGTGATTGGTATAACAAAGTTTTGTGTTCACCCTGCCCATTGGTTTACAACCAAAACCAGAGTTGGCGGAACCAAGCAATTAAAGATTGATCTCATCAAATCATTGCAACCCACAATCATATTGGCGAATAAAGAAGAAAACGTAAAAGAGCAAATTGAAGCCATTGAACAATTTTGCCCTGTTTACTGCAGTGATATCAGTACGCTGGAAGATGCATTGCACATGATTGAAGAGGTTGCCCGTTTAACAGATACCCATGCGAAAGGAAACCAATTGATTAAAAAGATCCAAAAAGAATTTGCCTCATTAACTCCTGGCTCTGTTGTTTACAAAGCAGCTTACCTCATTTGGAAATCACCTTATATGGCAGCCGGTGGAGATACATTTATTGATGACATGTTGCAGTATGCAGGCTTCAGTAATGTTTTTCAAGAAAGAAAAAGGTACCCAACAGTAACTGTACAGGATTTAATTGAAACGAATGTGGAAGTGATTCTGCTTTCATCAGAACCATTTCCGTTTAAAGAAAAACAGATAAACGACTTAAAAGCAGAATGGATGCAGCATACATCGGCACCATTCCCAACCTGCAAAATTGTTGATGGCGAAATGTTCAGCTGGTATGGCAGCAGGTTGATACACAGTCCAAAATATTTCAGGAAACTGAGAGAAAGCTTATTTTTAAATCATGAACCGGATTACTGATAACAGGCTTTCAATTGCACTGGCTGGCTTTTGTGTTTTATTTGTCGGTTGTTTCCCTTTTTACAAATACGTTTTTGATGTTGACGGTGTTGGGTATGCAGCCGTGGCCAAACAATATGCAGCCGGTCAGTTTTCACTGGCAGTAAATGGTTACTGGTCTCCGCTCCACTCCTGGATAACAATTCCATTTATAAAACTGGGTATACTTCCTGAAGATGCATTCCGATATTCAAACGGACTTATTGCCATTGGTTGTTTGTACGCATTACACAAGCTGCTGCAAAAAACAACTCTCACTGATTTTTTTAAGTCGGCCATTCTTTTTACATCTGTAATTATTTTATTGCACTATTCTTTTTATGAGCTGGCTGCAGATCTGCTGCTTGTTTTTATTCTGTTGCTGCTGTTTAACCTCGTTCAACTCAAAGAATTTTACAGCAGCATTCCGCTGAACATGGTTGCAGGTACCTTGGGTGCATTGGCTTATTTTGCCAAGTCGTATGCCTTTCCATTCTTTCTGCTCTACTTTATCCTGCTTCATTTTTTCTGCAATCCAAATGCTGCAAAAAAAATCTATTGCATCATTGCAGGTGTTGTTGTGTTTTTGCTCCTATCATTTCCATGGATCTATGCACTGCACTGGAAGTATGGCGAATGGATGATTGCACATGGAAAAAATAATTACGGAAACTGGGATCTGAAGTACAGAGATTTAACGGGTCCGCTGTTGTCTGCACCACCTTACCCGGGATCTTCTTCTATTTGGGAAGATCCGTGGAAAATTGAACAGCTCAATTTCCGTGAAGCATCTCTTCTTTCCATTCTCTTACATCAAATAAGGATTGTACTTTTTAATCTGCAACAGTTGTTTACGAGTTTGCATTCCATCTCTTTTTTCAGCGCTGTTATTTTATTTTTGTCTGTTGCTTTTCAGTTCAAAGAAAAAAAACGTTTTTGGTTTTTTCTTTTATTAACAAGTGCGGCTTTATCTTCAGGCTACCTCCTGCTGCATATCGAAACAAGGTTTCTATGGAGTTTAACCTTCCTTTTTTTAATAGCCGGCAGTATGCTGCTGCAAAAACTATTCGATGCATTTTCGTTATTACGATGGCAGCAAAGGGTTCTTCAACTCATTTTTTTTGGAAGCTTTCTGCTTGAACCGGTTAATGTATTAAAAGATAATCTGCATGTTAACAAACAACTCTATCAAACAACGGAAATTATCCGGCAATATACCGTCAACGGATCATTTACATCCAATGTAAAGCAGGGAGAATGTATGGTGATGGCGTATTTATCCGGCAATCCGTATTATACCATCAGCAAACCGCTCTATACTGCCAACGAACTTTGGCAGGAAATAGAACAGAAAAAAATACGCTACTATCTTTTTTATTACAAAACCCCCATAGAAAAAGAATTGTTTGTTGCCGGGCTGCTGGCAAAAAAAGCAACACTTACAACTGAAATTGAACCCGGGTTGATGATCCTGCACTTTTACTAATGACCGTTATCAGTAACAGAAAAAAATCTCCCCGTACAGGCTGCTAATCAGTATTTAACTATCTTAGCGGCTCTGAAAAACGGAAATTCTCAACAGTCAATTTTAAACAACTACAATGAGTAAATACAAAGCCGGCGTTCTCTTTGGTGAAGAACTGGAAGCTCTCCTGAACGATGCAAAAGACAATCAGTTTGCATTACCAGCGGTGAACACCATTGGTACCAATACCATTAATGCAACATTAGAAACAGCAGCAAAAGTAAATTCTCCTGTTATTATTCAGTTTTCAAATGGTGGTGCACAATTTATTGCCGGTAAGGGCATGCCCAACGATCAGTTGCAGGGAAATATCCGTGGTGCTATTTCAGGTGCTTTACATATTCATAACGTAGCAAAATATTACGGCGTGCCTGTTGTGTTACATACAGATCATGCAGCCAAAAAATGGTTACCCTGGATCAGCGGACTAATTGATGCAGGTGTTGAATTTAAAAAAGAAAAAGGCCAGCCACTCTTCAGTTCACATATGCTTGATTTAAGTGAAGAACCACTTGAAGAAAATATCCATACCTCTGTTGAGTTTTACAAACGAATGGCTCCGTTGGGAATGGGAATTGAGATTGAACTAGGTGTAACAGGTGGTGAAGAAGATGGCGTTGATAACAGTGATGTTGACAATGAAAAACTTTATACCCAACCGGCTCATGTTGCTTATGCTTATACTGAATTGAGTAAAGTGGGTAAACTCTTTACCGTTGCTGCAGCATTTGGAAATGTGCATGGTGTTTACAAATCAGGAAATGTACAGTTAACACCCATCATTTTGCATAACAGTCAGGTGTATATTGAAAAGAATCTAGGTACAGGCCCCAAGCCAGTGTACTTTGTATTCCACGGCGGCAGCGGTTCTCCGCAGCACCAGATCCGTGAAGCCATCAGTTACGGTGCAATTAAAATGAACATTGATACCGATCTGCAATGGGCGTTCTGGGAAGGTATTCTCAACAACTACAAAAAGAACGAAGGTTATCTGCAGGGCCAGTTAGGAAATCCGGATGGTCCTGATAGTCCTAATAAAAAACATTACGATCCACGTGTATGGTTGCGCAAGGGCGAAGAAAGCTTTATCAAACGTCTGGAAGTTGCTTTTGATGATCTGAATTGTATCAACAGAAATGCTTAATTGTTTTTACTATTAATTTGCATCACAAAAAACAGATTGCAATGTCGAAAAAAGAAGAGGATATTGAGAAAAACCTGACAGGTGATGATCTTCCCCGTGAAGATGCACAGCGATCTTCCTGGTTTAAACGGGTTCAAAAGGGAATTCTCACTACTACATCAGAAAAAAAAGAAATTCAGGAAGGGCTCTGGACAAAATGCCCTGAATGTAAATACACCTGCACATCGCAGGAGCTTACAGATAATAAATACGTTTGCCCAAAGTGTAATTATCATCATCGTATTGGCAGTGCTGAGTATTATGATTTATTGTTTGATGGTGATGAGTACACGGAATTGTTTGATAATATCCGCTCAAAAGATCATCTTGGGTTTACTGATTTAAAGCCTTACCAGAAAAGACTGGAAGACATCTGGAAAAAAACGGATCTGCACGATTCAATCCGTGTAGCTGCAGGAAAAATTGAAGGTCATGATACGGTGGTATGCTGTATGGATTTTGATTTTATCGGCGGTTCTTTGGGTAGTGTGATGGGTGAAAAAATTGCCCGTGCTGCAGATTACTGTATTGAGCACCGCATGCCCATGATCATGATTTGTAAAAGTGGTGGTGCACGAATGATGGAAAGTGCCTTCTCATTAATGCAGCTGGCAAAAATATCCGGAAAACTTTCGCAGTTGAGCGATGCAAAGCTGCCCTACATTACACTGTTAACCGATCCTACATTTGGTGGCGTTACAGCTTCATTCGGCATGCTGGGCGATTTGAATATTGGTGAGCCCGGTGCATTGATTGGCTTTGCCGGTCCGAGAGTGATTAAGGAAACCATTAAAAAAGATTTACCCGAAGGTTTCCAACGCAGCGAATTTTTACTGGAGCATGGCTTTCTTGATCTGATTGTAGACAGAAAGAATATGAAGCAGAAGTTTGGCGTGCTGTTTACGTTATTTAAGAACTGATTAAACCATTTTATATTTGCAATCAATTAAAGTTGATTCAACTTTAATTGATTGCATTTTTATTTCTGATACGGTAATCCTGATAGGTATGCCATACTTCCGCAGGGATTGATGGTTTATCACTCAGCATAAGTAGGACATACCTGCTGTTTAACAAATATGGAACTAAAGAACAGAAGCGCTTTTCATGAATATTACTTCGAGGATAAACTCGTTGCCGGGATGGTATTGGTTGGAACGGAAGTAAAATCAATTCGTGAAGGCAAAGTGAGTTTCAGCGACTCCTATTGTTTCTTTCACAAACATGAATTGTGGATTAAAGGTCTTCATATTGCTGAATATAAATTCGGTACTACCAATAATCACCTGGCTGTGCACGACCGCAAACTGTTGCTCAATAAAAAAGAAATTAAAAAGTGGGAGAATAAGATCAAAGAAAAAGGATATACCATTGTGCCGTTACGCATCTTTTTTACAGAGAAAAATCTCGCTAAGCTGGAAGTGGGACTCGGCAAAGGAAAAAAACTGCACGACAAAAGGGAAACCATCAAAAGTCGTGATGCTGAACGTGACATGAAGCAATACCTGAAATAATATGACCAAAGAACAACTGCTCCACGAACTGCAACACGATACATGGGTAATGATGAAACCCTCTCCCATTCACGGTAACGGCGTTTTTGCATTAAGAAATATTCCAAAAGGTCAGCGTGGATTATTCTCTAAAAATATTGGAGAGTGGATCAAAATTGAACGGAGTGAAATTGATGCATTGCCTGCTTATAGTAAAGAGTTGGTTGAAACCTATTGTTTATTTGATGAAGATCATTACTATGTTCCAGATTATGGATTTAAAGTAATGGACATTGTCAACTTTCTGAATCACGATGATTCTCCCAATATAATCTCTATTAACGACGGTGAAGATTTTGAAACCTTGCGTGAAATTAAAGCCGGCGAAGAATTGCTGATTGATTATGGCAAGATCGTTGAAAGTGATGAATGATGAGTAATGAACCCCGTCAGCGGTTGCAAACCCTGACGGCGGTTCGTAACTAAAAAGCCGATGATGCAGGGCATTGCATCATCGGTAAAGGTTTTCATAGATGAAACAACTTTGACAAAGTTGAGACAACTGTTTTGTTTAGTTCTTCGAATGAAAACTTTGGCAAAGTTTGGCTTCTTATTTAAAATCTATACGTTATCCCTGCTTTATAACTTTCATTGAATGCCTTAAACCGCTCCTTGTTATCCACCCGCTGAAAACCTCGTTCATATGCGGCCGTTATACCAATGCCATTGGTAAATTCATAACCAATACCACCTGTTACACCCATATCCCAACGATTGAATTCATCCGTAACATCCATGTCTTTATTTAAAAGAGAGAAACCAAGTACTGCTATGTCGGCATGCAGATTATTCTTCACCAGATAAGATACCTGCGGACCAACAAAGAGTTGTAAACCTGCAACGGGCTTTACTTTCAGCAAAGCAGTAAGATCAACATAATGCATCTGCGCAGTTGCCCTTGCATTCAGTGCCTCAATCTTCATATTGTTGATTGTGATATTTCCTCTTACACCAAAACCTCTCTGCGAATAACCGATTGAAGGTTCGAAAGAAGCAACTTTACCCATGGGTATTTCGGCACCAACATTAGCATAAAAACCACTTCGGTTGCGGCTGCTGATATAACCATTGGTTGAATCAAGCAACTGATCAAAAGAATTTCTTGCTTCTCCTTTCCAGGTTGATTGTGATGCACCCACTTTAATAATGGGTTTTATTTGAGCGTTGGTTGTGATTGCTGCTGCAAGAAAGACAAACAGCAGAGAAGAGTATGTAGTGGTCATGTAAATGGTTGCAGGATTTTACAGCCTGTTGTGTTTACACATTAGAAAAGTGAGCCAGAAATTTCACGTGCTGACTAAACTTTTGTTAATGGATTTCGTTAACAAAGCATTGTGCAACCAAAGCAAAGAGCGATTGCTTCTTGTGCAACCGCTCTTGAAATCATTCGCTTGATTCTATTTCATCACCGTCAAACTTTTCGTTGGGTGAAATATAACAGAACTCCTTAAGATAAAATTGCCATTCAACAATTGTAAAAAGAGCAACTACTCCAAATCCAAAATCTTTAAAAGAAATTGCGCTGATAAGCATGAATGAAAATTCGTACTCCAACAGCTTAAGATATTTTCCAAATGTACGAGCTCTGCGAAACTTTAAAAACGATAATACAGCAAATATCAAAGCTGCAATTATGTACAAAAGAACTTGTTCGGTATTAAAGCTTTTTATTTCCCAAAGGAAGGAATTCAATGCTGTAAAGAGCAAAATCTTTACAGCGAAAGAAATCCAAAAAAAAACATGAATATTTTTCATTGATAACTGTTGTAAAACAAAGTTGCCAGCCATCCAAATTGGAAATCTCCAATAAACTCATCACTGATCACTCATTACCTTATCCAAACAACTCCGGTTGTGCATTCGGATCTTCTTTCACCCACTCCATTTCAATACTTTTGTTGAAGTCTGTAAGCTTTGCTCCCACTGCTTTCCAGCCCATCACTTCCGCCACCTTCGCCAGTTTAATTTTTCCTTTTCGCACCTGTGCTCCTCTTCCGCTTTGCATAGCCAATACCGGCTCGTGATCTGTTGTTACAGCTTCTAAATAATTCTTATCGCCTTCTTTAATAAAGAAGAATTTATTCCGGAGTGTGGTTGTTTCAATTTTGAAACGTTTTACATTGAACTGAAGCTTATCATGATCAAGATAAACAGCGGTGATGATTTTTTCCGGATTAAACAACTCAATCAACAGCACATTCTCCGGATCAAACTTTTGTGTTAACTCCTGATCGGTGATTTCATAATTCCCATCACGGTAAATCACCAGCACTTTATCCTCCGGCTCAAACTTGCCGAGATATTGTCCTTTCTCTTCTGTAGTTAAACGGCCAAACTTATCATCAAACCACATTTTCTTTCCACTCAAAGTAGAGCGGCCTTTCTCTTTAAACTTCACCGATTTAATGGGGTACTTGGTTACCTGGTTACCCATACTGCTGCGGCCTTTAATATCAAGTTCTTCAAAATAAAAATCGAACTCTTTGTTTCTTGCACTGCAGCCGGGTGTGAGTGTAACTTTCACTACTTCTGCTTCACCATTGAGGTTAACAGTAAAGTAATGCACTTTGCTTTTTTCATCACCTTTGGTGAGATCATATTCTTTTTCACGTGTTACACCGGTTACGTTAAAACGCTTGGCATAGCTTACACCGGCTTTTCCATCGGCATAAATCATGTTATACGTTGTACGTTCATCATTCTTTTGAAACACAGCCGCATGTATAATGTCTTTGCCGATATAGGCTTTGTCGCTCACCTTCACCACCTTCATCAAGCCACGTTTTGTAAACACGATGATGTCATCAAAATCAGAACACTCACACACAAATTCATCCTTCTTTAAGGAGGTGCCAATAAAACCATCCTCACGGTTCATGTATAATTTGGTATTGGCAATGGCCACCTGTTTTACCTGAATGGTTTCAAATGGCTTGATTTCCGTTTTACGTTCACGACCCTTGCCATATTTTTTCAGCAGATTTTCGTAATAAGCTACTGCAAAATCAACCAGGTTCGCCAGATCATGTTTCACCTGCTTAATATCTGCTTCCAGTCCTTTGATCTGTTCATTCAGTTCATCAATATCCAAACGGTATATACGACGCACCGGTTTTTCAGTCAGCTTTACAATATCTTCTCTGGTAATATCTCTGCGGAGTTGTTTCTTAAACGGAACAAAGGCTGCATCAATAGCAGCAATTACTTTGTCCCATGTTTCATGTTTCTTCTCCAGTTCCTTGTAAATCTTTTCTTCAAAGAAAATCTTCTCCAAAGAAGTGTAATGCCATTTTTCCTGCAACTCACCTAACTTAATCTCCAGTTCTTTTTTCAGCAACTCTTTTGTTTGATCAGCAGAATATTTCAACAAATCAGTTACTGCAAGAAACTGTGGTTTGTTATCAACAATTACACAGGCGTTCGGGGAAATAGAAATTTCACAATCAGTAAACGCATACAACGCATCAATGGTAATGTCGGGTGAAATACCGGGTGCCAGATCAATCTGCACTTCCACTTCAGCAGCAGTGTTATCCGTAACTTTTTTGATCTTGATTTTACCCTGATCATTTGCTTTTACAATACTGTCCATCAACTGCGTGGTAGTAACACTATACGGTACATCTTTAATGAGCAAGGTTTTTTTATCCAGCTCTTCAATATGTGCACGTACTCTTACTTTACCGCCACGCTTGCCATCGTTGTAATTACTCGCATCAATCATGCCGCCTGTCTGGAAATCAGGAAGCAGTTCAAAACGTTTACCACGTAAATATTTAATGGAAGCTTCAATCAGTTCACAAAAGTTATGCGGCAAAATTTTTGTTGACAAACCAACAGCAATCCCATCTGCACCTTGCGCCAGCAACAACGGAAATTTCATGGGCAACACTACCGGTTCGTTCTTCCTGCCATCATAACTCAGTTGCCACTCTGTTGTTTTATTATTGAAGGCAACTTCTAAAGCAAACTTGGAAAGTCTTGCTTCAATATAACGTGGAGCTGCTGCATCATCGCCTGTACGCACATCACCCCAGTTACCTTGCGTATCAATCAGCAAATCTTTCTGACCAATATTGACTAATGCATCGCCAATACTTGCATCTCCATGCGGATGATACTGCATCGCCTGGCCAATAATGTTTGCCACTTTGTTGAAACGTCCATCATCCATTTCTTTCATGGCATGAAGGATACGTCGCTGCACGGGTTTCATCCCATCTTCAATGGCAGGGACGGCACGCTCCAGAATTACATAAGATGCATAATCAAGGAACCAGTTTTTATACTGTCCCTGCACACCACTTTCATTCTCAAAAACATTTTCTTTCTTTTTCGCTGCGCTCATTTCGTTCTGTTCTTTTTATCAAACCGACGCAAGTGCTGCTATGTTGCTTTGTTGCGTCGCACCGTTGTACGTTCTGTTTTCTATTCGGCCCCTATCTTCTCCTGAGCTTCGCTCGTAACTTTCGTTCCTCAGTTATCCCAAAGGAGAAAGAGCGGCACTTCATCTCATAGTAATCTACTTAACTACCACATCTTCTTTAGAACTTTACTCATCAGCTTTCAATCTCTCCACTATTGATCAATATATCTGAGAAGCAAGGGCTGTGCTTGGCAAGTCTCCCCTCGGGGAGATTTAGAGGGGCTTCTTTCCTATTTCACCTAAATGTGTAAACTTAAATCCGTTTTCATATTTCAATCCATAACCAGCTGCACGATCCATTGAAGCATGCCCCAGTAAGATTACACCAATGAAAAACAGCTCATCTGCATTTGCATATACTCCTGTTGTAATGAGTATTGCTGCAATTCCTTTATGATGAAACAGATTATAACTCCACGCTCCTGTTTTATTACCGGCTAAATAACCAAGCATACTGATGTCGGGGCCCAGTAACAGTAGCGGATACATCCACCATGCTGCATCAAAAATGTATAACAAAAAGATGCATGCCAGAAACATTCCTAATTCTTCCAACTTCAGTACTGCTTTCATCTTCAATTTTTTTTATGTCGCCCTCACCCTCCTTCTCCCTCTCCAAAAGAGAGGGAGCGGTGCTTTATCAAACTTACGATCTCTCACACTTCCACATCAACTTTGTAATTCTAATGACCACATTTCAATCTCTATAAATCTACTTGTACTTTATGAAAGTAAGGGCTGAGCTGTGCGCCTCCTTTTAGGGGGCGGAGGGGGCTTTCACCTCAAAATCTTTCATATTCTTCAATTCACCCTGCACATCAAACTGTCCGTTTGCAATCATCAATTTCAAACGCCACAATAAATACATATCACCGGTGGTATGTTTGTTCTTGTTCAAAAACTGGTGAATGATCTTACTTGCCTTTTGCCAATCGCCGGTAACATAACTTTTTAAATCGGCATCGTAAAAATCATAATCCTTCTGTCCAAGTTTTTTCCCACCCTCGAGTAAACGAACTCCTTTTTCTTCGGCACATAGTTTTGTCCATTCATCGGGATCTACTTCAAACTCACTCGGCGTAATTAAACGGGCCAGCTTTTTTGCCTTGGTCATTTCCTTGGGCTGAATGGTATGGATCCACTCCGGATAAAACAACTGCCCCTTTTCATTAATAAACGGCAGATTATTTAAATACAAAATATACACCCGGCCCTGGAAATCTTTGAGCTGACTCATGAGCCAGTAATAACCACTTACATCATGTTTATTCTGTGCAGCCCAGATCCATACTTTTTCTTCTTCATTAATCTGCAAGCGCTCAATGATGAATGCAACAAGTTTATTGTCATCTACCGCACCTTCATCAACCTTCTTTTCAAGATCAGTGCCGGTCAATACTTCTTTCCACCATGCACGGCGTGCAGCAATTCCTTCTTCTGTGTAAATAGCTGCCAATGGACCAACCGCATAATCATCTTCTACCTGCAACACTTCGCCCTGTAAAGATTCATCTAATTCAATTGCCTGTTCCAGTATCGCCACATCGGCTTCATTAAAAACAATATGTATCATGTTCAACGTTTATTCACTTGTATTAAATAATAAACACAGCTTGTAAAAAAATTCCGCACAAACGGAATGGCTTTAATCAATCCAAACTGTTCTTTTGGTTTCCAGCCAAACTTGTATTCATAAATCGGATTGATGAGGAAATGTGTTTTATGAATGAGGTTATACCCTTTTTCCTTACAGATCCGTTCAAACCGTTCAATGGATATACCGGTTTCTTTTATCTCCAGCATTTCCTCCCAGTTCTCTCCATTCGATTTCAATATCCATTTGTAAACAGGTGTTGGCAACAAATGATAATACGGCAACTTGCTCAACCATTTGCCTTTGTTGATTTGCTGATGACCGCCAAACGGCATCTGCCATGGTGGAAAACCAAAAAAGATCACGCCATCAGTTGTCAAAAAACTTTTCATCCATTCAATCAGCTTCGGCTGATCATGAATGTGCTCTATTACATCTTTCAACAGAATAATATCAAACGCACCACCAAACTCTGCTTCTGTTGTTTTATAAATATCTTTTGAATGAAAGGTTACTTTGTGTTGTTCCCGTTCTTCTTTCATCCACGCTCTTGCATTGACCAGTCTTGATTCATCCAGCTCCACGCCTACACCTGTGCAACCCTTATCAATGAATGCTTTCAACACACCGCCTTCGCCACAACCGATTTCCAATACACGCATGCCCGGCTTAACAGAGAAAACTTTCTCAATAAACGGGATCACATACTTTTCTGTATTCAGAATCTGTATCTCGAAATAACGTTTCCTGTCGGCGTGAAATTCAAACATTGTTTAATTCTGTTTACACGAATTTTTATGAATTACACGAATTGAAATCGCCACAATTCATCGCACCAGTAATTCGTGTAATTAGTGAAATTCGCTTCATTCGTGTTATACTTCTTCTACTTTATCCAGCTCCACTTTCAAATTATCAATA
>JALHRP010000049.1 GCA_022841365.1 Chitinophagaceae bacterium | reverse complement strand
AAGGCAGTAGTGATATTGTGTAGATGCTGTGATTGTATGATTACACTTCGATTGAAATTTTGGTAAAATCATTTTCGGAAAAACTAAAACTTATTGGCATCAACCCTGCCAACAGGAATGTAAACAATATTTCAAAAAGCATTAGCATCGCTTCGCCAATTAATGGTTTTGTTTCTAAAGTTAATGTGAATATTGGCAAATATGTAACCCCTGCCGATGTACTGTTTGAAATTGTAAACCCTGCGGACATACATTTAGTGTTAACAGTATTTGAAAAAGATGTCAATAAGCTTTTCATAGGGCAAAAGCTGATTGCCTACACCAATAGCAATCCTGAAAAGAAATATCCCTGCGAAATCATTTTAATCGGAAAGGATTTTTCCGATGACAAAAGTGTTGAAGTGCATTGCCATTTCGCCAACTATGATAAAACACTTATTCCGGGCATGTTTATGAATGCAGAAATAGAAGTAAAAAGCAGTGATGCCATCGTATTGCCATCTGATGCTATTGTAAGTTTTGAAAACAAACAATATGTTTTCATTGCAAAAGGAAATAATCAGTTTGAAATGATAGAAATAAAAATAGGTAACACAGAAAATGGGTTTACAGAAATTATGATTGATGCAAACCTGGCAAAAGAAATATTTGTATTTAAAGGAGCTTATAGTCTTTTAATGAAAATGAAGAATACGGCAGATGAATAATTAATGCAGGATAATAATTTAAAAAGATAGCGAGGGCAAGAACTAAAAGTAAAAGAGCATTTCGTACCATTAAAGAAAATATTATTGTTGGTGTGAGGGTGGTAAACGTAATTGGAATTACATTGGTATTGTATAATAATTGGACCGGTTGAAGCAGCAGCAATACACTTACTTCCTGATACTTTGGTTTTCATTAATTCTATAAAACTGCTGAGAGTGAAAATACAGTGATTTTCTATTTTAAGGTAGTCAGCCCTTAATGAAAACTTCTAAAATTTGAGATGGAAAAAATGAAAATAGCTATAAGTAAACAATGAAATAATATGAAATTATAATTTATTCGAATGCCATCTAAATTGAGAATTATGCGAACACCAGTAAAAAAGAAAAAGGAGACAAAAAAGAGTATTACATCTAAAATTGTACGATATATTCTTATAGTGCTATTGTGTCTTTTCCTGTCGGCTCTTATAGTTCTTGCAATGCTGATGCGACATATAAATATCGAAGACAAATAATTGCGAGTGGAAAGACTTCAGTATTGCCCAATCACGGAAATTTTAAAAAAAAACATTTATTCCCTTTAAAGAAACACTTCTGAAATTGGGAATTATTCGCTGATAATCCGATGATTTGCAACATTATCACTATTTTAATAAACGGATAATGTTTAGTTTGCAACAAAACATCCTATTTTTGCAACTAATGAAATTTGTATTCTTCATAATGGGTGTTTTCCTTCTTTACCTGTCATGCCTTCCATGTGGCGACAGTAGAGAGTGTAACTCAAAAGCAGAAGTAAAAATTTCAGTTGCGAATAATCACCAGGAGCATCAACATAATTCAGAAGTCTGTTCTCCATTTTGCTCATGTTCCTGTTGTGCGGCCTCAGCCTTTTACTCTCCTCTTTCTAAGGCTCAATTAAACAAAGTGGAATTTCAATCAGAGAAATATCCCCTTTATAATGTAGCGTTCAGTACAGAAGCTCAAAATAGCATCTGGCAACCTCCCAAACTTTCTTAATCTCCCTCCTTTATTGAATTTACTGTAAGTCATTTATTGGCTTATTCAGCTATTGTATCATTCATTTCCCATTGCTGGCAATGGCCACAGCCAAAAAAATTACAAAAGCCAAGAAAAGGAAAAAGCCTTTAGTGATAAGAATAATCAGAATCATTCTTATTGGAATTGCCTGCGCCATTCTTCTTGCAGCTATTGTGAAAAGAACAATTCATTTCTTCAGGTATCATATATAACCAAACAGAATTAAGACATGCTCAATAAAATTATTCAATTCTCTATAAAAAATAAATTGGTCATCGGCCTGTTTACACTTGCATTAATAATATGGGGTGTTTATTCGGCAAAAAAACTGCCGATTGATGCTGTGCCGGATATCACCAACAATCAAGTGCAAATAATTACTATTAGTCCATCATTGGCGGCTCAGGAAGTAGAACAGTTAATATCCTTTCCTGTCGAGCAAACAATGGCTACGATTCCCGAAATCAAGGAAATCCGTTCCATATCAAGGTTTGGATTATCTGTAGTTACTGTTGTATTTCATGATGATGCAAATATCTATTGGGCCCGTCAGCAAGTAGGTGAACGGTTGATAGAAGCCCGTAACCAAATACCAAATAATATTGGCAACCCTGAGATGGCTCCTATATCTACGGGATTAGGTGAAATTTATCAATATGTTTTACATGCAAAAAAAGGATATGAAAATAAATACGATGCCATGTCGCTTCGGACGATACAGGACTGGATTGTCCGTCGTCAATTGCTTGGTACACCCGGCATTGCTGATGTAAGCAGCTTCGGCGGTCTTTTAAAGCAATATGAAATTGCATTGAATACAGATAAGCTTCGCAGCTATAATCTATCCATAGCAGATGTATTCAATGCCCTTGAAAAAAATAATCAGAATACCGGCGGTGCATATATAGATAAAAAACCCAACGCTTATTTTATCCGCAGCGAGGGGTTTATTAAAACCATCACGGATATTGAAAAAATTGTAGTGACCAGAACATCAGGCGGGGCACCGGTATTAGTAAGAGATATTGCAACAGTACAGTTAGGCCATGCTACACAATATGGAGCACTTACCCGAAATGCTGAAGGAGAAGTAGTAGGCGGCATAGTGTTAATGCTAAAAGGAGCCAATTCAAGTGAGGTTATAACCAGAGTAAAAGAAAAAATAACACAAATTCAAAAAAGCTTGCCGGAGGGTGTAGTGATTGAGCCTTTCCTTGACAGAAGTGCTTTGGTAAGCAGAGCCATTAACACTGTAAAAACAAACCTCATTGAAGGGGCATTGATTGTAATTTTTGTATTGGTGGTTTTCCTTGGTAATATCCGGTCTGGTTTGATAGTGGCTTCGGTAATTCCGCTGGCCATGCTTTTTGCCATTTCGCTGATGAATTTGTTTGGAGTATCCGGCAACCTGATGAGTTTAGGCGCTATTGATTTTGGATTAATTGTAGATGGTGCAGTGATTATTGTGGAAGCAACCATGCATCAATTGGGCCTCCGCAAACCTGGAAAACTTACGCAAGACCAATTGGATGATGAAGTATATAAGTCAGCAGGTAAAATGATGAACTCTGCTGCATTTGGACAAATCATTATCTTAATTGTGTACCTGCCTATTCTTGCACTGGTTGGCATAGAAGGAAAAATGTTTGGCCCAATGGCACAAACAGTATCATTTGCTATACTGGGTGCATTCCTGCTTTCACTTACTTATGTGCCCATGATGAGTGCCCTTGCATTAAGCAAGAAAATCAGCCACAAAGAAAACCTTTCAGATAAAATGATGAAGTTTTTCCAACGGCTTTACACACCATTAATACGTGGTGCATTAAAGATGAAATTATTGGTGGTAAGCATTGCTGTGGGAGTATTTGTAATCAGCCTTATCATTTTTAAAACATTAGGTGGTGAATTTATTCCCACATTGGAGGAAGGAGATTTTGCCGTAGAAACAAGGTTGTTGACAGGTAGCTCGTTAAGCCAAACGATTGAAAAAATAACGCAGGCCTCCGATTTACTAATGAAAAAATTCCCTGAAGTAAAAGAAGTGATTGGAAAGATAGGCGCCTCAGAGATACCAACCGACCCTATGCCCATAGAAGCATGTGACATTACCATTCTTTTAAAAGATAAAAAGGAATGGACCAGTGCACATAACCGGGAAGAACTGGCCGAACTGATGCAAAAGGAGCTGGAGAAAATTCCCGGTGTTTCCTATGGGTTGTCGCAGCCTATACAACTTCGGTTTAATGAATTGATTTCAGGTGTTCGGCAAGATGTGGGGATCAAAATATTTGGAGAAGATCTTGATGTACTGGCAGACCTGGCAAAAAAAATTGGTGTGATTGTACCTACGGTAAAAGGTGCAGAAGATTTATATGTAGAACAGGTGACTGGTCTGCCACAGATTGTTGTTAAACTAAACCGGGATAAGATTGCGCAGTTTGGTTTAAATGTAGAAGATATAAACCGCACCATCAGCGCTGCTTTTGCAGGTGAAGCCGCTGGGATTGTTTATGAAGGCGAGAAGCGTTTTGATATGGTGGTAAGGTTAGAAAAAACAGGCCGCCAGAGTATTGATGATGTAAAAGGATTATTTGTTGCGGGTCCTGATGGTAACCAGATCCCATTGGAACAGGTAGCCGATGTCAATTTGCAGTTAGGCCCTAACCAGATACAACGGGAAGATGCAAAAAGAAGAATCATTGTCGGCTTTAATACAAGAGGCAGGGACATCTCATCGGTTGTAAAAGAAATGCAGGAAAAAATTGAGAAGCAGGTAAAAATGCCCCCCGGTTACTTTATTACTTATGGTGGACAATTTAAAAATCTTGAAGAGGCTAACAAAAGATTATCTGTTGCTGTCCCTATGGCATTAGCATTAATTCTGCTGCTTCTCTTCTTTACGTTCGGTTCAATCAAATATTCCTTACTCATATTTACAGCTATACCGATGAGTGCTATTGGTGGTGTATTTGCCTTATGGTTCCGGGGTATGCCATTCAGCATTTCTGCAGGTGTTGGTTTTATCGCATTGTTTGGTGTGGCGGTATTAAATGGTATTGTACTAATCAGTGAGTTTAACCGGTTAAAAAAAGAAGGCATGACAGATATAAATGCCATTATTTTAAAAGGAACATCAGTAAGGTTAAGGCCTGTGTTAATGACCGCAACGGTAGCTTCATTAGGCTTTTTGCCAATGGCTTTGTCTACAGGTTCCGGGGCGGAAGTTCAAAAACCATTAGCAACAGTTGTGATAGGCGGATTGATTACGGCCACTTTTCTTACGTTGGTAGTTTTGCCAGTGTTATACACCTGGTTTGAAAAGATAAAACCAAAAGCTAAAAAGTCTTCTGTTGTTAAGGGTTTAGCCTCATTGCTTATTCTGTTTTTAGCATCATCATTTGCTGCAAATGCTCAGCAACCAAAAAAAGTCATAAATCTTAATGATGCAGTGTCGTCTGCTATGAAGAATAACCCGTTGGTAAAAGTGGGAACACTGGATATAAGTTACCAGCAGCAATTGAAAAAAACGGTAAAGGATTACGGCAAAACAAATGTCGGCCTTACGTTTGGGCAGTATAACAGTCGTATAGCGTATGATAATAATTTCAATATTAATCAGGGCATACCCAATCCGGCTTACTTCAAAAGTCTCATAAAACTATCCGAGTCAAATATCAAAAGCAGTGAGTTGCAATTGAAAGTTTATCAAACTGAACTGGCAGCGAATACGAAGACATCCTACTACCAGTTAAGTTTTTGGATAGAGGAAATAAGGTTGCTGAAAGAACTGCTGGCCATTTACGAAAATGTATTGAAGGCATCTGCTTTACGATATAAAACAGGAGAAACAAATGCGCTGGAAAACTACAATGCTCAAAGCAAGGTGAATGAGATAAAGGCGCAATTGAGAAATGCAGAAGAAGATTACCGTATTGAACTAAACCGGCTGAAAGTGTTTACTGCAGATTCTTCTGTTACGGCTATTACGGACACTTCACTTGTTGAAAAACAGATACAGGTAAATTTTGATACTGCTGCCATTGCTGCCAACCCTACACTTGCATTTATTAAGCAGCAGATTGATATTGCAAACAAAGAGAAAGCTGTTGAACAGTCAAGATTAAAACCTGATTTCTCTGTGGGTTATTTCAACCAGTCTTTAGTAGGTTATCAAACCGTAAACGGAACTGATAAATACTATGGCGTTGGCCGCCGTTTCCAGGGAGTTAATTTGGGTATCAGCATTCCCATATTTGCCAGGGCACAAAAAGAAAAAGTAAAAGCTGCCGAAGTAAACCGGGTGCGTCGTGAAGCAGAACTGACGAATTATCAATACACCTTTCAGGCAGAACTGACAAGACTGTTTGGCGAATTGCAAAAACAAAGAGTTCAAATCAACTACTACCGCAATACGGCATTGCCACAAGCTAATCTCATCATCACCCAGGCGCAAAAAGCATTTACTGCAGGTGAAATCGGTTATTATGAGTTGACACAATCACTCAACAATGCTGTTGTTGTAAAACAGGAATACACAAAACTTTTAAACCAATACAATCAAACCGTCATTGCTATCGAATTTATCGGCGGCATCAACTAATTAAAACGGGCTAAACAATAATATTATGAAACAGAAATTTTTAAGTTCACTTATTATACTCACTGCTGCCATTGTGTGGCTTTCATCCTGCTCTTCCAAAGGAAGTGCTGAAACTGCCCCGGCAGAAGAAACAAAAACTGAAGAAGCAGATATGGTGGACCTGTCGGAAGACCAGTTTAAAACAGTCAACATACAGTATGGCGCTGTAGAAGAAAAAAACCTCAGCAGTGTTATCAGGGCATCAGGAATACTGGATGTTCCCCCACAACAGTTATTAACGGTTTCTTCTCCCTATGGAGGTACGTTAAAAAGTACTGATTTGCTGCAAGGTAAACCAGTAGTAAAAGGCGAAGCAATAGCCGTACTCGAAAACCCTGAATTTATCCAGCTTCAGCAGGATTACCTGGATTATAAGAGCCAGTTGGTTTATCTGAAAGAAGAATTAGAACGGCAACAGGAACTGGCAAAAGAAAATGTAAATGCAAAAAAAACATTGCAAAAAGCCAGCAGCGAATACAATAGTATGATGGCAAGGGTGCAGGGTTTAAAATCAAAACTTCAACTCATCAACATCAATCCAGATAAAATCAATCCGGGAAACATCTCCGGCAGGGCAAATATTTATGCCCCTATATCCGGTTATGTTACTAAGGTATTGGTGAACATAGGCAAGTTTGTAAATGCTAACCAGGAGCTATTTGAAATTGTAGATACCCGCCACCTTCATGCAGAGCTTATCATTTTTGAAAAAGATGTTCCGAAATTAAAAATCGGTCAGAAAATACGTTTTGTATTGAACAATGAAACAAAAGAACGTTTTGCAGAAGTGCATTTAATTGGCCGTGAAATCAGTACTGAAAGAACGGTTCGGGTGCATGGGCATCTGTTACAGGAAGATAAAAACCTGTTGCCAGGTATGTATCTGAAAGGAATTGTAGAAACAGGTATTGCTACTACTACCGCCTTGCCTGATAAAGCGATTGTGCAATCAGCAGGTAAATCTTACATTTTTATTGCGGCAGAAGAAACAAAAGAAGAAAAGAAACCTGCTGATGGGAAAAAGGAAGATGCCACTGAAAAACATATTACGTTTAAAAGAATTGAAATAACAACAGGCGTTTCAGAAAATGGTTATACCGAAGTGATTTTGCCAGAAGGCTTTGACAGGAAAATGAAAGTGGTGATTAACGGAGCTTATGATTTATTATCAAAGATGAATAACGTAGAAGAGGAGGAATAGATTTTACATGGGTCGGAGCCCTGCCTTGTTTGTCCCGTTTTAAAAATGGAAAACCTTGAGCGGCAGGGTTTCCGTACCCACCCAAATAAAACATAAAAAACCTTTTAGCATGCAAAAGATCTTATTCCTAATCGCTATCATAGTTATAATTATCGGTAGTAGTTGCACCAATGCAGGCGAAGAAAAAAGACAAGAGATACAATCAGAAAAACACGACTCCACCAATAAAGAAAGAAAGGAAACCGATACTATGGGCATGAAAATGGGCGGTAATGAACTCAATTCAAAGCAAAAATAGAAAAATCATGTTGCAGATATTGGCTACAACGCAGAAAAATATCATTGCTACTAGGGCCAACGATATTCTGGGAATAAGTGATTACGAAAAAATTCATCCACTTATTCATAACATTATCGGTAAAGGCGAAAAAGTGAGATGGTATTTCGAAATGGACGACTGTTTAATTTCAGATACGTTTGGATTTTGGGAAGATGGAATAATCGAATTAAACTATGGAAAAATGAATTTCACACATTCGGGAGATATAGAACGAATTGCCATAGTTGGAGAGATGAAGTGGAGAGATTGGATGCAATCTGTTATGAAACCTTTTAATCAGGCAATAATCAGATATTTTAGTTTGGCTGAAAAGGAAAAGGCTATGGAATGGATAATAGGTGATAACAATCTTAATTAGTTTTTATGCTTTTGAACAAAAGAATATCAATTTTGGCTTTTATAAAGCTGATTCGTTTTGACATTATAGCTATTTGCAGCTATGCTGTTGTCGTAGGAATACTCGACCAGTATTCTTTTCTGTCTAAAATTTCAGTGCCAATTAGTATAACAGCTATTATAGGTACGGCCGTATCGCTGTTGCTTGCCTTTCGCACTGCACAATCCTATGAAAGATGGTGGGAGGCCAGAATAATTTGGGGTAGCATTGTGAACGACTCCAGAACATTTATCCGGCAGCTTATTCAATTTTTACCTGAATCTGAAGGTAAAAAACGTGTAATTGAAAAATTTACTCACAGGCAGATTATATGGTGTTATGCATTAAGCGAAACCTTGCGTAAAAATGAGTTCTCTGAGAAAGTAACCAAATACCTGAGTCAGGAAGATATAAGCGACCAAAATATTCCAAATACATTACTAAACCGGCACAGCGATGATTTGTCAACTTCTGGTTTGCAGGAATTTAAACAGGTGCAGGTTGATACTACTCTAAGCAGGCTTTGTGATGCCATGGGGAAATGCGAACGGATAAAGAATACTGTGTTTCCCCGTTCCTATAGTCTGCTTGTGCATTTACTGATCTATGTTTTCGCCACATTGCTTCCGTTCGGATTAGATGATAAATACATCGAGGTAGAGATTCTTTTAACAGCAATTATACCATTGATTTTTATTTCTATTGAAAGAACAGCAATTGTAATGCAAGACCCTTTTGAAACCACACCGATGGATACACCAATGACAAGTCTTTCCAATACCATAGAAATCAATTTAAAACAGATGATTGGTGATAGAAATCTTCCGGTTATAGAGAATCCAAATACCTATTATGTTATGTAAATACTGAAAAGATGGATGTCAAACTTGAATTAATAATTGTTGTAAAACTAATAGCCTCATTTCTACTTGGAGCTTTTATTGGCTTTGACAGAGAAAAGCATGGCCGTGATGCTGGCATAAGAACCTATGCTGCGGTATGTATAGGTGCTACTTTATTTACTGCTGTTGCAGCTCATCTTGTTAGCGATGTAGCAGCGGCTTCAAGAGTAATAGCCAATATTGTCACTGGTGTGGGTTTTCTTGGGGCTGGTATTATTTATCGCAACAGCAGTGCAGGAACATCACATGGCCTTACAACAGCAGCTACGGTTTGGTGTACCGCAGCAGTTGGTGTGGCAGTAGGCCTCAACATGTTCATTATCGCAATTGTTGGGGCAATTGCATTGCATTTTCTGCTTTCATTACATCACCAGCATTGGTATATAGAATGGAAGAAGAGAATGATAAATAAGCATAACGAAAAAGACAACGCTGATTAATTGTTTAAAATTAAATTGTATAATAACATTATTGTGACATGTATAGTATAATAACAGGCACCATATTATTAGGCATTACTCATGCACTTATTCCAAACCACTGGTTGCCATTGGTGGCTATTGCCAGGTCGGAGAAATGGGAAAAGTATGAATTGATGCTGGTAGCATCTATCACAGCATCTGCACATGTGCTGGGCACTGTTATTCTTGGTTTTGCATTGGGAATGATTGGTTCAAAACTGGCAGATGAATATGAAGGATATGTGCATGTAATTGCACCGGTACTATTGATAATATTCGGGTTAATCTATTTTACCGTAAACCTGCCGCACCATCATCATGCTGCCAACAAGGATGTGCTGCAATATAAAAAATCGAAAACCAAATGGGTGCTGATATTCGCAGCAACGATGTTTCTATCTCCCTGCCTGGAAGTTGAAAGTCTTTTTCTTGCTGCCGGGGCTTATGGGTGGGATGATATTTTATTGCTGGCCTTGGTGTATGCAGTAATCAGTATCACCGGAATTATCTCTCTTGTTATGCTTGCATTTAAAGGAGTTCAGATGATGAACTCCCAATTTATAGAGCACAACGAAAAACGTATTACCGGAATGGTATTAATTATAGTGGGTATTGTTACATTTTTTTTACATTAAAAAAAGATTTATGGCACATAAACATGACGAAACAAAAATTGCAGAACAGGAAGCCTCCGGTGACCTGTATGAAAAGTTGAATAAAGCAAAAGTGGTGCCCTTGCACAGTAATGACGACGGGCACAATCACGGAGGCCAAGACAAAGATGAACCCGGTTGGAAAACCCATTGGGATTTGCTATTGGCATTGTTCATATTGATCGTGTTACTTGTGCTGGAGTATGGCTTCAAAATAGAACCGCCTAAAATTCCATCATTGATAATAAACCTGGTTGCCTATTTATTGGCTGGCCGGAAAGTGTTAGACCTTGCATTCAGAAAATCAAAACGGGGAGATATTTTCAATGAGTTTGTATTGATGAGTGTTGCCACCATCGGCGCATTTGTGATTGGAGAATATGAAGAGGGTGTTGCAGTAATGGTTTTTTACCAGATTGGCGAATGGTTCCAGGATGCAGCCGTGAATAATGCAAAAAGAAGTATTAAAGCCTTGCTTGATGTGAGGCCTGATGAAGTAACAGTCATAAGAAATGGTGCGCCTCTTGTTGCTGACCCTTCTGTTATTGAATTAGACGAAACCATCCAGGTAAAACCAGGTGAAAAAGTAGCATTGGATGGCGAATTGATTTCAGAAAATGCGTCATTCAATACAGCAGCTTTAACAGGGGAAAGTAAACCAGATACAAAATATAAAGGCGAAACTATTCTTGCGGGAATGATAAATCTGAATACAGTAGCAGAAATCAAAGTGAAAGCTCTGTTTAAAGATAGCAAACTCAGTAAGATTTTAGAAATGGTGCAGGACGCTACTGCAAGAAAATCGCAGACGCAATTATTTATTTCCAGGTTCGCCAAAATCTACACGCCAATCGTTTTCTTTCTTGCTGTTGCAGTGTGTTTTGTTCCTTACTTTTTTGTGGAGGGTTATAATTTTCAAACTTGGTTTTACCGTGCACTGGTTTTCTTAGTGATCAGTTGTCCATGTGCATTAGTGGTATCAATTCCATTGGGATATTTTGGTGGTATAGGTCTTGCTTCCCGCAATGGTATTTTATTTAAGGGCGGGAATTTCCTTGATGTAATGACTAAGGTGAATGCGGTCGTGATGGATAAAACAGGAACATTGACGAAGGGAGTATTTAAAGTACAACAAGTTGTTCCGGCCAACATAGATGAAAAAGAACTGGTAAAGCTTGCAGCTGCATTGGAAACAAACTCAACTCATCCAATAGCAAAAGCAATAACGGAATATGCTGCTGATGCGATAAATGGTATCAAGGCGGAGGCAGTAGAAGAAATTTCAGGTCATGGATTAAAAGGTAAAGTAGATGGAAAGGACCTGCTTGCAGGTAATGCAAAGCTGTTGAAGAAATACAATGTATCGTATCCACCGGAAATAAAAAGTATTGTTGACACAATTGTAGTTGTAGCAATAAACAACCGATATGCAGGTTATATAACTATTGCTGATGAAATAAAAGAAGATGCGGTACAGGCTGTCAAAGACATGCACAGTCTTAATATTAGGACGGTAATGCTTTCCGGTGATAAGCAATCTGTAGTTGATGAAGTGGCAAAGAAGATTGGTATCGATGAGGCTTATGGTGATTTGCTGCCGGAAGGTAAAGTTGAAAAAGTGCAGAAACTGAAAGATGAAGGGCGCCATATCGCTTTTGTTGGTGATGGTGTTAATGATGCGCCTGTAGTAGCCTTAGCTGACGCAGGTATAGCAATGGGTGGTTTAGGCAGCGATGCTACCATTGAAACAGCGGATGTAGTCATTCAAAACGATCAGCCACATAAGATAGTTTCAGCCATTAAAATTGGAAAAATAACCCGGAGCATTGTTTGGCAGAATATCATCATGGCCATGACAGTAAAAGTGTTTGTATTGATTTTAGGCGCAGGCGGTGTAGCTACTTTATGGGAAGCAGTAATTGCAGACGTTGGTGTAGCTTTATTGGCGATATTGAATGCTGTAAGAATACAGCGAATGGCGGTATAGTCAGTTTTACCCCCAAAGCATTTTTGTAATTTAGCATTTATGAAGCAGCTTGTTGTTTGCATTTATTTATTTGTGATTTGTTTGACTTCATTTGCGCAGGCTCAATCCAATACTATAAAGCATAAAGAACTTAAAGAAGTAATTATTAAATCCTGGCAACGAAGAGATATAACAAGATTGCCTGACGAGCAGAACGGATTTCTCAACAATGGGAAAAAGAATGAAGTAGTGAACCTGGCAGGTACCAACGCAAATATTGCCATTAAAACCGGGCGACAGCTTTTTGCTAAAATACCGGGTGTGTTTGTATATGATATGGACGGTAGCGGCAACCAACTGAATATTGCTACCCGTGGCCTTGACCCTCACCGTAGTTGGGAATACAATATTCGGCAAAACGGAATTTTGCTCAATTCTGATATGTATGGATATCCTGCCAGCCATTACAGTGCGCCGATGGAGAGCTACGAGAAAATTGAGCTTATCCGGGGTACAGGTTCGTTACAATACGGCGCTCAGTTTGGAGGAATGATTAACTATATCAGTAAAAAGCCGGATACATCAAAAACATTCACTTTTGAAAGTATAAACACGGCAGGTTCATTTAATCTGCTAAGTACCTATAGTGCTATCAATGGAACTTATAAAAAGTTCTCGTATTATGCTTACTATTACAAGCGGCATTCCGGTGGTTATAGAGATAATAGTGAATCTGATGCAACTTCTCAATTTTTACAACTTAACTATCATATTTCTGATAGAATTTCTTTAAAAGCCGAGATTGGCCGTTCAGAATATCTTTATCATATTCCTGGCCCTTTAAACGATAGTATGTTTAATGCGAATCCGCAAATGAGTACAAGAAGCCGGAACTATTTCAGCCCGGATATTTATGTTCCTTCCCTCAACCTCAACTGGAAATTATCAGAGAAAACAAAAATAAACCTTACGGCTTCAGGTGTATTTGGGAGTAGGAGTAGTGTAATGTTCGATGCTTTTGCTGATGTGCCGGATACTGTTAACCGGGCTACAGGTCAATATAGAAACAGGCAGGTAGATATTGACAACTTCAACAGCAAAACTATTGAAGCAAGAATATTGCATCATTATCGTATAGGAAAATTGCAAAGCAAATTGGCTGCCGGAATTGTTTACATGAATAATGATTTACACAGGCGTCAGTTAGGTAAAGGAACTACCGGCACCAATTATGATTTGTCACTTTCAGATCCCGTCTTTGGCAGAGACATGCATTTTAAAACAAATAATATTGCATTGTTTGCGGAAAACCTCTTTCAAATAAATCCCCGTTGGACTATTTCACCTGGTATCAGGTTTGAAAATGGTAATTCAAAAATGAATGGTGAAATAAGATACTATACTGTAAACCCATTGCCCACTACAATCAGGCACAGTTTTGTTTTAACAGGAATCAGCTCACAATTTGAGTTAAATAAAGAGAATACTTTGTATGGTGGTATATCGCAGTCGTATCGGCCAGTGATTTTTAAAGATATTGTTCCTGCGTCTACCTACGAACAAATAGATAAAAAACTGAAAGACGCTTTTGGATATAATGCAGAGTTTGGTATCAGGGGAAAAGTATTTAAACGACTTCAATACGATATAAGTCTGTTCAGAATTGAATACAAAAACCGCCTCGGCACATTGGTGTTACAGGATAACAACGGTCAGTCGTATACTTACAAAACAAATATTGGCAACAGCAGAACCAATGGTATCGAAGTCTTTTTGCAATATAAGTTTCCACTCACCAATCAATTATTCGCAGGTTTTTTTACTTCCACTTCTTATATGCAGGCTAATTATGTCAAAGGGCAGGTTTCGACGGGAACAATCAATAAATCTATTACCGGTAATAAATTAGAGGCAGTTCCTGACTGGATTACCAGAAACGGTTTTGACATTTTATACAGAGGCTTTAGCTGTACTATTCTTTACAGTTATACATCTTCTTCTTTTTCAGATGCATTAAATACAGTCATCCCACCTTCAAGTGGGGCCAGAGGTTACACGCCTGGCTATAACATTTGGGATATTAACGCTTCGTTACGAGCCAACTCCATATTTACTATACGGGCGGGTATAAATAACTTTCTCAATAAAAAATATTTCACCAAAAGGCCTACCTTTTATCCAGGACCTGGTATTTGGCCGAGTGATGGAAGAAATGTTTATGTTACGATTAATATTAAAATTTAACCAGACAAACCTCGAACTTTCCATTGAGCATTCTCGGCAATTTCTTTATATCAGATAATACTGCCCCGGTTTTTCAGTATCCGGAGCTTTTCATCCAACGGTATCCTTATTAATTATTTAAGCATTTGCTTAAATAATTATTTACTCTATCTTTGCCGTATGGAAAACAATACTTGTATCAGGTTGTTTGCAGACCAGAAACAAATAAAGAATTGCAAAAACAAATTGAAAACTGCACAAAAGTCTTTTGCAAACCTGTCTAACATATTGGCTTTAGCTGGTAATGAAGTAAGGTTGAAGATTATCTATTTACTGGAAGAAGAAAAAGAGTTATGCCCTTGCGACCTTTCTGATATTTTAGGCATGAGTATCCCTGCCATATCTCAACATTTAAGGAAATTAAAGGATGGAGATATTGTTGAAACCAGGAAAGAGGGGCAAACAATTTATTATTCTCTTACACAGGATCACCTAAAGATATTAAAGCCCTTCTTCAAACATATTAATGTACAAACTCAAAAACTGGAAACAGTATGATAAGTTTAAAATCGTCAGGAACTTTTACAGGTGCAGGTGTTCTTACAGCTATTGCAGCTTCACTTTGTTGTATAACCCCTGTTATTGCATTACTTGCCGGTAGCAGCAGCGTTGTCGCTAACTTTTCATGGATTGAACCAGCAAGGCCGTATTTAATAGGGTTATCAATTGCTGTATTAACATTTGCATGGTATCTTAAATTAAAACCAGCTAAGACAAGCGTTATGGATTGCAATTGTGAACCAACTAAAAATGCTTCATTCCTTCAGTCCAAAACATTTTTAGCAATAGTAACTGTATTTGCGATTTTGATGATGACTTTTCCGCTGTATGCAAAAGTGTTTTATCCAAAGCAAAAAGTGCAAGCAACAGCTCTTGCAGTGGTTGATAATAAACAACAGGTAAAGTTCACCATACAAGGCATGACCTGCGAGGCATGTGAGGAGCATGTAAACCATGAACTGTCTAAAGTAAATGGCGTATTAACTTATAAAACTTCTTATGCTACCAGAAGCAGCTTGGTCACTTTTGATAAATTAAAAGTTGATGAAAAGACAATAGAGGCCGCCATTAATAAAACAGGATACAAAGTAAAAAGCTATGATTTTACCCGGTAGTGGTAAATCTTGCTTCGCTAAAAACTAAGAAAGCATGGAAAAGACATTAACACTGCAATCCACCATCACCTGCCCGAAATGCGGTTTTAAAAAAGAAGAAACAATGCCTACGGATGCTTGTCAATATTTTTATAGGTGTACAAGTTGTGAAACTGTACTAAAACCCGAGCAGGGAGATTGTTGTGTATTTTGCAGCTATGGGACTGTAGCTTGTCCTCCTATTCAGATGAATAAATCTTGTTGTTCATAATCTTATTAAAATAGTTTCTTACATCATTATTCTTCCTGGAATAGTGCATATCAGTTTTTGCCTTTCCACTTTACATGATACCGATACGTTATGTCTTACAGGTGTAGGCTACTAAATATAATTTGCCAGGGAAAAAACTAAATCGTAACATTGCGATGTAATGGGAATTACGAAAACCGAAATATTCACCGCAAAGCAGAACAAGCTGGCTATTATACTGAAGGCGTTGGCACATCCAGCACGGATTGCAATTATTCAACACTTGGTTAAAGCGCAAGCCTGTATTTGTGGCGACTTGGTAGAAGAGTTAGGATTAGCACAGGCAACTATTTCACAACATTTGAAAGAGTTAAAAAACATTGGAATAATAAAGGGTTGTGTGGAAGGCACAAGTGTAAGCTATTGTATTGATGAGAAGGTTTGGCAGCAGATAAAAAAAGAGTTCGAGACATTTTTTGGTGCCTATAATATAAAGGATGAGTGTTGTTGATTTTTTTTGGCCCAGAACATCGTTATATTGCGATATAACGATGGATAAAAATATTATGAAGTAATAACATTAAGTAAAACAAACAAAAATGACATTATCAGAATTTAAGAAGCACTTGAGCGTTGTTAAGGAATTAAATTTCCTACAACCTAACGGAGAATTTGTACCACTTCATTTTCATATTACAGAAGTAGGACTTATTACCAAGAATTTTCTTGACTGCGGTGGTGATGTTCATACGGACAAATTAGCTAATCTTCAGATTTGGGTCGCCGATGATGTTCACCATAGATTGGAACCAAATGGTTTGCTTAAAATTATCGAACTGTCAAATAAAGTTTTGGGTAATGAGGATTTAGAAATTGAAGTCGAATACCAAACCGAAACCATTGGAAAATACAAAATAGAAAAGCAAGGAGTGAATTTTGTGCTTGTCTCAAAGCAAACTGATTGTTTGGCGAAAATTAAATGCAATATCCCTCAATCAAAACAAAAAATTAAGCTCGGTGGATTAACGTCTGTGAATGAAAGTTGCTGCACATCAGGTTCAGGATGTTGCTGATTATAAAACTAAAACCACATGCAATGAAAAAAACATTATTCGCATTTGTAGCAATAAGTCTCGCTGCTATTGCTCTTACTTCATTCAGGCCAAACCTTGCAGCGCCTAAACTCTACCCGGAGTTGGAAGCATATTTTAAGACAATTGACGCTAAGCAATTCGACAAAGCTCATATTAATGCGTTAGAAAATCTAAAGTCAAATATCAGTTTTAGTAGTATGGATTATCCTGACTACAACATAATTTTTTATTGCAGTGAAAACTCATTCAGAAGTCAGGTTTTGCAGGTTTTCCTTCAAACCTTATGCTTTGCCAGGAAGCATAAAAAAGTAAAAGCTTTTTCAGCCGGTCTAATAGCAAATGAAATAGACTCCAAACTAATCACTTACTTGTCGAAGATTGGATACAAAATATCTAAAACCGATAAAGATGGAAAATCAGCCTATGAGGTCCGGTATAGTGACAATGCCGACCCAATCCTGTTGTATTCAAAAACAATTACAGATCCATCCTTACCAAAAAAAGAGGTTGCTGCTGTTATTGTATGTGATGTACAAGTGGAAACGGACTGTTCAAATCTGAAAACTGAATTTACACCACTTTACATGGCCTTCCCGAAAGTAACAGCAACTGACAGTGATGCCAAAGTGGAAGCAATGGTAAATAATATAGCAACTGAAATGCTATATGTCACTCAAAAATAAACTATCTAATTCAATGAGTGCAAATAATTGTGCCCCGGCGTCTGAAAGAAAGAAATTAGGCTTTTTAGATAGGTACTTAACCCTATGGATTTTTTTAGCAATGGTTGTAGGAGTTGCTATAGGCTATTTTTTCCCTTCATCATCTACGTTTATCAATTCATTTTCTTCAGGCACTACCAATATTCCTCTGGCTATTGGTTTAATCTTAATGATGTATCCGCCCTTTATTAAAGTGAAGTATGATAAGCTAAAAGAGGTGTTCAAAAACACAAAAGTACTGGGAGTTTCCCTACTGCTTAATTGGATCATTGGCCCGGTACTCATGTTTATATTGGCAATTACATTTTTATATGGCTATCCCGAATATATGGTGGGCTTGATTTTAATTGGCCTGGCTCGTTGCATCGCAATGGTGATTGTATGGAACGAACTGGCAGAAGGTAGCCGTGAATATGCTGCAGGGTTGGTCGCATTGAATAGTGTCTTCCAGGTGCTCTTGTATAGTGTATATGCCTACGTTTTTGTTACAGTTCTTCCTCCATTGTTTGGTGTAACAGGTTCGGTGGTTGATATAACTATAGGACAGATTGCAGAGAGTGTTGCAATCTACCTGGGCATTCCTTTTTTAGCAGGCTTTTTAACGAGGTATTTTTTATTAAAAGTGAAAGGCGAGGAATGGTATCAAACAAAGTTTATTCCTTTTGTTTCTCCCATTACGCTTATCGCACTGCTCTTTACCATCGTCATAATGTTTAGTTTGAAAGGCGAACTGATTGTACAAATACCTTTTGATGTCATAAGAATTGCCATTCCTTTGGTTATCTACTTTGCTATTATGTTTTTAGTCAGCTTTTTTATTGGTAAAAAAATGGGAGCAGATTATTCTACCAATGCATCCATTGCATTCACCGCAGCAGGCAACAATTTTGAATTAGCTATAGCTGTTGCCATCGGAGTATTTGGTATAAACAGCGGCCAGGCTTTCGCAGGCGTCATCGGACCATTGGTTGAAGTACCAGCCCTAATTGCGTTGGTGAATGTGGCCTTTTGGTTAAAAAGAAAATACTATAATAAAAGTAAAATCGAAATCGAAAATGAAAGCATAAGAGCCTGAATCATTTGCTATGACATTATTAACAATAGTCATATCGTTAACGTTAATCTTTGATATTATCAACGGATTTCATGACGCTGCTAATTCGATTGCTACCGTTGTGTCAACAAAAGTATTAACACCTTTTCAGGCGGTTATGTGGGCGGCTTTTTTCAATTTTATAGCTTTTTTGGTTTTTGGATTGCATGTTGCTAATACAATAGCAAAAGGAATTGTTCATTCCGATATAGTTACGCTGCAAGTAGTAATGTCAGGGGTCATTGGTGCCATTATCTGGAACCTGGTAACTTGGTGGTTCGGTATTCCATCAAGTTCCTCTCACACCTTAATGGGCGGCTTTGTTGGTGCAGCAATAGCTCATGCCGGATTTGATTCAGTTTTTTATTCCGGAATTTTGAAAATCACCGCTTTTATTATACTAGCCCCGGTAATTGGAATGTTCGTTTCAATGGTAATCTCTTTAATTCTTCTAAACGTTTGCAAAAACTTCAGCTATCAGGGGGTTAATAAAACATTTAGAAGGCTTCAACTTGTTTCGGCAGCAGCATATAGTATTGGGCATGGAGCAAATGATGCTCAAAAAGCAATGGGAATTATTTTCGTTGCTCTTATTGCAGCCGGAAAACTTACTGCAAACGACTCCATTCCATTTTGGGTAGTGATTGCATGTCACATTGCTATGGCTATCGGCACATTGATGGGTGGCTGGAGAATTGTGAAAACAATGGGCACAAGGATCACTCATTTAAGACCCTTTGAAGGCTTTAGTGCTGAAACTGCTGGCGCCTTAACATTATATTCGACAAGCATCCTGGGAATTCCGGTAAGCACAACGCACACTATAACTGGAGCAATTATCGGAGCTGGCGCAACCAAAAGGATATCCGCTGTTCGTTGGGGGGTAACAACAAATATTATTATAGCCTGGATTATAACAATACCAATTACATCCTTACTGGCTGCTTTAGTATTTTATTTATCATCCTTAATATTTTAAGTTATGAGGAAGTATAAAACATATATCAGCTTTGTAATTCAAAATGGTGATAAACATATACACGATTTTGCAATTGCAGATCTTGCTTTGCCTAAGTATTATTTCTACTTGGATAATACTTCACAACAAGTGGTTAAATGGGCTGAGGAAAAACAAAAAGAATTAAGATCAAACGAAAAATTAATCATTATAAATTATTTCAACGTTTCAAATATTAAGTAGATATGAAAATTGCATTATTTTCCGACATCCACGCCAATCTTCCTGCACTGGAAGCCTGTTTAAAAAGTATAGAAGAACAAAAACCAGATGCCATTTATTGCCTGGGTGATTTGGTTGGTTACAATATCTGGCCGAATGAAGTGATAAACGAAATAAGAAAAAGAGGTATCCCAACAATTGCAGGAAACTACGACCAGGGAATAGGTTTAATGAGTGATGAATGTGGATGTGCCTACAAAACTGAACCAGAAAAAGATATGGGTAAAATTTCCATATCCTATACTAACTCATTGGTAAAACCGGATGAAAGAAAATACCTGCGTACTCTTCCTGCTCATATTAAAGTAGAGTTCCAATTGAATCATGACAAACTTAATTTATTGTTAGTACACGGCAGCCCGAGAAAGATAAATGAATACCTATTTGAAGACCGGGATGAAAAAAGCCTGTTGCGAATAATGGAACAGGCAGATGCAGATATTATGTGTTTCGGCCATACTCATAAACCTTACCACAGGATATTGCCAACAGAGCAGGCAGAAAACACACATTACCGTCATGCAGTAAACATTGGTTCAGTTGGTAAACCAAAAGATGGTAATCCAAAAGGCTGCTACGTAATACTTACCATCAATGCAGATAGCAGCATAAGCAATAAGGATGCTGTGCAGGTAGAATTTATCCGCTTTGAATATGATGTAGCGAAAGCTGCTAAAGCGGTTGAAGATAGTCCACTACCTAATGAATATGCTGATATGTTAAGAAAAGGATACTAACGATTACATGCAAAGGCTGGTTACGATACTGCTCATGCTTCTTTGCATTTCATGCAAAAAAGAAAGTGTGATTAGACCTTATTCAGTCGTAAATGTAAAATTCATAGAAGATGAAGACTATGTTTTTATAGAATTAACGGAAGGCAGTTGGGATAACAATTTAAAACTGGCTCAATTAAATGCAACGGGTTATAAAAATGAGAGATTCGGTTTATATCTGGAAAACCTGATAGACACTGGTTACTATCCAAATCCTTCAATCAGGAATATTTCTTATACAGATGGAGTGGATTTTTTGCCTTTCAGGTTGCATAGTGGTTTTATTCATGTCAGTTATATTGATTCGTTAAGTGTTAGGGGAGATTTTAAAGTAACACTTGAAGATGATTTTAACGGCGCACAGATACGGACAATTGTAGGCGGTTTCGGAATCAACATTTACTAAAACTATACTATTATGGAATTTCCAAATAAGGTAAAGTATTCAAAAGAACACACCTGGTTATTGATAGAAGGTGAAACAGGCACAGTAGGTATTACCGAATTTGCTCAAAGCGAATTAGGAGAAATTGTTTATGTGGATTTACCTTCTATCGGGAAATCATTTAAACAAGATGAAATATTTGGATCGGTAGAAGCAATAAAGACCACTTCTGATTTATTCATGCCTGTAAGCGGTGAAATTATTGAAATAAATACCTCTTTACGGAACAATCCATCATTGGTAAATCTAGAATCCTTTACAAATGGGTGGATGATAAAAATCAAGCTGCTACAACCTTCAGAAATTGAAATATTGCTGGATGCCGATGCTTATCGCAAATTGGTAAATTGATCTATTTCATCTCAAAAAAGATACTTCCTTTATTGCGAGTTTGGGGTTCATACTTGATTAAATGATTGAGAACAGAATCTTTTAGTAATTAGTAGCTGAGCAATAAACTATTGGCCACTTTAAAACTTACGACTACCTCTTTCTTTCCTTTTAATTGCAGGGTGTAGGTTTGATCATATTCCTCAATCCCTTTTACTTTAATCGGATCGCCTAAGGAGAACCCGGTTTTATCCAGGTAATTTAAAAATGCTGCTGTATGATCCGTTACACCGGTGAATGTACCCTGCTCATTAATTTTAAGTGTAGATAGCAAAACAGCTTTTGATTTAGGAAGAACGCCATTTGAATCTGGTATCGGATCTCCATGAGGATCGGCTTTGGGGAATCCCAAAAATTTGTCCAGCTTATTGGTCAGGTCTTCGCTGTGTATATGCTCCAGTTGTTCAGCAAGGTCATGCACCTCATCCCATTTATAGTCCAATTTATCAACCAGGAACACTTCCCAAAGCCGGTGATTGCGAATGATGCCCACAGCCACCTGCCTGCCCCTTTCCGTTAGTTTAACACCTTTCGACTTTTGATAAGTTACCAGTTTCTTTCCGGCCATTCTTTTAAGCATGTCAGTAACAGACGGGGCATGTACCCCCATTACCTGGGCAAGCGCCGAGGTAGCAACCACCTCACCGTTAGTTTCCTGTAATTTATAAATGGCTTTCAGGTAATTTTCTTCTGTAAATGAATGCACAGGTTCAAGTTTTTTGTGAAGGTAGGGAAACGGGTAGAAAAATTAAATTAGGGTAATCTAATTATATTATTATAATAACCTAATTTTATATTTTTACCTATCATTAACGAAATGAAGAAGACAAGAATTATATCGGTAATTATCCTGATAATTACAGGCATTGTCGCCTGCCAGAAGATATTGCCAGGGGCTCCCCCTGATAACGAGCTGTTAGATGGGCCTGTGGAAGGGCTTTCCTACGACGAGAACCGACGGTTCCTTGCCGGTGATGTGGCCTTTAATGATGAAGTATTCACGTCTCAAACGGGTTTAGGCTCCATATTCGTAGCCACCAGTTGTGGCAGTTGTCATGCCGGTGATGGCAAAGGCCATCCTTTTACTACACTAACAAGGTTTGGGCAGGTTGACAGCACAGGCAATCAGTTCCTGCATTTGGGAGGTCCGCAATTACAAAACAGGTCATTGCCCGGTTATACACCGGAACAGATCCCTGCAGGTGCTACGTTTTCAAAGTTCACACCACCTGCCAATACCGGTTTGGGATTTTTAGAGTTGGTTTCAGATGCTGATATTTTAGCAATGGCAGATCCCAACGATGCAAATGCGGATGGCATCAGCGGAGTACCCAACTATGAATACCTGCCTTCATTTATAGCACCCTCCCAAAATGCTATTCCAAGAAACGGCAAGTATATTCATCGCTTTGGTAAAAAGGCGGCGGCTTATAATCTATTGCACCAAACAGTAAATGCGTACAACCAGGATATAGGTATTACTTCTACGTTTCAGCCGAAAGATGTTTATACCGGGTTGAATATTGACCCCGAAGTTTCTGATGTAACGGTGCATAATGTTGTATTCTACCTGCAAACACTTAAAGCTCCTATTCAAAGAAATCAAAATGATCCTGAAGTACTTCAAGGCAAAAGCCTGTTTATACAAACCGGGTGTGAAAGTTGCCATAAGCAAACACTGAAAACAGGATTTTCAACTATTGCAGCATTATCAAATAAAACCTTTCATCCTTATACCGACTTGCTGTTGCATGATATGGGATCAGGTTTGGATGATGGTTATACTGAGGGCAACGCCAAAACATCGGAATGGAGAACTCCACCGCTTTGGGGATTGGGTTTGTCGCCCAATTCACAAGGGGGACAATACTTTCTATTGCATGATGGACGGGCAAAGACAATTGAAGAAGCTATACAATTGCACGGTGGAGAAGCACAACAAAGCAAAGAAAAGTTTCAGCAGCTTTCAGTGCAGGAAAGAAATAACCTGGTTAAATTTTTAAAATCACTGTAGCACAAAAACATGAATCGAAAAGAATTTATACTAAAGTCCTGTTCAGCTTGTATTGGAGCTTCAGCTCTAACTTTTTTAAGTTCCTGTGCAGCTACAAAATTTTCCAGCGGTAAGTTGACCAAAGATGGGATACTGATCGACACGAAGGAATTCGCATTAAAAGAAAAAGATAGATACCGCCTGTATATCGTGGTAAGAAACGATTCATTGCTTTTCCCCATTTGTGTGTACCGGTTTACTGATACAGATTATTCAGCAGTCTGGATGCAATGTGCTCACCAGGGCGCCGAACTAAATGTAGCTGGCGATTATCTCCAGTGCCCTGCACATGGAAGTGAGTATGATAATCGGGGCAGGGTAACCAACGGACCCGCAGACCGGGACCTGCGGACTTTTCCGGTAACAATAAACAACAACCAACTATTCATTGATTTAAGAAAAGTATGAGACTATTTATATTCTTGCTGGGATCCATTTTCTTTTCCTTTACTGCTATTGCACAGATTGATCCTGCATTGCTTCGCAGAACTGCAAAAGATACATCCGGGCTGTTATTAAATATGGATGCTGTATATAACCGTCCCTTTCTTCAGTTAGGAAAACTTCCTGTTGCGTTAGGTGGTTATGCAGAAGCCAATTACCAGTATTTACAGGAAGATGGGATAACGGAAGGACATCAGTTTCAAATGCGGAGATTAACACTGTTTGTATCTTCTTCCATTTCGAAAAGAATTAAGTTTTTGAGTGAGATTGAATTTGAAGATGGTACTAAAGAAATTAATATTGAGTTTGCATCCGTTGATTTTGAATTTGCTCCCCTTTTGAATTTAAGAGGCGGGATTGTTATGAATCCTGTCGGCGCTTTCAATCAAAATCATGATGGCCCCAAATGGGAATTTATTGACCGGCCTGTTTCTGCCACACAAATGCTTCCGGCAACCTGGAGCAATGTAGGCTTTGGCGTGTTTGGAAAAAAATACAGCAAGGATTGGGTGTATGCATACGAGGCATACCTTACCAATGGTTTCGATGATAAAATCATTGACAATGCAGAAAACAAAACATTCCTGCCAGCAAGCAAAGAAAATAAAGACCGGTTTGAAGAAAGCTTTAACGGCAGTCCATTGCTCACTGCTAAAGTTGCAGTACGAAACCGGAAGATTGGCGAATTAGGATTATCATACATGGGTGGCATTTACAACAAGTATGAAGATGATGGATTAGAGTTGGATAAAAAAAGAAGAGTCAATGTATATGCAATAGACTTTAACACAACGCTTACAAAAATGAACACCTACATTAATGCTGAATGGGCCTGGGTGAATGTTGACGTACCTGAAACTTACACAGAACAATTCGGCAGAAAACAACAGGGAGGTTTTATTGACTTTGTGCAACCTGTTATCAAGAAGCCTGTGTTTGGCTTTGAAAAATCTGTTATCAATGCAGCATTACGTTTTGAATACGTAGACTGGAATAAGGGAAATTTTAAATCAACTGGCGATAATATCAGCGATGAATTATTCTCCATCGTTCCCGCTATTAGCTGGCGGCCTACTGCACAAACAGTGATCAGATTCAATTATCGTTACAACTGGCAGAAAGATATTTTAGGTAATCCACCGGCTAAGCTGGCTGGATTTCAGTTTGGGGTGAGTACTTATTTTTAGATTATATAAATCACAAACAATACAGGGTCGTAGAACCCTTCCAAACTGATTGAAAACGAGAAAGTTAAAATTTTCGAATTTTAGAAAGTCAGATAATCGGATTTATAATTATTATAATAATTTTGAGATGTTTGCTACTTTTACAAAGTGAAAATATTTATTTCAATAATGGCTTTTGTAGTGTTGTTCCTTTCAGTGGAACCGACTTTGGCATTGTTGAAGCAAAAACAATCAACTGAATGTTGTGGCGGCGGTTGCAATAAAACTACAGATGAACAGAAACCATCTGGTGACAATAATTCCCGAAGCGATAATTGCAATCCATTTCAATCTTGCTCAAGTAATATTTGCAGCTTCACGGTAACATCTTCTTTTTTCAGTATTAAGGCACCACACTTTTATTCAAACTATTTTACCCTCTTTTCTGAAAACTTCCGGTCACAATTTGCACCTGACTTTTGGCAACCGCCCAAGGTAGTTTAATGAATTTCCTTAACTGATGCCTTGCATCTTTTATGCTTTGGTTTATACTGAAGCATATCGTATCATTCATTAACAAAAAAGTCATTTTCAATGAAATCAATATATATTGGTGTAACGGCATTGCTGTTTGCAATGTCGTTCACAATTGTACAGGTTAGTTGTGCCCAAACTCCTAACCCACAATCAAAAACTTCAAACCCTAACGATACAACAGTTACTGTAAAAGTATCAGGCATTACCTGCGCCGGCGATTTAAAAATGATTGCCGACAATATAGAAAAAATGAAAGGAGTAAGCAGTTGTAAGCAAGTCGGCAAAATGTCCACATCCACAAGCTTTGAGATAAAGTATGATACCACAAAAATCTCTTATGCTGAAGTGGTAAAAGCTATTGAGGGCACGGCAAGTTGCGACTATCCTGACCAGCGTCCTTACAAGGTGAAAATAAAAAACTAAAGCAGTTAACAACCGGTATTGGTGCAGGTATAATATACCTGTGCCAATACCAATAATCAATCAAATGAAAAAGATAATCATTTGCTTGTGCTTGTTAATACTTTACAGGCAAAGCTTTGCACAAACTGATACATTGCCTCATGTGCTGATAAAAAGAAGCAATGGTACAAAACTGTACGCTTCAGAATTAACCAATCAGGGTAAACTAATTTTAATAAGTTTTTGGGCTACCTGGTGCAAATTCTGCATAGCAGAGCTTTCTGCGATTTCATCTCAATACCAATCATGGCAAGATTCAACCGGTGTAAAACTGGTTGCTATTTCTACTGATGCAGGGGTAACAGAAGAATACATTAAAAAATTTGCAGAACGCCGCAACTGGCCTTTTAAAATCTATTGGGATTATAAAAAAGCCCTCAAAAAATCTCTTGGTATAGAGGAAATACCTCACCTTTTTTTAGTTGACCCAAGTGGCAGAATCATTTGGCAGAAAATCGGGTTCAACCCTGGTGATGAAACAATCATTTTCGCAAAGCTCAAAGAGCTTTTACTAACTCAAAAAATCATTAAATAATGAGAACAATATTTTTAGTAATAATAGCAGCTTGTATGCTGCCTCAAATTGCAGAAGCCCAATCTATAAAGGGTAAAGTTAAAAATTCAAATAACGAACTACTTGCAGGTGCAAGTGTATATTGGCTTGGCTCAGCTATTGGTACCAGTACGGATAGCTCAGGACAATTTGAACTCCAACTTCCCAAAGAGTCAATAAAAAAGTTAGTTATCAGTTTTGTGGGCTATCAATCAGATACTATCGCCATCACTAATGAAAATGCAATTGAAGTAAAACTTACCGGAACCAACCAGTTAGGTGAAGTGGTAGTAAAAGGGAAACGTCCGGGAATTTATATTTCGGAGATCCGCCCAATTAAAACAGAGGTAATAACGCAGGTTGAATTAAAGAAAGCTGCCTGTTGCGATTTGTCAGGTTGCTTTGAAACACAGGCCTCAGTTCAGCCACAAACTACTAATGTAATAACCAATTCTAAAGAATTAAGAATACTTGGTTTATCGGGTGTTTACAACCAGGTGCTGATTGACGGAATGCCAATGATACAAGGTCTTTCATACACTTATGGTATCAGTAGCATTCCAGGCATACTGGTTGATAACATTTATATTTCTAAAGGGGCAAATTCGGTAATACAAGGTTTTGAAAGCATCAGTGGTCAGATAAGCGTAGAAACCAAAGAGCCTGACAGAACGGATAAACTCTTACTCAATGTTTATGCAAACAACTTTATGGAAAAACACCTGAATGCAAACTATGCTTTTAAATACAAAAAATGGAGCAACCTCACTGCATTTCATACAGTACAGCCGGCCAATAGAATTGACAGGGATAATGATAAGTTTATGGATCTTCCTTTACTTACCCGGTACATGATTTTTAATAAATGGAAATATGGTAACGACAGGGATTGGGGCTGGAGTTCAAGAATTGGTATTCGTTATTTGAATGAACAAAGGATTGGCGGACAAACTTTTTTTAATATCAATACTGATAAAGGCACAACAAATGCTTACGGTCAAACGGCAAATATTCAACAGCCTGAGTTATGGACAAAAACCAGTTATCGTTTCAATGATAAGCATAAAATTACATTCATTGGCTCATCATTTTATCAAAATCAGCACTCATTTTTTGGTACTACAAAATACGCAGCCAATCAAACAAATGTTTATGCAAACCTGCAGTATGAATTACTGTACAAAGAAAAGCACACTGTAAAAACAGGTATAAGTTACAGGCATCTTTCTCTGAATGAGGATATTTCTTTTACAGCAAGTCCATTGAACAGAACCTTTGCAGGTAAGTATAAAAGAACTGAAAATATCCCAGGCATTTTTGCAGAAAACATATTTAACTGGAAGGGTGATAAGTTGGTATGGATTACCGGCATCCGTGCAGATTTTCATAATCAGTTCGGCACTTATATTACCCCAAGAACTTTGCTTAAATATGAAATAAAAGAAGGCTCAACCTTTCGGGCATCGGCAGGTACCGGATGGAGAACCGTAAATCTGTTTAGTGAAAACATTGGTTTACTGGTAAGTTCAAGAGATATAGTATTTACAGAACAATTAAGGCCGGAAAGAGCTGTAAACTTTGGTGCAAATTTTACGCAGAAGTTTGACAGTAAAAACATAGAATG
>JALHRP010000048.1:27688-28807 GCA_022841365.1 Chitinophagaceae bacterium | reverse complement strand
CAACATTTTTTCTTTTCTTTGTTCTACTCTTGCACTTGTTTTAGTCACCTTTGTTGTCTATTTGTTGCCCAATCTCTGTAAGTGCTTGATAATAAAGGGAACTATAATTTTTGTATCGGAAAGTAAACCTTTACATCCTCCGTTCATGTTGTCTTGAATGAATGTATTCAGTAGGTGTAACACCAAACTGTTTTTGAAAACTTCTTGTAAAATTACTTTGAGAACTAAAGCCAACTTTATCGGCTATTTCATAAATTTTGTAACTCCCTTCTGTGAGCATTTCGGCTGCCTTTTTCAGCCTTGTAATGTTGATGACTTCTAAAGGAGTTAAAACAGAAATCGCTTTAATTTTTCTGTACAAAGTAATACGGCTCATGTTCATTGCTTTTGCCAGTTTCTCTACATCCATTTCAACATCTTCCAGATCTTGGCATATAGCAGCATCTAATTTTTCTAAAAACTGTTCATCTGCTTTTGTATGTGCCATACTGCGAATATGCACCAGGGGTGAGCTGGCATAAAACTCACGGATACTGTTACGGTTTGAAAGTAAACTTGCAATTTGAGCCAGGAGATGTTCTTTGGCAAATGGTTTTTCAATATAGGCATCGGCACCAAGCTCAAGGCCCTGCACTTTAGACTGAATGGTGTTTTTTGCAGTAAGCAGTATAACGGGGATATGTGAGTATTCAAAGTTCGATTTGATCATTTTGCACAATTCAAATCCATCCATCACCGGCATCATCACATCACTGATCACTAACTGTACTGCTTCTGTTTCAAGTAGTTTTAAAGCCTGTTGACCATCCATTGCTTTTAGTATGCTGTATTTGTGTTGCAAAATCCTTTCGAGGAAATCAAGAATTTCTTCGTTATCATCAATCAGCATAAGTAAGGGCAGCATATCGTTTTGTTTATTGATGAGCTTATTTTTACTCGTTATTGTGTTTCAAAGGTAATTTCAGTACAAATAAATTTAAACCATTGTTGGGTGTTTTTAAATATAAACTTCCTTTATGTAATTCTGTCAATGATTTTGCCAATGCAAGCCCAATACCGGTACCTTGTTGTTTAGATGCTTCTTTCATACGGTAAAAAGGCTCAAAGATTTTTTCACGC
>JALHRP010000048.1:0-27678 GCA_022841365.1 Chitinophagaceae bacterium | reverse complement strand
ATTTTCAAATTCAATCATCACATGTGTTGCATTGTTTTCAAGTGGCAGTAAACGTATGTTTACATTGTGTTGTGCATATTTCACTGCATTGTTAATCAGGTTGCTGAAAATTTTGTTCAATGCTTCTTCATCTGCTAAAGCAATAATTTCGGTTTCAGGAACTGACAAATTGTATGTCAGTGACTTCTTTTTTGCCAGCATCGAAAAATTAAGATAATTCTCCCGCAGCAACGCAGTGATATTTACTTTTGTAAAATCAATACTGAATCCTTTTGTTTCGGTTTGCCTGAAATCCAGAATCTGAGTGATGAGTGCAATCAACCGGTTGCTGTTTCTTTCCAATGTAATTACATCTTCTTTTATAGCAGGAACTTCATCAACCTGCTCCAGTAAATTTTCTACCGGACCTTTTATTAATGTAAGCGGCGTTCTTATTTCATGTGCAATGTTGGTAAAGAAATCAATCTTTGCTTCGTAAATTTCTTTTTCCTTTTTGTCTTCTGAAATAATGTGATAGGTTCTTAATAAATAATAGCTGATGGAAAGAAGAATAAGTGCATAAATGATATAGGCCCAGATGGAAGCCCACCAAGGCGGTAAAATTATAATCTTTAACTGCTTTTCCTGCTCCCCCCAATTGCCATTGATACCGGCTTTTACCTTAAACACATAGTTGCCGGGCGATAAACCGGTGAAATATATTTTTCGGTTGGGTTTAATTTCTATCCATTCATTACCCAATCCTTTCATCATGTATCTGTAAGCAGTCATTTCAGGCGAAATAAAACTCAGTGCTGCAAAATCAATACTGATGGAGGAACGGTTGTAAGGAAGTGTAACTTCATCGGTATATAAAATGGATTGATGCAGCAGCGAACTGTCGCTGTTTACATCAAATTCTTTGTTTTGCACCTGTAGTCCGGTAATAAAAACAGGAGGTATGATGTTGTTTGTAAAAAAGACAGCAGGTTTAAAACGAATCATACCTTTTATACTTCCAAAATAGAAATGCCCTTTTTCATCTTTGTAACCGGAGTTATAATTAAACTGATCGTTAAGGAGTCCGTTGGCTTTTGTGAATACGGTGATTTTTTCATTTACCGGATTCATGCTCACCAAACCTCTGGATGTGGTTATCCAAAGTTGATTTTTATCATCTTCCAGCACTTTGAAAATAAAATTACTTGGTAAGCCCTTCCGATCCGTGTAAACGGTAAACTGATTTCTGTTTCTGTTTAATTTACAAAGTCCTCCACCTTCGGTAGCCAGCCATATGTTTTGTTTACTGTCTTCATACAGGGCATTAATGGTGTTATTGGGAAGTGAATTAAAATTGAACGGCTCATTTACAAAATGCCCCAGTTCTTTGGTAACAGGATTGTAATAATATACACCTCTGTCATGTGTACCAATCCAGATGATGCCATGCACATCTTCCATGAGGCAGGATACAAACGTGTAAGGAGGCAGGTTTGCAGTACTTTCAAATCCGTTTTGATCACTGTTATATTTATACAGGCAATTGCTGGTACCTGCATACATGATACCACTGCGGGAGTAAAGCAGGCTTACTATAAAATTACTTTTGAGATCAGTATTACCCGGGCCCGCAATAAAATGTTTTTTTATTTTTCCCGTGCGTAAATCCATTACATCCAGACCGTGTTCAAACGTACCGATCCATAATTCATCTTCTGCCACGGCTAAACCATGTATATTGGAGTAAGCAATGCTGTTTTTTTCTCCTGTTGGTTTGTATTGTGTAACTGCACCTGTAGCAGGATTCATTTTGTTTAAACCGGCATCTTCTGTTCCTACCCATAAATTACCAAAGCTGTCTTTACATATTTCCCTTACCACGCTGCCGCTGATACTGTTTACAGAATTATCAGGAAAGTATTTTTGAAAAATGGCAAACTGTTTTGAATAATAATTGATTCCTCCAAAATAAGTGCCTGCCCACATGCCTCCTTCTTTATCCTTGCAAAGTGTATACACGGCGTTATCTGTAAGAGAATAAGGATCTGACAGATTTTTTTTGAGCTGCAGAAAAGTTTTTGCTGCAGTGTTGTATACAAAAATGCCCGACTCAGTTGCAAGCCAGTATTCATTTTGCGAATACTGCTTTATATCATGCACATAAATGGTTGTTTTATCAGGATTTAAAGTGAGTATATCTTCATAATCACCCGTTGCAAGATCAAAACGTTTTAACCCCTGGCTGGTTGTACCTGCATAGATAGATCCGTTACCGGAAGGATAAATTTTTACAATTGCATACGAGGCGGGATTGGGTGAATGAGCAAACAGGTTAAAACTTTTAAAGCCTTCACTTTTTTCATCGTACTTCTGTAAAAAGCCATTGGGCGTGCATGCCCAGATATCGCCTTCTTCAGAAAGACAAAGCGAACTGGCATTAAAAAAAGCAGATGGAGGAAATGTTTTTAAAGTCTTTGTTTCAAAATTGTACCGGCAAATGGTGAGGCGGGAAATAAACCAGAGCTGTCCCTTTGTATCCATTTGCACCGCATTGATTTCAGTAAGTGAATCAATGAACCGAACCATCCGTTCTTTTTTCCGGTCGAACAGATATAGCCCTTTCTGACAACCCACCCATAGGCGGTTGTTTTTATCTATGAGCAAACATCCGATGAGGTTGGTCTCTAAAGGTTGCCCCTGATCGTGCATATTAAATACTTTGAAATGATATCCATCAAAACGATTGACACCATCCTTCGTACCAAACCATAAAAAGCCGCTGCTGTCCTGTGCACTGCAGTAAACAGTATTGTTAGAAAGACCGCTTTCTACCTGATAGTTTCTGAAAAAGAAAGGTTGAGCATTGGCAGAGATTGCAATACCCCAAAACAATAGCATAACAAAAAGCAGTTTAGCAGTATGATATTGTTTCAGTAATAACATGCTGCGAAGTTGGAATTTTTTCGGCAAAGAAGCTGAACTGTCTTTCAGTTATTGAAGCATGATTGATTTCCTGTAAGGGCAGAAACAAAAATGAACGAAACTGCAAAAACTATGATACAGGTTGAATAATGATTGAAAGAAGGATGATTTTACTTTACATCAGTAATCAGCCTGTCTTTAAAGAAGTCTGATTACAGACCGATTGCCGTTATTCAAACGATATTGCTGTATGATACACGATTGCATTTCTTTATTGAAACCCATTGCTGTACCTCCATCGTTTTCCCTTACCCTGAAACTGCGTACAACTGTAAACAGACTGTACTTCAAAACAAATGAACAACTGTTTAACAAAGGCAAATTCATTTGCTTTCTGTTGACAGCGCCTTATTTGCGTCATCACCGCTTAATTATATTTAAAAACAAAACTGCTTAAGCATGAAAAAGAGAAATCAGTTTTTTAAAACGACAATGAGCATTCTGTTTGCCGTACTTTTTTGTACTGCAGCTTTTGCACAGTCAAAAGTAACGGGAACGGTTAAGTCAGTTACAGGCGAGCCATTGTCAGGCGCTACTATTTCAGTAAAAGGTACATCTGTTTCTGTGGTGGCTGATGCAAAAGGTGCATTCAGCATTGAAGCTTCTGCAGGCAGTGTACTTGTTATCAGTTCAGTTGGATACAAAACAAAAGAGGTTACAGTATCCGGTACTGTTGTAAATGAAACACTTGAAACAGCAGAAGGCTCATTAAACGAAGTGGTGGTTATCGGTTATCAAACAGTAAGAAAGAGAGACCTTACCGGTGCTGTGGGATTAATTGATACGAGAGCAGCCAACAGAAATACTTCCAACACAATTGCTGAAAGTATTCAGGGGCTTACACCGGGTGTAACAGTTCGTAACTCAGGTACACCGGGCGGTGCAGCAAAAATTGACATCAGAGGTGCCGGTACGTTTGCCAATAACAATCCGTTGTACATCATTGATGGAATGTATACCGATGCTACACCCGATTTTAATCCAAGCGATGTTGAATCTATTCAAATATTAAAAGACGCATCTGCCGCCGCTATTTACGGAAGCCGTGCAGCTAATGGCGTTATCATCATTACTACTAAAAAAGGAAGAAAGGGGCCGATGGTTTTTTCAGGAAGTGTAAAAGCCGGCGTGCAAACCGTACACAACCGTTACGATATGATGGATGTAAATGAATACCGCACACTGGCTACTACATTGTACCAGGCAGCAGGAGCGGCGGTACCCACTTCACTTACTACCGACTTTGATCCGGCTATCAACACCAATTGGCAAAGAGAATTTTTACGCACAGGTGCAATTGGAGAATACAATATGTCAGCTTCAGGCGCCATTCAGAAAGTAAACTTCTTTGTGAGTGGAAATCATTTTAATAACAAGGGCCCTGTAATTGATAATAATTTTTCACGCAGTGGTTTTAGAATTAATACCGGTACAAAACTGGGACGTTTCAGTATTGGACAAAATGTATTGTTCAGCTGGACGAGAGAGAATCCGGTAGCTGCCGGTGGTGTTGGTGTTAATCCGTTTGTTGATATGATTACGATGCCTCCTGTTGTTGCATTGCAGGGAAGCAGATACATCAGCCCGGAAAATCCGGAAGGCTGGGGTATTGGTTTAAACAATGCATATCTCAGTACACTTACTGCGAATGTGCCTGCGTTGCAACGCTTAGATCAGTTTGTACAAAAGAATTTTAAAATTCGTGGTAATGCGTATCTCGATTTCCGCATCATGGATGGATTGGTTTACCGTTTTAATTTTGGACTTGAAAAAACCAAAGATATTGGTGAAGGAAGCAGAAAGCCCGGTACTGTAAGACAAGGCACGCCTTCTCCTAACAATAATAAACTGGCCACTTTCAGAACAACCGGTGAGTTTGAATCGAAACTGTTTGAACATACACTCAATTACGATAAAACATTTGGGGAACACCGCATAGGTGCTGTTGCCGGTTTCAGTAATCAAACATTTAATCATCCGGTAAACCGTTTTACAACAATTGAAGGAAGCCCCACGGTAGAAGATCCTTATACCCGCAAATGGAATATCATTGGATTTTTAGGCCGTGTGAATTATTCGTACAAAGAAAAATATTTAACCAGTATTACGTTTCGTCGTGATGGCAGCTCACTCTTCAGCAGAAATTTCAGATGGGGTAACTTTCCATCTGCATCAGTTGCATGGCGTATTTCCAAAGAAGATTTCTGGAACGTAGATGCGGTGAACGATCTTAAAGTTCGTGTATCATATGGCTCATTGGGTAACTCAGAATTTTTACAACCATGGCAGTATTATGCACAAATCAATCCTTTTCCCCGTGCAGTATTTGGCCCTAATTCAACGGAACAAATTGGCGGCATCGTAACACAATTAGCAAACAACAACCTGCGTTGGGAACGCAAGAACACCACCAACTTTGGTGCAGAAGCATCTTTGTTTAACAACCTGTTCAGTTTTTCTGCTGATTATTTTATAGCAGAATCTAAAGATGTATTGGTTGATTTACCCATCAGCGCAACTACGGGTAATGCAGGTGGTAACCCGCCTGTTAATGCTGCCACACTCAAAAACCGTGGTATTGAATTAGCGCTTACTTACCGTGCAAGACCGGTGAAAGATTTTACATGGGATGCAACTGTAAACTTTACAAGCATAAGAAACGAAGTTGTAGCTTTTGGTAATGCCACGACAAAATATACACAGTTAGGTGATGCCCGCACACAACTGGGTCGTGCTATTGGTGAATGGTATGTACTTAAAACTGCGGGTATCTTTCAAAGCCAGGCAGAAATTGATGCGCATGTTGGTAAAACCGGACAGGTGCTTCAGCCATGGAGCAAGCCGGGTGATATCCGTTACATAGATGTTGATGATGATGGCGTGCTTGATCTGGATAAAGACCGTTATTATGCAGGAAGCCCATGGGCTAAGTGGGAAGCAGGTTTGTTATTAAATGCTTCTTATAAAAATTTCACCATCAATATGCAGTGGTATACTGTTGTAGGTAACCAGCTGTACAACCGTCCACGTTATAATGTTGACAGGATGGATCAAAACACCAACTTCAGAAAAGGGGCACAGGTATGGACCGCACAAAATCAAAGTAATGAATGGCCACGTGCAGCAATCGGTGCACCCGACAGAGGTATTCAATACAACGTGTTACCGCAAAGCGACCGTTGGCTCGAAAGCGGAAGTTATCTCCGTTTGCGCAACGTGGAAATAGGTTACACCGTGTCTAAATCTTCATTAAAACGTATTGGGTTTAATAACTGTCATTTTTATCTGAGTGGTCAAAATCTGTTAACCATTACAAAATACACAGGTCTCGATCCGGATATTGTTGGTGTAAATATTTTTGAGAGAGGTCTCGATAACGGTCAGTATCCTGCACTGCGTATTGTTTCTGCAGGAGTAAGGTTTGGATTTTAACACATCAGTATTCATCAATTTTAATTCTTTTGAAATGAACAATATAATTAAACTCGTAATTGCAGCTTCGCTGATGGTTTCGGCTACAGCCTGCAAAAAAAGTCTGGAGTTGGAAATTGAAAACCCCAACCGTATAGATGAATCAAACTTCTGGAAAACAGGAGACGACGCATTGAAAGGGATCAATGCCGTATATGGTAACTTTTACAGAAATGGTTCGCCCGGTTCACGATGGACGCCGTTTTATTTCGATATCCGTTCAGATGACGGCTATTCAACAAGTCCATGGAATGAATTAAGAAGTGTGGGCGGATTAAATATTACACAATACAGCTTTGAAGTAAATTTTGATACATGGGGTCATCATTGGCGTGGTGTGTACAGAGCTAACCAGGTGCTGGCTTATGTACCTGCCATTCAAATGGATGAAAATTTGAAGAAGCAATATTTAGCCGAAGCAAAATTTATCAGAGCATTATACTATTACAATCTGGTAACCATCTGGGGAAATATTCCACTCATATTGCAACCATCACAGCCCGATGATAAACCATCGCAGGCAACACAACAACAGGTATGGGCACAAATTGAAAATGATCTTACCGATGCGGCTAATAGCTTACCTGTTTCATATACCGGCGAAGAAGTTGGCCGTGCAACAAAGGGTGCTGCTTATGGTATGTTGGGAAGAGTGTATTTGCAACAGAAAAAAAATGCACAGGCTGCTACTGCTTTAGAGTGGCTCATTACAGGTCCGGGTATGTCACTGTATAATCTGGAAGCTAATTATGCCGACAATTTTAAACATACAACTGAGAACAACAGAGAGTCTGTTTTTGAAATTCAGTTTAAACAACGTCCCGAAAACAGCGGAGAGGACGGACCTGCTTCAAATGTTGGCACCAGCAGAGCTCCGTTTTTTGCACCTCCCGGTCATGGGTTTAATGACGGCAACATGCACCGTTGGGTAGTACACGAATTTTTAAAAGAGAATACAGCAGGTGGCGGAAGAGATCCAAGACTTACAGCAACTGCATTGTATGATTCAACAGATGAAAGAGGCCCCGACTTTACAATTGTTTATGGTTCAACCTTTACATCAAAGAATTATGATAATAATATTAAGAACAGAGTTTGGTATCGTAAATATTTAGATGATTATTTCCGTATCAATCAGTTTGAAATATTTAACAGTCCGGTTAATTTCCGTGTGATTCGTTTTGCTGATGTATTACTGATGTATGCAGAAGCATTGAATAATCTCGGCCGTACATCTGAAGCATATGCTTTTGTAGACAGAGTAAGGGAGCGTTCGGGCTTAAGAAAATTATCTGTTGCAATGCCGGGGTTAACACAGGCACAGTTTCAAAAACAACTGGAGCATGAGCGTATTACTGAATTATCAGGTGAGTCGCTTCGCTGGAATGATCTGGCTCGCTGGGGTTATTTTGATGATGCTGCAAAACTTGCAGAGTTAAAAGCACGTGATCCGGAGTTTAACAATTTTATTCTCGGCAGAAATAAATACATGCCCATACCGCAGGCAGAGATTGATATCAATCCAAACCTGGTTCAAAATCCGAATTGGTAATACGTTAAACAGTGTTGCTGTATTTTTACAGCAACACTGTTTTGTTTTGTACAATGGCTCGTGAGCAAATCAACGGGCAAATAAAAATTCTTCGGCTTCAGTAACTGTCTAAATTTTTTTTCATGCAGTATTTAAGAAATAGTATACCGGTTTTTTGTGTAATGCTTTTAGTTGCCTGTACACAAGTAAATAAACCGGAAAGAAACGTATGGACAAAAGAGCAGGCGCAGAATTGGTATAAAGATCAACCCTGGTTAGTGGGGTGTAATTATGCTCCTGCATCAGCCATTAATCAATTAGAAATGTGGCAGGCAGAAACGTTTGATACAGCAACCATCAGCAAAGAACTTGGATGGGCTGCTTCCATTGGTATGAATACGATCCGTGTTTTTTTACACGACTTATTATACCAGCAGGATGCTCCGGGATTTTTGAATCGCATGGATGTTTTTTTGAACATAGCCCAACGTCATAATATAAAAGTCATGTTCGTGTTATTTGATTCTGTGTGGGATCCTTTTCCAAAGTTGGGTAAACAGCGTGATCCAAAACCGCATGTACATAACAGCGGTTGGGTGCAGAGCCCCGGTGTACAGGTATTGCAGGACAGTACACAATATCCCCGCCTCGAAGCGTATGTAAAAGCAGTAGTAAAACAATTTTCAAATGATGAGCGTGTTCTTGCATGGGATGTGTGGAACGAACCGGATAATGTAAACCCCGGCAGTTACGGACAATACGAACCTAAAAACAAAGGCCTCATTGTTGCTCCACTTTTAAAAAGTGTATTTGAATGGTGCCGCAGTGTAAATCCTTCACAACCGCTTACGTCCGGTATCTGGATGGGTAATTGGAGCAATCATGATTCATTGAAAGTGTGGGAAAAAATTCAGATTGAACAATCTGATGTAATCAGTTTTCATAATTATGATGCAGCAGAAGAACTTGAAAAAAGAATTCAGTTTTTGCAACGCTACGGTAAGCCGCTGTTAAATACCGAATACATGAGCCGTGGCAACGGAAGTTTTTTTGAAGGTTCGTTAACTGTTTTTAAAAAGTATAACGTAGCTGCTTATAATTGGGGACTGGTGGCAGGAAAAACAAATACCATTTATCCATGGGATAGCTGGAGTAAACAATACACAGCCGAACCGGAATTATGGTTTCATGATGTGTTCAGGCAGGATGGCACACCATATAGACAAACAGAAGTAGATTTTATAAAAACCATTACTGCAAGAAAGTAAAATTTTTTTCAGTAGCAGTCGGTATCATAATCAGTCAACTCCATTACCCCTTTCTTTACAGGAAGGGGGCGGAGTTGAAATAATAACTGTAGTACGATGAAATCAGTAATCAGAATTATTCCCATTTTAATACTAACTGTTTTCAGTTCACTCATCTTTCCTTTTTGTGGTAACAAAAACAGCGGCACGCCTCCGCCCCCACCTCCGCCTGCCGGAAAAACATTTGTAAACCCGTTGATAACAGGAGCCGATCCATGGGTTATTTATAAAGATCAATTTTATTACTACCTCCATACAGTTGGTAACAGAATTGTTATTTGGAAAACAAATGCAATTTCTAAACTGGGTACAGCAACAAGTAAAGAAATTTTTAAAGCACCGGCCGGATCACCCAACGCAGAAAATGTGTGGGCGCCGGAGCTGCATTTTATTGATGGTAAATGGTATGTTTATTACACAGCAGGTTCCGGGCCTGATATAACACAACGCACCTGGGTTTTAGAAAACAGCAGTGCCGATCCTCTCACCGGCACATGGGTTGATAAGGGCCGCATCTTTACAACCGATTCTGACTTTTGGGCAATTGACGGAACGGTACTGGAGCACAATGGAAGCAATTATTTTTTATGGAGCGGTCGCCCAAATCCTGCAGTACAAAATCAAAATATTTACATTGCTAAAATGGTCAATCCATGGACGTTGCAAAGCCCTGCAGTACTCATTACAAAACCGGAATTGTTTTGGGAAACTAACGGCGGCCCTGTAAACGAAGCGCCACAAATACTCAAGAACAGTAACGGAAAAGTATTTGTCATTTTTTCTGCCAGTGGTTGCTGGACGGATGATTATACGTTGGGCATGCTTAGTTTAGCCAATGGCGGTAATCCAATGCTGCCTGCCGATTGGACAAAGAATCAGTTGCCTGTATTTATAAAAAATCCGGCAAACAATGCATTTGGCCCCGGTCATAATTCATTTTTCAAGTCGCCCGATGGTACAGAAGATTGGATTATGTATCATGCAAACAACAGTACAGGACAGGGATGTGGCAACAACAGAAATGTTCGGATACAGAAATTTTCCTGGAACACAGATGGCACACCAAATTTTGGAAGCCCTGTTAAAATTGGCGTGGCAATAAATGTTCCTTCGGGTGAATAATGCAAGTGATAGATTGATCTGTATATGATTTGCTTGTGAAAGATTGTGCTGAGAATGATGCAACGTTGTGTTTTTGCAAAACGTTCATCAACCGGAAGCAAGATGAAAAAACTAAATCATTTATAAAACCTGATTATGAAATATTTCAACCTGGCTTCTTCTGTTTTTTTAATCATGGCAATTGCAAGTTGCAACAATGCATCCGAAACCTCTTCTGCGAATGCAACAGACAGCAGTACGGTACAGCTTCCTTCAAAAGCTGCCTTTCAGCAGGTGATTGATGGAAAGCAAACCGATTTGTTTGTACTGAAAAATAAAAACAATATGCAGGCTGCTGTTACCAACTATGGCGGAAGACTGGTGAGCTTGCTGGTGCCTGATAAGGATAACAACTTTGCAGATGTATCTGTTGGCTTTGACAGTGTGTTGCAGTATGAAACCAGCACAGAACCTTACTTTGGTGCTACTATTGGCCGTTATGGTAACCGCATAGCCAAAGGAAAATTTTCATTAGATGGAAAGGAGTATACATTGTTTACTAACAATGGCCCCAATACCCTGCATGGCGGTAAAAAAGGTTTTCAATATGTAGTATGGGATGCAAAGCAAATTGGCGACAGTATTCTTGAACTTTCTTATTTGTCAAAAGATATGGAAGAAGGTTTTCCCGGTAACCTGCAGGTGAAAGTAATTTATCATTTAACAGAAGCGAATGAATTAAAGCTGACCTATGAAGCACTTACAGACAAAAAAACTGTTATCAACCTTACCAATCATGCGTTCTTTAATTTAAACGGAACGGGCAGCGGCACCATCAATAATCATGTATTAATGATAAATGCTGATCATTATACACCGGTAGATTCCACGCTGATACCAACAGGTGAAATCATTCCTGTTGCCAATACTCCCTTTGATTTCAGAACAGCTGTTGCTATTGGAAAAAATGTAGATGCTGATGATGTGCAGTTGAAAAACGGCAATGGCTACGATCATAATTTTGTGCTTAACAAAAACACAACAGCAGGGTTAAACCATGCTGCAACAGTTGTAGCTGATAAAACAAACATAATCATGGAAGTGTTTACAACAGAACCGGGGCTGCAGTTTTACGGAGGTAATTTTATGCAATCAAAAAACAGGATGAAAGGAGGTGGCAAGGATGATTTCAGAACAGCTTTTTGTCTGGAGACGCAGCATTTTCCTGATTCGCCTAATCAGCCTTCGTTTCCATCAACCGTTTTAGAGCCGGGGAAAGCGTACAGCAGCAGCAGTGTTTATAAATTTTCGGTAAAGAAGTAATGATGGATGAATCGCTGCTGTTTTATATCCGTACGAGAAAAAGATAACGTTCAATGTTCCGTTAAAGACAGATTAAACACTGCAGTTACTGATGCTAAATAAAAACACAAACCTTCTGCAAAAAAAAATGACAAAACGATACTTTTATTTTCTGCTCGCTATTTACTGTTGTTGTTTGATGGAATCAAAAGCACAGCAATCAAAAACATTTAGTAATCCTTTATTGCCTGCAGGTGCCGATCCCTGGTGTATATATAAAGATGGATACTATTATTATACACACACTACGGGAAAAAATATAACTGTCTGGAAAACCAAAAGCATTGCAGATTTAAAAACAGCCGAAAAGAAAATTGTTTTCACACCCCCTGCAACCGGCCCTTATTCAAAAGAGTTGTGGGCACCTGAAATTCATTGGCTGCAGGGCAAATGGTATATTTATTTTGCTGCAGACAGTGGCAGGAACGAAAGCCACCGGTTATGGGTGCTCGAAAACAGCAGCGCCGATCCCATGAAAGGTAAATGGATCATGAAAGGAAAACTCACTACACCGGATGATAAATGGAGCATTGACGGAACGGTGTACAATCATAACGGTCAACTGTACCTGCTTTGGTCGGGATGGGAAGGCGATGTAAACTTTCAGCAAAATATTTACATCTCTGCAATGAGTAATCCGTGGACAGCTACCGGGCACAGGGTAAAAATTTCTTCGCCACAACTGCATTGGGAAACACATGGAGATTTAAACAACCCCAATGATGTGCCGCATGTAAACGTAAATGAAGGCCCGCAAATTTTAGCAAAGAATGAAAAGCTGTTTTTAATTTATTCGGCCAGCGGTTGCTGGACGGAATATTATTCTCTGGGTATGCTTACAGCAAATGCAAACAGCAATTTGATGGATACAGCTTCCTGGAAAAAACACCCACAACCCGTCTTTGCAAAAAGTGAAGCAAATAAAGTGTATGCACCGGGGCATAATTCCTTTTTTAAATCGCCCGATGGAAAAGAAGACTGGATCTTGTATCATGCTAACAGCAAACCCGGGCAGGGTTGTGGCAGGCAACGAACACCACGTGCACAAAAGTTTACATGGACAGCAGATGGTATCCCTGATTTTGGAATACCTGTAAGCACAGATACTCTCCTGCAAATTCCCTCAGAAAAAAATAAATAGTCAGGAAAACTCAAATTTTATGCAGCTTCAGTTTTGTGAGGCTGAGCAAATGCTGCTATAACTAAACAACTTTTTGTAAGGCGTTGATGTAATTCTATAAAAGTGTAACTGCACCCTTACTTCAATTTACTGTGTTCAACAATCATTGATCATATAGTAAGTAATTTATAAGAGCAGATTTCCTATTTTAGTTGAAAGATAAATTTTTCATGCATACACTTGAATTACCCTATCAGGTAGAAGCTTTTTTTGAATTAACACCCGATTTTGTTTGTATAGCGGGGAAGGATGGATACTTTAAAAACATTAACCATGCAGTTGTAAACGGTTTAGGGTATACAAAAGAAGAATTGATGGCTTCGCCTATTTCTGCATTTATGCACCCCGATGATGTGCAGCATACGATCGAACGTCGCAACGATCTGTTCAAGGGCAATGCATTGCTCAACTTCGAAAACCGTTATATCACTAAACAAGGTGAAGTAGTCTGGTTACAGTGGACGTCTACTTATTTTTCTGAATGGGAAATCGTTTTTGCAATTGCAAAAAATATTACACCCCGTAAGATTGCTGAGCAAAAAGCAGCCGAAGAGTTTGTAGCTGTAAAAAGTTTAACGCAACACTTTAAAAACAGAATTGAAGAAGACAAGAAATTTGTTGCCACTGAATTACATGAAGAACTGGCTCAGCTTGCTTCTGTTGTTAAAATGAATATGGACTGGGTTAAAATGAATGAGACTGAGTTATCTGAAACGGCAAAGGCCCGTTTGGAACATTCCTCTCTCATCACAGATCTTTTAATTAATTCTATTCGCCGGCTGTCTTTTAAACTCAGTCCGCCAATGCTTGATGAAATGGGTTTGGCAGCTTCAATTGAATGGCAATGTAATGAGTTTGCAACTTTTACAGGTATTCCCTGTAAGTACAACAATATTAATTTGGATGAAGCCAAAATTTCAGTTGAAGAAAAAATTGATTTCTTCCGTATAAGTCAGGAAGCACTTAATTATTTGTTGAATCGTAAAACGGCGTCTGAAATAAGCATCTCCATTGAACAGGCCGATCATCAAATTCAACTGCAAATCACCGATGCAGGAAGGGGGTTTGATCAGCTTCATGTTCAGCATGTAAAAGAATTCAGCAGCTTATTAAATCGGATTGCTTCAGTTAAAGGGAAAATACAGATGAGTGAAACAGAACATGGAAGTACTTCTATTAGTGTTACACTGTTCAGGCAATAACAGTCAAAGAGAATAATTGGTTTTGTTTAGAGTTGCGGTACCTTTTCCTGGCATATCTTAACAATATTATTTTTTGTTCTTATGTGTAATCAAAAAACTTTTTTTTTGCTCTAAATAAATTTGAAAATGTAGACTATGTTCTACAAAAGATTATCTGTTCTGTCTATATAATCAGAGCAGATAATCGTTCAATTTTGAGTGTACGGTACGTTGGGTTTACCGCTTTGAAAGCTTGGAGTAAGCAATAAAAATGCAACTGTAAGTGACTGAAGTTTTTTTAGTAAAAAAAGCGGGTAAAAAGTATATACATGCGGCAGGATGGGGTTACACTAATTGTTTTAGAAAAAGATGTTTCACAGTATAATTTGCTGAAACGGGAATTTAGTGCAACAGGGATTTCCATTTATCATGCAACATCTGCACAAGATTTTATTACTGCTGTTAAACCGGAAAGGGAAGCAGTTCTTATTTGTTCTTACGAAGATGCAGGTGAGCATGCACTCTCATTATTTAATGAGTGTAAAAAAAATAACCCGGATGCTCCGTTCATTTTCATTGCACAGTCCATTTCAGTAAAAGCTGCGGTGTGTTTTATGAAAGCAGGCGTTTCGCATATTTTATTACGTGAAGACCTGACAGACAGCTTAACACTGATACTCTCTCTGCTTGCACAAAAGAATCAGTGCGCTGAACATGATCCCGGTGATTTTAAAACAGATTTTAACAACCGCAGATACAATTCTATAACACAGCACTCTAAGCAGGCATTTTTTCTTTCACAATCCGATGGAAAAATTCTGGAGGTTAATGAAGGCGCCTGCAGAATGTTTGGTTATACTGCAGAGGAAATGCTGCAACTGCGTGTTCAGGATATTATTGACTATACCGGCCATCAGATTCAACACAAGAAACCGGTTTTTAATGGTTGTACAACAGGAGAGTTTTTTGGAATACGTAAAAGCAATGAACGATTTTCTGTAGAATATTCTTCCGTACTTTTTAAGGGAAATGGAGAATTGCAGTACATCAGTACTGTAATTACAGATATAACTGAACGTAACCGGAATACCAGTCAAATAAGTTTGCTGATGAATAATACAGCAGAAGCGTTTGTGCTGATAGATAAGGACCTGTGCATAAGTACCTTCAACTTGCAATTTCAGCGATTGTATCTGAAGTTTTTTGGTATATCAGTTACCGAAGGCCGTTCTATTTTAGATTATGCACAGCCGGAACGTAAAGAAATTGTACGAGATGTATATCAACGTGTATTAAAAGGAGCAGATGATTTTACTGAAATTACCATTGCCGTTCCCGATGGTGAGCCAAAATGTTTTGCATTAAGATATAGCCCTGCTAAAGATCTTCATCAAGTTATAATTGGCGCCTTTGTTACAATTACAGATGTTACAGAAAAGAAAAAAACAGAAGAAAAACTGGCAGCAAGTGAAAAACGTTTTAAAGCTTTGGTAGAGAACAGTGCAGATGCGGTAGTTGTTTTTACTAAAGAAGGAAAGCCGCTGTACATATCTCCATCCATTGAACGGATTTTAGGATATACAGAAGAAGAAGCCAGTAAGTTGGATTTGTTTTCAGTTGTGCATCCGGATGATGCCGGTACAATACAAAAAATATGGGAAGAGTTACTTCAGAATCCGGGTGTAACATTCAAAGGATATACATCCCGTTTCTTACATAAAGACGGGAGTTGGCATTGGCTTGAAAAAACAGCTACAAACCTTCTGCACGATCCTGATATAAATGGAATAGTTGATAATTTCAGAGACATTACAGACAAGGTGAACGTAGAAGCTCAACGTGAGTACGATCGAATCAATCAAAATGCATTAATCAATTCAACGCATGATTTAATCTGGTCAGTTTCCAGTGATTATAAACTCATCGCAGCTAACCGGTCATTTATAAACAACATGGAAAAAATTACCGGGCTTATACTTAAACCCGGCGACTGCATCATTATTGATCATTTATTTCCTGCTGATTTTTTATGTTTTTGGAAAAATTTATATAAGCGTGGTTTAAAAGGTGAATCTTTTATTGAAGATGTGTACATCCCTCAAATGGGTAATGCAGGTGCTTCCTGGATAGAAATAGGGGTTAATCCCATTTTTGAAGGAGATTATATTACAGGTGTAGCATGTTACTCAAGAGATGTTACAGCGTTAAAAGACCACCAAAATAAACTTGTTGAAATAAACCGTAAACTGCAAACGGCTCAGCAAATATCGAAACTCGGTTACTGGGAAATGAATTTTGTAACGAAAGAACTTTTTTGGTCTGATGAAGTGTATCATATCTGGGAGGTTACGCCAGATACATTTCAAGTAAGCCGCAACAGTTTTTACAACAGTATTCATCCGGATGATTTGCATTTATTTAATCAAATACAGGAACAGGCAGCAAACGGTCATACAAAACTTGATGTAGAATACAGGATATTATTGCCCGGAGGTGGTATAAAATATATTTTTCAAAAAATAGAAGTTATAGAAAATGAAGCGGGTATACCTGTAAAGTGTGAAGGAATTGTACAGGATATTACTGATCGCAAACTGGCTGAAATAAATGTTCAAACCAGCAATGAGCGATTCAATCTTGTATCCAAAGCAACCAATGATGCTATCTGGGACTGGAATCTCCAGACAAATCAGGTGGTACGCACAGGTACTGGTCTTGAAACATTGTTTGGATACAATACGGAAGAGGCATCTGCAGATAATTTTTTCTGGCAAAAGCATGTGCATCCCGATGATGTGGGCCCATTGGTTATAAAACGAAACCAGATGATAGCTGCAGATTCAGTTTACTCATGGGAAGATGAATATCGTTTTCTCAAATCAAATGGCGAGTATGCTGTTGTATATGATAAAGGATTTATAATAAGAGACGATAAAGGAAAGGCTGTACGAGTAATTGGAGCTACACAGGATATTACCCGGTTAAAAGAATCAGAGGTAATGTTAAAAAAACTAAATGAAAAACTCGAAAAAAGGGCACAGGAATTACAGATTTCCAATCTTGAACTTGAACAGTTTGCATATGTAGCCTCACACGATTTGCAGGAACCGCTGAGGATGGTAAGCAGCTTTGTTCAATTGCTTGAAAAAAAGTATAAAGGAAAGTTAGATGCCACTGCAGATCAGTATATCCATTTTGCAATTGATGGTGCTAACCGAATGAAGAAGCTCATTAATGATTTACTTGAATATTCACGTGCAGGAACTAATCGGGATACAGTATCGCCTACTGATATGAATGAGGTGGTAAAAGATGTATGTACTGTTTTCAGTACACGGATTGAAGAACAGGGGGCTGAAATGCATATACAGGCACTGCCTTCACTTGTATATGCCCGAAAATCTCAAATGATGCAACTGTTTCAAAATCTTATTGGCAATGCACTGAAATTTCATGGTAATGAGAAACCAGTTATCACAATAAACGCCGGAGAAACCGATACACATTGGGAGTTTTCTGTACAGGATAATGGAATTGGATTTGATCAAAAATATGCCGATAAAATTTTTGTGATTTTTCAACGATTGCAAACGGCACATCAATATACAGGAACAGGTATAGGATTATCTATTTGTAAAAAAATTGTTGATCGGCATCACGGGCAAATATGGGCGCAATCAGAGCCGGGTAAAGGAAGTACTTTTTATTTCAGTATAAAAAAATAACCGGTTACGGCTGCTGAAAAAGATGTCATATTCAACTTCCGGCATTAGCATGACTGTCCTGAAAAGTATTTTCAGGTGATCAGAAAAAGCAGTCTGAAAACCGAACAAGAGCATTTGATTCGAAAGTATTTGGATCGTAAACAGCCGTATAAAGAAAGGATATCAATCAAATGTAAAAGTTAAGTTTTCCGTTTAAACTGAAAGGTTTTTTGACATGCAGATTATTTTATTATTTCTAATACAACTAAAATGACAACACCTCTTAGTATTTTACTGGTAGAAGATAATCCCGGTGATGAGTTTCTCATAAGAGAGCTGTTGCTTTTAACACCGCTGCATGTCCGGCAAATTTTTTCTGCCACATCAATTGCTGATGCAGAAAAGATTTTGGAACAAGATCCGGTTGATCTTGTTTTACTTGATCTTACACTGTCCGATTCTTTTGGTCTGGATTCATTTAAAGCAATCAGTCGTTTTGATTCTGTGCCGGTGATCATTTTATCGGGCCTGGATAGTGCTGAAATGGCTGTGCAGGCAATTACATTAGGTGCCCAGGATTTTTTATTGAAAGGAGAGTTTGATGAAAAAATTCTTGATAAAACAATACGTTACAGTATTGAGCGTAAAAAAAATCTGGAAGAGCTGCGTATCAGCAATGAACGTTACCGGATTGTGAGCAAAGTAACCAATGATATGGTTTGGGATTGGGATATAGTAGGCAATACCGTTTTTAGAAGTGAGGAACAATTTGTGCGGCAGTTTAAATATCCTGCAGATAAAAAAGATATGAACCAGGATTTCTGGTTGTCAATCGTACATCCGGATGATCGTAAAATTTTTGACCGAATTAAGAAAAATCTTCAGGAAAACACCCATGAAAATATGTTTACCGAAGAGTACAGGATACTGGATGGAGAAGGGAATTACCGTTTTGTAAATGATCGGGGTTACCTGATCAGAAATGAAGCAGGAAAAGTGCTTCGTATGATCGGTGCCACACATGATATAACTGAAAAAAGAAAAGCCGAACAGGAGCTGAGGAAATTATCTCTCATTGCAAAGGAAACAGTTAACGCAGTAATTATAACAGATCCCGATGAAAAAATCCAGTGGGTTAATGATGCTTTTGAGCGTTTGAGCGGATACACCCTGCAGGAAGTAATTGGTTTCAAACCGGGAAGCCTTACGCAAGGTCCGGAAACAAGCATTTCTCAAAAACAATACCTGCGGAAACAAATCAGTAAAAATGAAGCATTCAGTTGCGAAATTTTAAATTATCATAAATCCGGCAGTGCTTACTGGATATTACTGCAGGGCCAGCCCGTTTTTGATACTGATGGTTCCCTTCTGTACTACTTTGCCATACAAACGGATGTTACCGAACGGAAACGTGTTGATGAGATTTTAAAAAAATCAGAAGAGAAATACAGGGATCTCTTTGATACAATGCCGGCAAGTATTTTCATATGGGGATTAAATGATCTGAAAATACTTGAAGTAAATCAAAAAGCAAGTGAACAGTATGGCTACAGTAAAAAAGAATTTCTCGATCTTACTACACTTGATCTGCGCCTGCCGGAAGATCAATACAAAATTATTGATTATGCAAAAACCGCATTACAGCATAATTATTTTTCCTCTAATGGAGTCTGGAAGCACATCAACAAAAGCGGAGAGGTCATGTTTATGCAAATTTCATCAAACCGGATAGATTATAACGGTTTGCCGGCCATGATGGCAATTGCGACAGATATTACCGATAAAATTAAACTGGAACAGAAGTTGGAAGAAGAAAGAGAAAAAAGTGAAATTGAAATTAAACAGGCTACTATTACTGCACAGGAAAAAGCACAGCAGGAAATAGGTCGTGAGTTACACGATAATGTGAATCAGGTACTGGCCAGCTCAAAACTTTTTCTTGGTTTGTTACGGAACAATCGTGGTGTTCATGATCCATATCTTAATGAGGCAGAATCGTTATTAACCCTGGCGATTAATGAAATCAGAGATCTTTCTCACATTCTTATAGCACCGGGTATACAGGGTTCAGAGTTTCTAAAAGCATTGGATGGATTACTGAATCATACTGTTGGTGCAGCAGGTCTGGAGGTAGAAAAAAATGTAAATGGTTTTTTAACAGAAGGGTTAGATGAGCAGTTGCAGCTTACGATATATCGCATTATACAGGAACAATTAAATAATATTCTTAAGCATGCAGATGCGGGCAAAGTTTGGCTTACACTCATACATGAAACAAACAAAGTTTATCTGCGCATAAAAGATAATGGCAAGGGCTTTAACTTAACGGATGTAACCGACGGTGTTGGTTTTTTGAATTTAAAAAACAGGGCATCTTTATATCATGGCGAAGTACAAATATCCTCGTACACCGGCAAGGGCTGCGAGCTGTCTGTTTCCTTTCATATCAAATAAGAGCAGGATGATTGTTTGCTAAACAGAATTGTAAAGCAAACAACTATGCTTTTTCGATTACAGATTATCCATACTGAATCAATGGTACTTATAATTACCTGTGTACAGGTAAATAATTGCTCTGATCCGGAATTTGCCTTTGGAAAGAGTATAAAAAATAGATATATATTTGAATGGCTGAAAGCCGTATGCCGGGACTTACCTGATGAAAGGCATTTAGAATAACTTTTCTCTCAAAAGTTTAGTGAACAATTTACAGCATTTAAAGCTGAATGGCCATGCAAGTCTTGAATCAGATTATTATTATTGAAGATAACCCGGGCGATATGCTGTTGATTAAAGAAAATCTTGCAGAAGCCGGTTTAACTTGTCATCATCTGGTACAGCTCCAAACTATTGCGGACCTTACAGACGCATCTTTTGATTACAACCCCGATCTTATTTTTCTTGATTTAAATTTACCGGATCATCAAGGCCTGTCGGCTTTTTATCTCTGTAATAATTTTTTTTCATACACTCCCATTATTATTTTAAGTGAGATTAAAGATTTGAATCTGGCATTAACTGCTATCCAGTCCGGAGCTCAGGATTTTTTATTGAAAAGTGATATTAATCCACGAGTACTTTTAAGAACCGTTCAACTCAGTATTGAGCGCAAAAAAAAAGAAATTGCCCTGCAGGAAAGTGAAAACAGACTCCGTACAATTTTAGATACCGATCCTGAATGCATTAAGTTATTAACGGTTAATTGTGAGGTGTATGATATTAATAAAGCAGGTTTACAAATGATAGAAGCAGACAATCTGGAGTCTGTTAAAGGAAAGTCACTCTTATGTGTAGTTGCACCGGCATTTACAGAACAGGCAGCGCAGATGGTTAGAGATGCTTTTTGCGGCAAAAAAGGACAAATGCAGTTCGAGATGCACACACTTAAAGGTACAATTCGATGGTGTGAAATTAATATTGTTCCATACCGCAACGCAGCAGGAAAAATTATTATGGCGTTGGGTGTTACCAGAGACATTTCACAACGCAAAGCAGATGAAGAGGAGTTGAAACGATCTAATGAACGGTTTTTAATGATTGCTAGCACCACAAATGACGCCATTTGGGAGTGGAATTTGATAACCGGATCATTATGGAGTAACGAAATGCATCAACAGCTCTACGGATTAACTATACTGGACCCTGTGCCGGTAAAAGAACAGTGGGCAGAACGTATACATCCAGACGACAGGGAGGCCGTACTCACAATGCAGGATGAAGCATTGGCATCATCCACCAATGTTTTTATTTCGGAATACAGGTTCAGAAAAAAATCAAACGAATATATCCGCATTTTTGACCGATGCTACATTGAACGTAATGCAAATGGTAAACCAATCCGGATGACGGGGAGTATGATGGATGTTACAGAGCAAAAAAAAGCAGAGGAAATTATTCGCAGATCCAATGAACGATTTGAGCTGATTGCTAAAACCACCAATGATGCTATTTGGGAAACAGATCTGGAAACAGGTGAAACCTGGGGTAATGAAATGCATCAGCAGTTATACGGCTTATCAATGAGCGATCCGGTTCCCGGTGTAAATGAATGGGAAGAACGTATCCATCCCGATGATAAAGAAGAAATTCTTCAAAGCCTGCAGCAAGCATTCGGTTCAACAGAAAATATATGGATAAGTGAATACAGATTTTTATCTGTGCCAAACAGATGGATTAATATTTACGACCGTACCTATATTTTACGAAATGAAAATGGGAAGCCTGTTCGTTTAATTGGCAGTATGATGGATATTACCGAACGTAAAAAGGTTGAACGGGCCCTGCAGCAAAGCGAAGAAAAATACAGAACACTCGTAGAACAGGCAACGGATGGCATTTTTATTTCTGATGAAACAGGCCGGTTTCACATTGTAAATACGGCGGGTTTAAAAATGTCGGGATATAGCTTTAAAGAGTTAAGGAACATGACCATTTATGATTTGGCCGAGCCGGAAGACTTGATCAGAAATCCATTTCATTTTGCAGATATGAGGAGTGAACAAGGTGTCAGGGTAGAGCGGAAGATGTTATGTAAAAATGGAAGCATTATTGATATAGAAGTAAATGCTAAATTTCTTTCTGATGGCCGTTTTCTTGCATTTATCAGAGATATTACAGACAGGAAAAAAGCAGAGGAAGAATTAAAAGCATCCTACAAATCTATACGCAAACTCACATCCTATTTGCAAAATATCCGTGAAGAGGAGCGAACACATATAGCAAGGGAAATTCATGATGAACTGGGCCAGCAATTAACCGTTTTAAAAATGGATTTATCGTGGCTTAATAAACGTATAGCACATTTAGCAGATGATATGGTTACTAACAGGATGAATGAAGTGCTAAACATGTTAAATGAAACAGTTAATGCAGTAAGACGGATTTCTGCTGATCTCCGCCCCAGCTTATTAGACGATTTGGGACTTATTGCAGCACTTGAATGGCAGCTGTCTGAATTTCAAAAACGTTCAGGCATACAAACTTTTTTTGAAGCCGATGAGATGGAATTAAATTTATCAAGAGAAATCAGCACAGGTCTTTTCCGGATATTTCAGGAAAGTCTTACAAACGTTGTACGGCACGCACAGGCTTCAGAGATCCGGGTATTTCTGAAATTGCATGGCCAAAAACTTATACTTCAAATTGAAGATAACGGAACAGGGTTTCAAGTGGAAACAATCAAATCAAAAAAAACACTGGGTTTACTGGGAATGCAGGAACGAACGTTGATGATGGACGGACAATATTCCATCACAAGCAACAAAGATGGGGGTACAGTTGTAAAGGTAACTGTGCCGGTACCGGATTTTTTACTGTAGTTGTCAACAAATAGTACTTTTCACTAATTTGTAGGCAGATTTATACAGACAAAATTACCGGCGAATACCAAAACACCCGTTACAATGGAATTAATACCACAGTTAAAAATACATCGCAATCTGGTGCGATGGACCCTTTATCTTGCAGTTACAGTTTTACTTATTTCAATTCTGAGTTTTTTAGGGTGGTTACTAAATATTGAGTTTCTAAAACATCCTATACCAGGGCTGGTAGCCATGAATCCATTAACAGCAGTATGTTTTATTTGTTGCAGCACCTCATTGCTGTTGTTTATACGGGTTAAGAAAAAAGTTACAACATTTTTAAGTCAATTACTTACAGTTCTTGTTTTGTTTACTGCATTAATGAAACTCATATCGCTTACAGGGATATTGTCTTTTAGCATTGATCAGATCTTTTTTACCGATGCGTTAAATACAGATGTTGTTGGTACGCATGTAAACAGAATGGCGCCTAACACCGCCATATGCATGGTATTATCAGGAATTGCACTATTACTGATGCATACAAAAGCCAATTACAGACGTTTGCTTTCTTCTCAGTCGTTGGCTCTTGTTATATTATTTCTATCTTTTTTTTCGCTGTTGGGCTACTTATATGGAGTAGAGGCGTTGTATGAAGTGTTTTCATTTATTCCTATGGCTATGCAGAGTGCATTGTGCTTTTTGTGTGTTTCTCTAATGATATTGTTTGCTGAGCCCGGCGAGGGATTTATGAAACAAATCACCAGCATTCACTCGGGCAGTTATCTCTCCCGCAGGTTCTTACCGGCAGCATTTCTGGTGCCGTCTTTGATTGCATTTGCCCGGATATGGGGGCAAAAGGCAGGATTCTATAATCTGGAATTTGGTACGGCAATTCTTATTACCAGCTTAATCATCACGTTTATTGCACTCATCTGGTATAACACTGTTTTGCTGAACAAACGTGATGTACAGCAGAGAGAAAGTGAAAGACAGTCGGCCTATCTGGCAACACTGGTGCAGCAAACAAGTGATGGTATTCTCTCTACCGATGCACAATTTCATATACAAAGCTGGAATAAGGCAGCAGAAAACATTTACGGTTTTACTTATGACGAAGTAAAAGGAAAACAGATCGGAACGTTTCTTAAAAGTAATCTTACCTCGGATCAGGTGCAGCAATCCTTAAAGGAATTGAACGATAAAGGTTATTTCAGGGATGAGTATATTTTTATTGATAAAGCAGGCAACAACATCAATGTACAGGCAACTGTAACTGCTTTAAAAGATAACGAGAATACTATTAACGGATATGTAGCGGTTCACCGGGATATTACAGATCGTAAGAAGCTTGAAGGTGAACTGCGTATGCTGAATCAGAATCTGAAACAGCAGGTAAAAGAAAAAACAACAGAGTTGCGTACTGTTTTTGAACGTGTATCAGATGCTGTGATAGCAATCAATGACAAATGGCAGTATGTATATGTAAACCAAAAGGCACAAAAGTTATTTCGATTGGGTGAATCGGATCCCAATTCAAAATCTGTATTTGAACTTTTCCCAAACGAGAGCAGCGAGTTTACTGCTGCTTTTCAACAGGCTTTTCATACACAGGAGTATGTTTATACTGAGCTGTACGATTCTATGTTTAAGAACTGGTTCGAAATTCATATGTATCCATCGCCAACCGGATTGTCTATTTATTTCAGAGACATTACAAAACGTAAAAATGCAGAACAGGAAGTGCAGCAATCGTACCAGCAAATACGTCAATTGTCGGCACATATGCAAAACATAAGAGAAGAAGAACGCACAAATATTGCACGTGAAATACATGACGATCTGGGGCAGCAGTTAACGGTTATGAAAATGGATCTGTCCTGGCTGAATAAAAAAATTAATGCAGAAAATGATGTGCAGGTAAAACAGAAAATAACTGATTTGCTGGGAATGATTGATGGAGCAGTACAGAGTATACGACGCATTGCAACAGAACTGCGACCAAGCATTCTTGATGATTTGGGATTATTACCTGCCATTGAATGGCATTTGGATAATTTTGAAAAAAAGTCCGGAATTACAACAAATTTTCAGGAAACTGTTTCCGATCTCTATCTCAATAATGCAATAAAAACCACCGTTTTTCGCATTTTTCAGGAATCTCTTACCAACGTTGCCAGACATGCCGAAGCGACCAACTTAAAAGTGGTTTTGGAACAAGGTGACAATTCCTTTACTTTACATATTGAAGATAATGGTAAAGGGTTTGATGAAACAGAACGATCCGAAAAAAAATCATGGGGATTGCTGGGTATGAGAGAAAGAGCTGAAGGTATTAATGGAAAATTACACATCAACAGCAGGCCAGGTATCGGTACTAAGGTTTCGGTAACAGTCCCGGTAAATACAAAGTATTAAAAATGTAATTTATGATTCAAATTCTCATTGCAGATGATCATGCAATTGTACGCCGGGGTTTAAAACTACTGTTACTTGAAGAATATCCCTCAGCAGAAATAGGTGAGGCCGGTGATTCAGAATCGTTGGTTAAATCAGTTATTCAGAAACAATGGGATGTCGTAATCTGTGATATCAGCATGCCCGGCAGAAGTGGTCTTGATGCATTAAGCCAGATTAAACAAATTGCTCCAAAACTTCCGGTACTGATTATGAGCATGTATCCGGAAGACCAATACGCTTTACGGGTTTTGAAAGCAGGTGCTGCGGGTTATTTAGGTAAAGAAACCATTCATGATGATATTGTAAAAGCCATCCAAACAGTTAGGCTTGGTAAAAAATTTATTACACCCGCTATTGCAGACAAATTAGCACAGGCCTTTGAAACTGATGCCGGAACAAATTTGCACGATAAATTATCCGACCGTGAGTTTGATGTGTTTAAAATGATTGCTTCAGGAAAATCAGTGAGTGAAATCGCCAATCAGTTTTCTCTAAGTGTAACAACTGTAAGTACGTATCGTTCACGTATATTGGAAAAAATGGATTTAAAATCAAACGCAGATTTAACTCGTTACGCTTTAGAAAAAAATTTAATCTAAGTGTTTTCCTGTTTCCTTGTAGTCGTTATTCTACATAGTAAATATACTATTTAAGGGGCTTTCAACTAGCCTTGTCTATTGTTTGTATCATTACTTTAAAGTTACTTGCATTTAAATAATCTTTGCCGAAAGTGGAATTATTGATTGTCGATGATCATGCTGAATATATTGAACGGGTAATAGAATTAATCTCTGGTGAACGGGAGTTGAAATACATCAGCACCGCAAATACTTATGCCGATGCTGTACGTGTTATTGAACAGAAAAAGCCACATATTATCTTGCTCGATGTAAACCTGCCCGATAAAAGCGGAATAGATTTATTGCGTTATGTCAAAGAACAAAAGATGAGCAGTCGTATTGTTATGATCACTAACCAGGCTACTCCTATCTATAAAAAACAATGTCTTGCTCTCGGTGCAGATTATTTTCTGGATAAAAGCAATGATTTTGAAATGATCTCTACGGTTGTTGAAACACTCTCTGCTGAAATAAGAAATTAACGCCTGTTTTTTACATTACTTCGTTTGCCCCTGTTTACTCATCTCCTGTTTCAGTAAAGTGCATGCAGGTTTTACAAGAAAAAGTTTTCTTTTTAATGGATTCATTTCATCTGTTTAGCAGAAGATGCAGCAGGTTGCAATTCTATTTTAGCTGATAGGAGTTTAGCCATTGCTCAAACAACTCCCTTTCGAGCATACGTAACAGAACTTTGTTTTTTGAATAAGTAATCTTTAGCTGTTTTAGTTGCTGTTGTATGGTTGCTCTGTCTCTTAATGCAGGTATGATGTACAGGAAAGCTGCAGGCTGCGGTTGTCTGCTGTCTGCAGGCAAACAGCTCCATTCAATCAACAAAGCTTTGTTTGTGTTTAATAACTGAGAAGGTAATGTAACAGTTGTATTTGAATGTGGAGGTATGGTATCAAATAAATAGTCGTTGATGCGGATGCTTACACGGTATGGGATATTTTTTTGTTCCGGCTTCCATTCTAATGTTATTGCAGTTGAGAAAAGAAAACTGCTGTCGCCCGGTAAACGCATGGCTGCATTACCTCTGAAAACGGCAGCACTTACTTTCTGCTGATTATCCTGCTCACCTCCGTTCAGAAATTTTTCAAACACATATGAAAAGAAACCGGCAGACACTCCGTTTGATTTTGTTGTGTTGAATAATTTTGTTACCTGCATAAAGCTGTATGTGCCGGGCTTATTTAATAACATTGATTTGCCATCGCCCCTGATCAGCATCACATCTGCAAGTTCTTTCAGCACAATATTTTGTCCTTCGGTAAAAAACATACCACGTCTGGCGATTTCTTTTTTACCATGATGCTGCACCTGCACATCTTTGTTTACATGATACAGCAGGTATCTGTTTTCAGCAGCATTAATTTTTGCTGCTGAAATGAACATAAACAAAAAGATGGTTACAGATTTAATCATTGTCATTTTTTCCAAAAAATGCTGAGCGAAAGCGGATGTTTAGTTTATATCGTAAAAATTTCAGAAAGGCCTCAT
>JALHRP010000047.1 GCA_022841365.1 Chitinophagaceae bacterium | reverse complement strand
CAATTGAATGAACAGGCATGGTATTTCTTTGAGAAAATAAAAACTCCAGCTTCATTACGCTATGCATTAAACTGGGGTTTGCAGTCAATAACACTGGAAAGTAATTTTTACAATAACGATACCGTTGCAAATCTGTATAACAAACTGGGCGATAAAAAAAAGGCGAAATTTTATGCTGAGCGGGCCATAAAGCTTGGTAAAGAAAAAGGAGAAGATGTGAGTGAAACGGAAGCTTTGCTGAAAACTTTATAAAAAAAGAATAAAGAAAAGGTGCCATTTAAAAATGACACCTTTTTTGATTTTAATATTGCTTCTGCACTTAACCAACAATATAAACTTACTTGCACAACTACGAAGTCTTGCTGTTTCAGGGGGCTTTATCCTTTTGTCTTAAATACAATTAATACTTGTGTTTAAACTGATAAAATAAACCGGCCTGGAAAACATTGTTCCTGAAATCAACCGGTCCCGCTTCGTTGATGCGTGTAAGACCAAGATTGTAACGTGCATCAATTCCTAACCCATTATGAGCAACAAAACTTGCACCAAAGGTCCATGCCAAATCAACCGGTTTAAAATTGTCACGCACACTCGATTTTACATCACCGCTTTTTACATTTGCCGCAGTAAGAAAACCTGCCTGTGGCCCTGTTTGTAAACGAAATCCTTTATCAAACATATACTGTAACTGCAGAGGTACATTGATGTAATCGAGCTGCAAAGTCTGGCTGCCGCTTTTACCTCCTTGTGCAGAGTACATCACTTCAGGTTGCAATGCCCACGACTTACTTAAATGAATGTGCATGGTACCGCCTCCATGGAAACCAACTTTACTGCTGTAACCATTTCCTGCAGATGCCGGTACATTAGAAACGTTTACACCTGCCTTTAACCCGTAATGAACGTTATGCTGTGTATAACCAATACCGGATACGACTAACGCTGCTGATAATAAGAATACTTTCATCGTTTTATTTTTTTAATGAATAAAAACTTCTGCCGAATTTCTACCCTCTAAAAAAATCATGCCAAAACAAAAAAAAAGTCTGCATTTCCGGCAGCAATTCATTCCTATTGAATTGATTCTAAGTTCCTAAAATAAAAAAAGCCGCATTCCTGCGGCTTTTCTGTTTGTATGCAATACAATTTATTCTTCTCCTAAAAAAGGATAACGGTAATCTGTTGGCGGATTAAATGTTTCTTTTATTGTTCTTGCACTTAACCAACGATATAAATTTAAAATACTTCCTGCTTTATCATTGGTACCACTTGCTCTTGCGCCACCAAAAGGTTGTTGCCCAACAACTGCTCCTGTAGGTTTATCATTGATATAAAAATTACCTGCACAATTACGAAGTCTTGCTGTTGCAAGTTCTACTGCATCACGGTCCTGTGCAATTACAGCACCTGTTAATGCATAAGGCGATGTTGTATCAACAAGCTCTAATGCTTTTTCAAAATTATTTGCAGGATAAACATACACAGTAAGTACCGGCCCGAATATTTCTTCGCACATGGTTACATATTTGGGACTCTTTGCTTCAATCACTGTTGGTTGTACAAAGTATCCTTCTTTTTTATCGCACTTCCCTCCCACCCAGATTTCTGCTTTATCGTCTTTCTTTGCATTATCAATGTAACGTTTGATGTTGTCAAAACTTTTTTCATCAATCACTGCATTAATAAAGTTGGTGAAGTTTTCAACCGTTCCCATGTTGAAACTCTTGACACCGGCAATTAATTTCTTCTTCACTTCCTCTGCCATGTTGCTGGGAATATAAGCCCTTGATGCAGCCGAACATTTTTGTCCCTGGTATTCAAACGCACCACGCAACAACGCTGTTACCACCACATCCGGATCTGCACTTTTATGTGCCAACACAAAATCTTTACCGCCTGTTTCACCAACAATACGTGGATAGGTACGGTACATCCCCATGTTTTTACCAATGGTTTCCCACATGTTGTTGAATACACCTGTTGAACCGGTGAAATGTACACCTGCAAATTCTTTATGATTAAAACAAACCTTACCAACCGTTGGCCCATCCACATAAATTAAATTAATCACACCATCGGGCAAGCCTGCTTCTTTTAATACTCGCATGATCATTTGTGCACTGTACACTTCTGTGTTGGCAGGTTTCCATACCACTACGTTACCGCACATGGCTGCACTTGTTGGCAGGTTACCGGCAATGGCAGTAAAGTTGAACGGTGTAACTGCCAGTACAAAACCTTCGAGCGGACGGTATTCCATACGGTTATGCATACCTGCTCCACTAATGGGCTGCTGACGATAAATATCACTTAAGAAATGAACATTAAATCGGAGAAAGTCGATAATCTCACATGCAGCATCAATTTCTGCCTGATAAACATTCTTACTCTGCCCCAGCATGGTAGTACCATTCATGTAAGGACGATACTTGGTTGCAATCAAATCGGCAGCACGGAGAAAAATATTTGCACGGCTTTCCCAACTCATATTTGCCCAGCTTTCTTTTGCAGCAAGGGCTGCATCAATTGCCTGTTGCACATGCTTCTCTTCACCAGCATGAAAATAACCCAATACATGTTTATGTTCATGCGGCGGGCGCATCGCAATTTTATTATTTGTACGTACTTCTTTGCTGCCAATGTACATGGGCACATCAATCTCTGAACTTTTTAATTCAGCCAACACCTCTTTCAACCGTTTTTTTTCTGCACTTCCTGCTGAATAATTCAACACCGGTTCATTCACCGGCATGGGGTAATTGAAATAACCAAGGTTCATAAAAATGTTGTTTAATTGTTGATGAATGTTATTTTAAAACCTGCCTCTTTTTGTTTAAACCACAACGCACCGCCTGTAAGCATTACACCCTGATAACTTCGGAATAAACTATTCAGTTTTTGATTAGCAAGTGAAGTTTTTACTTTGCTGTTAAAGTAGGTATCATACTTATCTATAAAATCCTGCTTGTTGGCAATGTATGGATGCACGATAGGATAAGCAAGTACAGTTGCGATACTGTCTTTCATATCATTAGCAGACCAGTACTGCAGTTTCTTCAAAAATTTTTTAAATGCAAGAGGATCAGTAATACCCGCCTCGCTCCAGGTAGAAGGTTTCGCACTCTTTACAAAAGCGGCATCGTCCAGTTCTTCTTCTGCTGTAAGTTCAAATGGCTGTACTGCTGTTCTTGCTGTATTGCTATCTTTGGACGTTGCTGACTGTTCTGTTTTAGCAGCAGGTTCTGTTTCAAACGTAAATGGTTTCTCTTCGGCGGTTTCACCGCTGTTGCATGCTGCAAAAAAATACATCATCAGTAACAGTAAGAAACTCTTTTGCATAGATCCTTCATCTGATTGTTTGATTAAACAATTATTTAGCTTCTGCTTCTTTCTCACTCATTAAATAAGCTTTAATGAATCCATCCAGCTCACCATCCATTACAGGGCCGATATTACCTACTTCATAATCCGTACGGTGATCTTTGATCATTTTGTATGGATGAAATACATAACTCCGGATCTGGCTGCCCCACTCGATCTTTTTCTTCTTTGCATTCGTAGCATCTTTCAACTCATTCCGTTTTTGCAATTCCATTTCATACAAACGGCTTTTAAGCATTTGCATGGCCAGTTCACGGTTACCAAGCTGACTTCTGTCCTGCTGACAAACCACCACAATACCTGTGGGAATATGTGTTAACTGTACTTTGGTTTCTACTTTGTTTACGTTCTGTCCGCCTGCACCGCCACTTCTTGATGTTTCCATCTTCACATCAGCCGGATTGATTTCAATGGTGATCGTATCATCCACTAACGGATATACATATACGCTTACAAAAGAAGTATGTCTCCTTGCATTACTGTCAAATGGTGAAATACGAACCAAACGGTGAACGCCGCTTTCTGCTTTTAAAAAACCATAGGCGAACGGACCATCGAACTGATACGTACAGGTTTTAATACCGGCACCATCGCCATCCTGCCAATCCATCTCGGTTACTTTCCAGCCCTGCTTTTCGCCATACATGCGATACATACGGGAGAGCATTTCGGCCCAGTCCTGGCTTTCTGTTCCACCGGCACCGGAGTTAATTTGTAAAACAGCGGGTAATTCGTCTTCTGGTTGGTTCAGCGTGCTTTTAAACTCAGCGTCTTCAATTCCTGCAATTGCTTTTTCGTATGCTTCTTTGGTTTCTTCTTCGGTAGCATCTCCTGCTTTCCAGAACTCAAACAGCACAGCAAAATCTTCAACAGCGCTATTGGTATCTTCGTAAAGTTTTACCCAATACTCGTTGTTCTTGATTTCTTTTAAAATTTCAGTTGCACGCTTATTATCGTCCCAGAATCCGGGACTTAGTGTGAGTTGCTTGTCTTCGCTTATTTTATATTGTCGGTTCTCGACGTCAAAGAAACCTCCTCAGGACAAGAATGCGTTCCCTTATATCGTTTAATTTTTCGAGTGTCATAACGGGTGCAAATGTAAGGAGAAAGTTGATTCTTTCCTGTCTTAATCTGCACGCTTATAAACTACTGCAATAAAGCACTTCCAAATAAATGATTAAACCGTTCGCAATGGATCAGTGCAAATTTGTATTCCGTAAAGTCGAGCATGTTATCCGGAATATCATACAGTTGGTTGCCGTTGGTTGATTTGAGATTGCTGAGTTTAATAAATTCAGCCGGAGTTCTGTCTTTAGATAAATACACCTTTAAATCCGGCCCGTTACTGGTCATAAAATTTTCCAACGCCAGAATATACTTTCCGTTTTTGAGATAAATTTTGGCCTGACCCGAAACGGTTCCCCACCTTTCGCTCATAAAAGAACCCTGATATTTTAATTTGGCAGAAGTATCTGTTACCACTTCATTCAACATTGTTTCAGGGCTTTTTTTACAGGAAATAAACAACACAGAAAACATGACAGCGAAAAAGAAGAATTGTTTCATGGCTCAATTGTTTTAGCAGGTGATAAAGCTACTCCAAGGCAAATCAGATGTTTGTCGGTTCAATGACATTACCAAACTTTAACAACTATCAGGATCTGATTAACTTCCTGTCAATTGGCCCCAATTTCGTAATTTGCCCGCCTTGATTTCACAGTCTACCATACAGCAAATTTTAAGTCGCATTGATATCATTGAAATCGTTGGCGGCTTTGTAAAACTGAAGAAACGTGGCAACAGCTACTTAGGACTCTGCCCGTTTCACAATGAAAAAACGCCCTCCTTCACTGTTTCATCAACCAAAGAAATTTACAAATGCTTTGGCTGTGGCAAAAGTGGTAATGCGGTGAGTTTTTTGATGGAGCATGAAAAATACAGCTATGTTGATGCACTGAAATTTTTAGCCGCTAAATACAATGTTACGGTTGAAGAAACTTATGCTTCGCCTGAAGTAGTGCAGCAAAGGCAAACGGCTGACAGTATTTTAATCATCAACAGCTTTGCACAGCAGTTTTTTACACAACAGTTATTTGAAACAGAAGAAGGCAAAGCTGTAGCATTAACCTATTTAAAAGAAAGAGGATTCAGAGAAGAGATCATCCAAAAATTTCAACTGGGGTACTCTCCTCAACAACGGGATGCGTTTGCAGGAGAAGCTGTTAAAAAACAATTCAACCCTGAATTGTTAACCAAAACGGGAATTGTTATTGAACGGAATGGGGAGTTATTTGACAACTACAGAGAGCGGATTATTTTTCCCATACATAATCCTACAGGAAAAGTTATTGGCTTTGGTGCAAGAATCATTGGTAAAAAAGAAAATGCACCCAAGTATATCAACACGCCGGAGAACGAAGTTTATATTAAGAGTAAAATCTTATACGGAACTTATTTTGCACGTCAGGCAATTGATAAAAATGATGAATGCCTGTTGGTAGAAGGTTACACCGATGTTGTTGCTTTGCACCAGGCAGGGATTGAAAATGTAGTTGCCAGCGGCGGCACTTCATTAACTCCTGATCAGTTACGCCTGATTAAAAAGTACAGTAACAATCTTACGATTTTATATGATGGCGATGCTGCAGGTGTAAAAGCAGCCATGCGTGGATTAGATCTTGCGCTGGAAGAAGGCCTGAATGTGCATCTGGTATTGATCCCGGATAATGAAGACCCCGACAGTTACGTAAATAAAGTTGGAGCTTCTGCTTTTGTTGATTTTATTAAGCAGAATAAAAAAGATGTCATCCTCTTTCAGTTGGAGGTGATGCTGAGAGATGCAGGAACTGATTCAACCAAAAAAGCGGCTGCTGTAAATACCATTGCAGAAAGCATCAGCCGGATGAATAAGGTAGAAGATTTTACCCGACAGCAGGATTATATTCATAAGAGTGCGGAGCTGCTGAAGATTGATGAAGCCGGTTTGCATTCGCTGGTGAACAAGTTTATTCGTGAACGTGTAACCAAGCTGGAGCAAAAATTACCAAGAGAAGAAGAATTGATGCAGGATCAATTCTCTGCAGAAAGTGAGGAAGATGCTGCCACGCAGTTACTGAATACAGATGAGGTACATGAACGTGCACTCATTCGCTGTTTACTTGATTTTGGTTTGATGCAGTGGGACGAAACACAAACTGCAGCACAATATATTTTAGCTGAAGCGGAAGAGTGGGAAATGATTGAGCATACAGATCTGCTGCAAATAGTTGATCAATATAAACAATGGCTGGCCGATGGATTAGAACCCACCACAAAAAACTTTCTTTTTCATGAAGATCAGCAGATCAGTAAAACTGTTGTTTCGCTGGCAGATCTTAGTGAAGAGCTGAGCCCTAACTGGATTAAAATTTACGAAAAGCCATTTGCAACCAGAGAAGATTTATTTAAACAGGAAACATCATCGGTAATCACCTATCTGAAGCTGCGCAAAATAAAACGGATGATTGATGAAAATCAGCGTGACATGGAAAAGCCTCATTCGTCGGATGAGCTGATCACAATCATTAAAACACATCAGCATCTGAAACAAATGGAAATGGAGTTAACCAAAGAAATGGGAACGGTTATTTTCCGTTAATAGTTTAATCCCATTCTTTGTTTCTGAATAACCAGAGTAAAATAAATGAGGTAAGCACACCCAATGCTGCTCCTGCCAGTACATCTGCTGTAAAATGTTGCCCGAGATAAATGCGTGAATAACCAACGGTGCATGCAGCGGCAAAATAAAGAAACTGCACTCCTTTATTTCTTGTTGCAAAAGAAAGTAAACTGAACATGGCAAAGGCCGTGGTGGTATGGCCGCTGGGGAAACTGTTTCGTCCCTTCAGCAATTCACCATCAATATTATGAATCATCTCTTTTTTCTGAAAATACAAACCCGGTCTTGGATCTTTTGTAACTCTTTTTATTCCCTGTGCCAGCAATCCGCTTAAAGCAAAGCTGATGATCATTAGTATTCCCAGCTTACGTTTACCAAACAAAAACAGAATAACACCCAGCAAAGCCATTACAAATCCTTCGCCCAGATAAGTGAAATACTTCAAGAGAAAATCTGAAAGATCGGAATGCTGGTGATTGAGTTTCAGAAACACCGCTTCTTTTCCCCAATACATCAAAACAAATACCCCTGCTGCCAATAAAAGCAGCACAGAATACATAAATAAGTTGCGGAGGGGATGATTGTATTTCCAGTTCATAACAACTGCAAAACTAAGATGCATTCATCAACAGATCACTGTAAGAATGCGTTAAAAGATCTTTTTCAGATAACCGGAACTGTTGCAGATAATACGCACATTGTTCTCTGATCTTATCCATACCAAGACTTCCATCTTTATCTATTGCTTCAATCTCAACAAAACTGCCAAGCCCTTCAACTTCATCAATATGAAATTTAACATTCTCTATAAACCAAATCTCCCGTTTCTTTTTCACTACTACTTTTATACCATTTGCATTGGTTAATGCCTGTTTTAATAGATCACTGTTTTGCTCAACAGGAAATAATTGCACTTCGCTGAGCTTGGGACCTGCGATATTTTCACGCTTATAAAAGATGAGTGAGTTCTCAATAGCACCCTGTCTTAATTTAAGTCGTCCGTTTGATACATTAAAGTAAGTATCGGTTTGCACATCTGTTCCTTTAAAATAAGCTTGCTGTTCTTTTAAAAACGAACGGATAAAAGAAGCATCTGCACAACGGGCTTTGATTTCAATATTATTATGGCTCATAGAAAATAAAAAGCCGCCTGTGAAGACGGCTAATAGTAAGTTACATGGAACAATCTTACGCTTCAGCGGCTGTTAGCCTGGAAGTTCTGGTTATTCTGGTTGGTTTTGGAGCTAAAGCGATGGCTCTTTCAAAGCGCATAGCTGTCCAAACATGATCCAACACCACTTCTTCTGAAGTTTCAAATCCGCACTGACAAATAAATTGCCAGCTTCCATCACGGTTTAAATCGCTCACAATTTTAGAAGCTGTTTTAGGATAGGCTACCCAGAATTTGGCATTAGGCCCTAAAGCCGGTAACACTTCCTTTAAGATCCCGTTTAATTGATTTTGATTTACCGCAAATACCAGGGCAAAATCGATCTTTTTACTTCGAAGCAAAGGAGTTACGTTTTTTGCGAACGATAACTTCACAAATTGCTTTTCGATAGAAGAAGGTAATCCCTGAATAAGTAAGTTCTTTTCTTCGTTCAATTGGAGTTTTTCCAACAGAGAAATAGACATGCCAATGAAAATTTTGATGAGAACTAGAGTTGGACGGCAAAGGTAGTTTTTTTTTGCCTTATAGCTAGTAGTCAGGCCAATTATTTTTAAAGTCAGTAAACAAAAAGGCTTCTGATTTGTACAGAAGCCTTAGGTATAATCTTGTGATTAATAATTATTTACGTACAGGTTTGTAGTAAGGCATGGCCTCATTTACATACTGCTCCATCTTTTTAATACGGGTCTCATCTGATGGGTGTGTGCTTAAAATTTCAGGTGGTTTCTGGCCGCCTCCTGCCTTTGCCATCCGTTGCCAGAATGGAATAGCTTCCTGCGGGTTGTAACCGGCCATGGCGGCAAAACGTAATCCAAACTGATCGGCCTCCAGCTCCTGTTTGCGGGAAAAAGGCAGGGTTCCGCCAACAGTTGAACCAATTCCATAAGCCGTTAAAAACAGATTTTGTGTTTCAGCCGGTTTGTTTGCCACAGCAACAGATAATGCCACACCGCCCAGTTGTTGCATAACACCCTGACTCATACGCTCGTTACCATGCAAAGCAATGGCATGTGCAATTTCATGCCCCATTACTACTGCCAATGCAGCTTCATTTTGAGTGACAGGCAACAGTCCTGTGTAAACAACTACTTTACCGCCAGGCATACACCAGGCGTTTACATCTTTATTATCAACCAGATTAAATTCCCAGGTATATCCATCAAGGATCTCTTTTTTACCCTGGTCTTCGTAATACTTTGTAATGGCGTAGGCTATTCTTGTACCAACACGGCGAACCATCTCTGCATCCTTATTCACATTAACCGCTACAATTTTACTTTGGGCCAAAAACTGTTTGTACTGCTGACCGGCCATTGACTGCAATTCTTTTTCAGGCAACAGGATCAATTGTTTACGACCCGTTACCTGGTTCTTGGCACAGCCTGCCAGGATCATTGTAACAATAAGAAACGAACTGAATATTTTTTTCATTTGCTTCGAATTTTTATGCTTATTTCAATTAACGTACCAACTTGTTTTTTTGATTTCACAAAGAACGTTAAGATTCTGAGTTATCCTTCTTTTTCTTCCATTTGAACTTATTTTCTTTACCTGAGAACAGGCGTTTAATATTGGATCGGTGCATAAACACAACCAGCACTGCCGCAATAACCGAGAACGAACGCATGTACAGATTTGTTTCCTTGATTGCAAACCACACACAACCCATAAACACCAGAACGGCTGTTACAGATCCGAGCGATATATATCTGGTTAACAAAACAACCAGCAGAAATGCACAAACGCTTATCAATGCTGTCCATGGCTGTATGGCAATCACTACTCCAAATAAAGTTGCCACACCTTTACCTCCTCTGAACCCGGCAAACACCGGAAAAATATGACCGGCTACTGCAATAAGTCCAAGCAACAATTGCCAAAAAGAAAGTTCGTTTCCCAACCAGTCGGTTGACTCAACAAAACCTGCAAGGCGAACAGCTGCAACTCCTTTTGCCATATCAATCAGTAACACCACAACACCCCAAACCGAACCCAGCACCCGAAAACTGTTGGATGCACCCATATTTTTACTGCCATGTTCCCGGATATCAATTCCGAAGAACAGTTTGCCGATCCAGTAAGCGGTTGGGATGGAACCAATGAGATAAGCGGATGAAATGAGCAGTAAAAGGTTCATGCTACTTCAGCTTTTGAAAGATCAAAGAACTCCAGCTATGACGCTCAGATTCTTTTATCAGTTGCAAGCCATGCTTTTCAGCAGCTTCCGTTAATAAATGATTTTCGCTTGCATAAAACCCGCTGATCAGTAAGTAGCCGTTGTTCAGGAGTGATGCAGACATGGCCTCCATATTTGCCAGTAAAATATGCCGGTTAATATTTGCAAGAATAATATGAAATGTTTTATTGGAAGGAGGAGCATCTCCTTTCTCAACAGTAATTGTTTTACATTGATTGTTCTGTACATTCTCTATTGAATTCTCAATGCACCAATCATCGTAGTCAACCGCCAGTACTTCAGCAGCACCAAGTTTTTCTGCAAGGATAGCGAGCACAGCAGTTCCACATCCGTAATCAAAAACAGTTTGATCTTTGAAATCAATATCCTGCATCAGTTTCATTACCTGCCAGGTTGTTGCATGATGACCTGTACCGAAACTCATTTTGGGTGTAATTACAATCTCATGCTGAACATTTGGAATTGGTTCATGAAAATGTGCACGCACAGCAACAAACTGATCTACAATAACCGGTTCGTAATGACTCTCCCATTCTGCATTCCAGTTTTTAGGAGTAATTAATTCCTGTTGATAATTGATGTTGAATGGTTGTATACATTGCTGCAGTTGATCCACATTAAATAATTCTTCGGGAATAAATGCATGTAACCCGTTTGCAGATTCTTCAAATGCATCATAGCCTGCTTCACTCAATAAAGCAATCAGCAGTTCATTTTCCTGTTCATTTTTAGTACCGAGGCTGATCTGTATATAGTTGTTCATATAAATAAAAAGGTCCCGCCGGCGGCGGGACCGTAAAGGTCTTTTATTTCAACCAATTATCAGAGTCTCTCTTCACCATTCTCCTGATCGTCCTGTTGTTTTTGCTGCACCTGTGGCCTTGGAGCTGCATCAGGCTTTGGCATCAATACTTTGCGGCTCAGTTTAAACTTACCGGTTCTTGGATCTAAACCAATGAGTTTTACTTTCACTACATCGCCAACGTTGAGTACACCTTCCATACTGTCTAAGCGCTTCCAGCTGATTTCGCTGATGTGCAACAAGCCTTCTTTCTTTGGAAGGAATTCAACAAAGGCCCCGAATTCTTTAATGCCTTTCACCGTTGCTTCATACACACCACCTACTTCCGGAACAGCGACTAAACCTTTCACCCATGCCAGTGCTTTTTCTACTCCTTCTTTTGCCGGAGAGAAGATACTTACTTCGCCATAATTACCCACTTCCTCAATAGTAATAACCGTTCCTGTTTCACGCTGAATTTCCTGAATTACTTTACCACCCGGTCCGATTACTGCACCAATAAATTCTTTATCAATGATGAGTTTCTCCATCCGTGGTGCATGTGGTTTCACTTCTGCACGTGGTTCTGCAACACACTCATACATGGCATCAAGGATATGTAAACGACCGGCTTTTGCCTGGTTCAATGCCTCACGCATTACATCCATGCTCAAACCATCTACTTTAATATCCATCTGCACACCGCAAATCCCTTCACGTGTACCGGTTACTTTAAAATCCATATCGCCCAGATGATCTTCATCACCAAGGATATCTGTAAGAATTGCATACTTACCATCGCCACGTGTAATTAATCCCATTGCAACACCACTAACGTGTTTCTGAACAGGTACACCTGCATCCATTAACGCCAATGAACCGGCGCAAACAGTTGCCATAGATGATGATCCGTTTGATTCAAGAATATCACTCACTACACGAACGGTATATGGATATTCACTTCCGGGCATCATTTGTTTTAATGAACGTTGAGCAAGGTTACCATGACCAATTTCACGACGGCCTGCACCACGCATCATCTTTACTTCGCCAGTTGAGAAGGGAGGAAAATTATAATGCAGGAAGAATTTTGAATAACTGCTGTTGGCAGCACTTTCAATTAACAACTCATCCAGCTTGGTACCTAATGTTACAGTTGTTAATGATTGTGTTTCGCCACGTGTAAACAATGCAGAACCATGCGGTGTGGGTAATGGTTCAATTTCCATTGCTAATGGGCGCACTTCATCTAACTTACGTCCATCCAAACGTACTCGGTCTTCCAGCATCATATTACGTACTACTTCCCACTTCAAATCTTCGTAATACTTTTTAGCTAATTTTTTTTCGAGGTCAGTTGCTTCCTCACCCAAACTTGCAATCACTTCGTCTTTCAGTTTGCTGTATGCTTCACTGCGTTCGTTTTTGCTGCTGCCCGATTTTGAAATGGCATATACTTTATCCTTTGCAAAAGCAATTACTTTTTCATTGATTGCTTCGTTCTGCTCAGGCTTTTTATAATCTCTTTTAGTTGTTACACCAACTGCTGCACGTAATTCCTGCTGTGCTTTAATCTGGATTCGGATGGCATCATGCGCAACGCTCAATGCTTTCACCAGATCTTCTTCACTGCATTCTTTTGCTTCACCTTCCACCATCATCAGGTTCTTTTCGGTAGCAGCAATTAAAAATTCAGATGTTGCTCTGGCTAATTGAGAACGTGTAGGGTTCACCACCATTTCACCATCAACTGTTGCAATACGTACTTCTGAAATAATTTCTTTGATGGGAATATCTGAAACAGCTAATGCAGCTGATGCAGCCAGACAAGCCAATGCATCGGGCATTACCTCAGCATCAGATGACACAAGACTGATCAGCACCTGCACATCGCATAAATAATCTTCAGGAAATAAAGGACGTAAAGCACGGTCAACCAAACGGCTGGTAAGAACTTCATAATCGTTTAATCTTGCTTCACGCTTAAAAAATGAACCCGGCACACGACCTGCAGAAGCAAATTTCTCCTGATAGTCTACAGACAACGGGAAAAAATCCTGTCCTTCTCTTGGTTCTTTATTGGCTACAACGGTAGCGAGGATAATACAATTGCCCTGGTGTACAGTTACTGCACCATCGGCCTGACGGGCCAGCTTACCCGTTTCAATGGTAACAATACGGCCGCCGCCCAGATCGAATGATTTGCTGATTGGTTGTGATAACATACAATGTTGTTTTTGAATTGGCAAGCAGGTAGATACAGAGAGGGAGAGTACCCGGCAGGCAATTCTGTGAATAAATGAATGAAGGGAGAAACAGTAAGAAAAACAAAATTCCCAACCGCATCAAAAACGTGTTGGGAATAATGATTTATTACATATCCGTAGATTATTTACGGAGACCGAGTTTCTCAATTAATGCACGGTAGCCCTGCAGATTGGTTTTGCTGAGATAGCTCAGTAAACGCTTGCGTTTACCAACCAGTTGCATTAAACCACGACTTGTAGAAAAGTCTTTCTTATTTAATTTCTGGTGCTCAGAAATGTGGTTGATGCGCTCAGTGAGCAAGGCAACTTGACCTTCAATGGATCCGGTGTTTTTTGCAGTACCACCGAAATTTGCGAAAATGTTTGCTTTTTTTTCTTTTGTAATTGCTGACATCTCAATTTTTTTTAATTACATCTTTGTTTTGACATCTATAAAAGTGGCGGCAAAGGTAGGGGAAAACTCTGGAAAATTTTGAATTTGCAGCATTAAATATTCCTGGAAAGGAAGTGTTTTAAGGCCTCCGCTGCGGTTTTTTGTACTTTTTTCCTGAAAAAAGAGGTGCCTCCTAGCAGCCTGCCTTTCCATCCCATTGCCTGGGAAGCCCATTTATGCAAGTCAAAATGATCAGTATGTCTGCTGATTTTTCCATCCCTGAACTCAAACTGAGCATGGATCCGGTTCAGCACTTTACGACCCGTTGCTGAAAAAAGGTATTTAGCCACCCAATCGGCACTGCCTGTTTGTTCATTGGCTTCCACATTGCTGAAGGTAATGTTCAGTTGTCCTTTGCTTCGCTCAATGAGCATCCGCCACATGGCTGCTGCTTCTTTGCCTTTTAATCCTGCAAAAACGGGATCGTTAAACTCTACCTGTTCATGGTAGCAGTCTGCCATGGTTTGCCAATCGCCTTTTGCAAAGGCATTGTAAAAAGTATGGATCACCCGGTTCATTGCTTTAAAAGGTTTTGAGTTGGAAAGGTTGGTAAGATAAACAATCATTTGCTTTATATTGCCAATCTAATTCACGGCATTGTTCCATATCATCTGCACGGTTACAAATGATTTAAATTACGATCAGCGTATGATCCGCATCTGTTCTTCTTTAGCAGAGCAGGGTTATGATGTGGTATTGGTTGGCCGAAAGCTTTCACACTCCGATCCGTTGGAACAGCATCCCTTCAAACAAAAAAGACTTGCATGCTTTTTTACAAAAGGACCTTTGTTTTATGCAGAATATAATCTTCGGTTATTTTTCTGGTTATTATTTCAGAAAGCAGATTGTATTTGTGCCATTGATCTCGATACCATACTTCCCTGCTTACTCGTTTCAAAATTGAAAGGCAGCAAACGGGTGTATGATGCACACGAATTATTTTGTGAGATGAAGGAAGTAGTAACAAGACCATCCCGTTACAAATTATGGAAAAAGATTGAGCGTTTTGCAGTACCTAAATTTAAACATGGTTATACAGTGTGCCAACCTATTGCAGAGGAGTTTAAAAAAATGTATGGAGTGGATTATGCTGTAGTAAGAAATGTTCCAGTGAGTGAAAATTCCAAATCCCAAATTCCAAATTCGAAGGAGCAAGGGACAAGGGACAGTGACAAGGAACAAGAAACTTTAAACTACAAACTACAAACGTTCTTCCTCTATCAGGGTGCTGTAAATGAAGGAAGAAGTTTTGAAACATTGATCCCGGCTATGAAAAATGTGGAGATGCCTTTGCATATTTACGGCGTTGGCAATTTTATGGAGCAGACAAAAGCGCTCATCAACAAAAACGGGTTAGAACAAACTGTTTTTTTAAAAGGCAAACTGCTTCCTAAAGAGTTAAAGCAAATAACAGCTTCAGCATTTGCCGGTATTACAATATTTGAAAACAACGGACTGAGCAACTACCTTTCGCTTGCCAATCGTTTCTTTGATTATATTCAGGCAGGCATTCCGCAGGTATGTGTGAACTATCCTGCTTATAAAGAAATTAATCAGCAGTTTGATATTGCGTTGCTGATTCCCGATACAACTGAACATTCCATTGCAGCCGGCCTGAACCTTTTGCTGCATGATACTGTTTTGTATAAAAGATTACAGACAAACTGCCTCAAAGCCCGTGAAATATTAAACTGGCAGGAAGAAGAAAAGATACTTATTACATTTTACAAACAACTACTTGGCTAAACATTTACATATCGTTTCGTTTGATGTTCCCTACCCTGCTGACTATGGCGGTGTAATGGATGTGTTCTGCAAAATAAAAGCACTGCATCAATTAGGTGTGGCAGTTCACCTGCATTGCTTTGAATACGGCCGTGGCATACAACCAGTACTTGAACAATACTGTGCTGAAGTTCATTATTATGAGCGCAAAGAAGGGCACAAAGGATTTTCACTTCAGTTGCCGTACATCGTTGCATCACGTAACGATGACCTTTTATGGGAACGGCTGAACGCAGATCCCTACCCCGTTTTGTTTGAAGGTGTGCATTGCACTTATGGTCTTACAAGCGGTGCTGTAAAAAAGAAAAATGTTGCTGTTCGCCTGCATAATGTAGAGCATGAATATTACAAAAAGCTGGGGCAATGGGAAACATCCATTGTACGTAAAGCCTACATGCATCATGAAAGCCGGCTGCTGAACCGATATGAAGAAAAATTAAAAGAGTACATCATTCTTTCTATTTCGGAAGATGATGCAAAAAAATACAAGAAGCAATTTAAAGCCAACCAGGCAATACACTTTCCTGCTTTTATACCCAATACCATGGTTACCAGCAAGCCGGGTACAGGTACATTTGTTTTATATCACGGCAACCTCTCTGTTGCAGAAAATGAAAAAGTGGTGATATGGCTGTTGGAAAAAGTGTTTCATGAATTAGAGATTCCGTTTGTAATTGCAGGTAAAAATCCTTCTGCAAAACTGAAACAACAGGCCCGTTCGAAACAACATATTTGTGTAGTGGAAAATCCGGAAGAAGCCGAACTCAATGATCTTATTCAAAAAGCACAGGTACATATACTGCCTTCGTTTACCAACTCCGGTATTAAATTAAAACTGCTGAACGCAGTATTTAACGGCAGACATGTTTTAGCCAATGAAGAAATGCTGAAGGGAACGGGACTGGAGCAGGCATGTCAATTAGCCTCTAACCCAACTGAATTTAAATACCAGGCTTTCCGTTTGTTTCATAAACCCTTTACTGAAAATGATATTGAACTGAGAGAAGGTTTATTGCAAAAACATTTCAATAACCTGGAGCATGCAAAACAGCTTATGCATGTTCTACTGTAGCATTATCCCACACTTTACCTGCTTCAGTTTTTACCATTCTTGCAGGATATTTTTTAATCACCATAAAATCATGCGTCGCCATGATCACTGCGGTGTTATAATCTCTTGCTACCTGAAAAAGCAAATTCATAATCTCATCGCTGGTTTCAGGATCGAGGTTGCCGGTAGGTTCATCGGCAAGGATTAGTTTGGGCGAATTGAGTAAAGCTCTAGCTACATCCACCCGTTGCTGCTCACCACCACTCATTTCAAAAGGCATTTTAAACCCTTTTGATTTTAAACCTACTTTATCCAGTACATCATTAATTTTTTCTTCCATCAGGTTTTCATCTTTCCAACCGGTTGCCTTCAACACAAACTTTAAATTCTCATGAACATTCCGGTCTGTTAACAATTGAAAATCCTGAAACACCACACCCAGACTCCGGCGGAGAAAAGGGACATTCTTCCAATCCATTTGCCGCAAATTAAATCCTGCAACGGTTGCTTCACCTTCTGTTAATGGAATTTCACCATACAGTGTTTTTAGTAAGGATGATTTGCCCGTGCCGGTTTTACCTACGAGATAAACAAACTCACCCTGGTTGACTGTAAGATTAACATTGTTAAGAATGAGGTTACCACTCTGATAAATATTGACATTCTTTATTTCTACGATTGGGAGCATTCTGTTAAGTTTGTGTTCCGGCAAAAATAGACAATTCGCAAACTTATAAACACACAGTTTTTATTTTATGAAAAACTTATTGATTCTACTCCCCTTGTTTGTTTCCTGCGCTCTTTCTGCACAACAAGTTGATACATTCAAAAACAACATTCCACAAGCTGATTCTGTATTTCAAAAAGTAGAGATAGAAGCTTATTTTCCCGGTGGAGAGCAAATGTGGAATAAATATGTGCAGGAAAAAATAGAAAAGGAAATTGTGAGGCTTTCAAGAGATAAAAAAAGTAATGGCACTTGCGAAGTACAGTTTATTGTTGGTAAAGATGGTACTATTACTAATGTTGAAGCACTTACCTTAAAGGGCTCACTATTAGCAAAAATTCTTGTAAACGCTATTAAAGAGGGGCCTAAATGGATTCCTGCCTATCAATTCGGGAGGGCAGTTAAGGCATGGCGGCGACAAAAAGTAACATTCAGAATGCCTTAAATTTTCTCTTCAGTTTTTTTCAACAAAAAAAGTTTTACAAAATGAGATCATTCATTTTTGCTTTCCTGATGCTGACATGCTGCAAACTATCTGCACAAAATGGAGACAGCACCAAATTGCCATCTACTGTACAAATTGATTCTGTTTATGAAAAAGTGGATGTAGAAGCTCAGTTTCCGGGAGGGGAGAAAAAATGGAATAAGTTTATACAAAAAATAATGAGAGAAAATGTAGATAACTTTATAAAAGACGAATCCAATAAGGGAACCTGTATTATCAGATTTATTGTTGATGTTGAAGGCAACATTTCTGCTGCACGAGCTGTAAGTATGGAAAGTTCTGCTCTGGCAAAAACAATCTTAAAGGAAATTCAAAATGGACCAAAATGGATTCCTGCTAAGTTTAATGGAACAATTGTAAAATCTGTGAGAGAAGTGAAAGTTACATTGAATTTTTAAACAGAATATCCTCACTCTTTAATTTTATCAGCAACTCTTTCTTTTCACTCGCTTCTACCCTGCCAAATAAAAGTTTTTCTAAACCTAACGAAAATTATAGACCCCTGTTTTTTGCTAAAAAATTTTTTAACTAAAATTTTAGTTGTTAAACTAATTTTTTAGTTATACATTCGGTTTATGAATACGGAAAAACTGAAACCTCTCACAAAAGCTGAGGAACAGGTGATGCAGATTATCTGGAAACTCAACAAAGCTTTTCTACGGGAGATTGTAGATGCGATGCCGCTTCCCAAGCCACATCAAAACACCGTGGCCACAATGTTGAAAATTCTGATTGATAAAAAATATGTGAAAGCCGATGTTATTGGCCGCATGCATCAATACTACCCTGCTGTAACGAAAGATATTTATTCAAAAGCCAGTATGAAAACACTGGTGAAAGGATATTTTGAAGGATCGTTTTCTGATGCTGTTTCATTTATGGTAAAAGAAAACAACCTGAGCATTGAAGAACTGGAGCTTCTATTGCAAACACTCAAAAAGAAATAACCATGACTGCCTTTGCTGAATACCTGTTGAAAGTAATGATCTGTTCCGGTATACTCACCGGCTATTACTGGCTTGCACTCCGCAATAAAGTATTTCACAGCTGGAACCGGTTCTATTTGTTGGCAGCCGTTGCAGCATCGTTATTGTTACCATTTATTAAAATCAGTTTTGTTACCGATCCGCAACCTGAAAACATACCGGCATATACTATTCTGCAAACTGTTACAACCAATGAAGTCTGGTTTCCGGAACAACCTGCTTTGAGCGCACCAACCACATTCACAAAAGAGCAGGTGAGTATACTTTTATATGTACTGGTTTCCATTTTGCTTTTTATTACACTTGTTGTAACACTGTTGCGCATCAAAAAATTATTGGCTGCAAATGACCATTGGAAGATGAAAGACCTTGTTTTTGTTGATACAGATGCAAAGGGCACGCCCTTCTCATTTCTTCATTATATTTTCTGGAACAGAGAAATTGATTTTGAATCTGTACAGGGGCAGCAAATTTTTAAACATGAACTGATTCATGTAAAAGAAAAACACAGTATTGATAAATTATTCCTGCAGCTTGTGTTAATTGTGTTTTGGATTAATCCTTTTTTCTGGATCATCAGAAAAGAATTGAACATGATCCATGAATTTATTGCCGACAGCAAATCTGTAAAGGACAGCGACGCTTCTGCATTGGCAGCAATGATTCTAACTGCTGCATTTCCCGGCCACAGCTTATCACTCACCAATCCATTTTTTTATTCACCTATAAAAAGAAGACTCCTTATGCTTTCCAAACTTCAACACCCCAAAGTTGGCTACATCAGCCGCTTATTTTTACTGCCGTTGCTAACCTTTTTATTTACTGCATTCGCTCTGAAACTGAAAGAGAAAGATGCCACTGCAGTTATTCCAAAATTAGAAAAACCATTAACAGTAGTGATTGATGCCGGTCATGGATTGATTGATGGCAAACGTCACGGAGCGATTGGTTTAAACGGAGTAACAGAAGATGAAATTGCCCTTGCAATCTCAAACAAGATCAGGCAATTGAATACCGATCCAAACCTGAAACTGATTTTTACAAGATCTGATGAAAACTTCATTGAACAGAAAGAGCGGGTTCGTATTGCTGAAGCAAACAATGCCGACCTGTTTGTATCAATTCATGCGAATTATGTACCACAGCTCAGGAAAGATGAGAAGCTTGTTGAAAATCCAATGAACGGTTTTGAATTGTATGTAACAAGGGATGGAAATCAGCATCTGCAGCAAAGTAAAGAATTGGGATCTGCAATTATCAGTGAGATGAAAAACTTCATGATGATACGGGAGCCTAGGATCAAACAACGCAATCAAGGTATTTGGGTAATTGATGCAGCTCCCTGCCCTGCTGTATTACTTGAATGTGGATTTCTTTCTAACTCAAAAGACCTAGCGTTACTTACCAATGAAAAAAGTCAGGAGAAGATTGCAGAAGCAGTGTTGAAAGCCATCAAAAATTATGCAACTGTAGTAAGAGAGCCTTTAATAAACGACAAACAATCTGAGAAAGACTCTGTCCCAAGGGTAACTAAAAAACAAAACTCAGAGCTGCAAACTAATTCAAAAAGTAAAATAAAAGAAAAGAACCCAACTGAAGAAAATATCATAACTGTAGCAAATGAGAATATCAAAATACTGTATATTGGTTTGGATAATCCACTTGTAATTTCAACCGGGAAAACTTCATTTGACAAGATAAATGTTACTTCAACAAATGGAACTGCACAAAAAATAAATGGGCAGTGGATAGTAAGGCCCTCAACTCCAGGAGAAGCTAAAATTACAATTACCTCCTTAGAAAATAACAAGTATAAAGATCTGCTTACTGCCACATTTAAAGTAAAGAATATACCCGATCCCTCCATTTCAATTGCCGGGACAAAAGGTGGCCGCATATCAGTCGAAAAGTTTAAGAATGCAAAACAACTGGATATTGATGAAGATTGGGAGATCACAAATTTCGTTATTTATTTTACCGGAACAGGCTTTGAAAAACCGGTATACAAACAAGTAAGTGGAACTAATATGTTTACTGATGAAGTAGTGTCATTAATCAATAAGACTGACGCAGGTTCTACAATTACCATAGATGAAGTGAGAGCAAAAATGAAAAAAACTTCCGCTAAGGCAAGGGTTCCCGGTATTTTTTTCAACTTAAAACAATGATGCAGTAAAAGATTTGAGTTAGTGTGAGTTTCAATAGTATCAAAACATCAACTCTTCATCTCCCAACTTTATCAGCAACTCTTTTTTCTCACTCGCCTCTACCCTGCCAATTATTTGGGCATCTACACCAAATGACTTTGATGCCGCCACAATGTCGGCGGCATTTTTCATATCTGTATAAATCTCCAGCCTTGTACCCATATTAAACACCTGGTACATTTCACGTGCATCAGCACCGGAAGCTTGCTGAATTAAATCGAAGATGATGGGCGGCGTAAACAAATTGTCTTTCACAATCTTCATTGGCCCGGGTAAATATTTTAAGCATTTTGTTTGTCCGCCACCACTGCAATGAATTAAGCCATGCACTGCATCAAACTGATGTTGCAGAATTTCTTTCAGCACAGGTGCAAAGGTTCTTGTTGGTGATAACAACAAATCAGCAATTGTAAGTCGTCCTTCGACATTGCTCAGTACTCCTTTGCCGATGCTTCGACTGCGCTCAGCATCTATTTCATCCGTCAACCGATGCTTGCCAATGTACACCACTTCATCATTCAACATTGCTTCAAAGGTTTCAGGAAATTGTTGTGCATAATATTTCGCTAACACATCATGTCGTGCACTGGTTAAACCGTTACTGCCCAAACCACTGTTGTACGATGTTTCATAATTCGCCTGTCCAAATCCTGCCAAACCAACAATCACATCACCTGCTTTAATTTTATCGTTGCTGATTACTTTATTTTTTGGCCAACGTGCTGTCATGGTTCCGTTCACAGCAATGGTACGCACCACATCACCCACATCGGCTGTTTCACCGCCGAGGTAATGAATGTTTACACCATATTCTTTCAACTGTGCAAATAACTCAGCAGAGCCATTGATGATCTGCTCCAGCACTTCACCAGGGATACGTGTTTTGTTACGATCAACCGTTGATGAGAATAAAATGTTATCGTAAATACCTACACAAAGCAGATCATCCAGATTCATTACAATTGCATCCTGTGCAATGCCTTTCCAGACAGATACATCACCGGTTTCTTTCCAATAGAGATATGCAAGAATACTTTTGGTACCTGCACCATCGGCATGGGTTACATTCACCCAATCCGCATCGCCACCCAGATAATCAGGATACAGTTTGCAAAATGCATGGGGATATAAACCCTGATCCAAATGTTCTACTGCCTTGTGTACTTCTTCTTTTTGTGCCGATACGCCCCGTTGGTTATATAAAGACATGCTGCTTTGTTTGAGAGCCGCAAAACTAACACTTCCACGCATCAAATGTGTTACTTTTGCCACTCCAAATTATGAAGGTCTACAGAAGTCTGCAGCAGTTGCCCGTTTTTACAAACGCCGTTGTTACAATCGGCACATTCGATGGTGTGCATCTTGGTCACCGGCAAATCATCCGTCAATTATGTGCCGAAGCAAAGGAACGGGGTGGCGAATCGGTGCTCATCAGCTTTTATCCGCATCCCCGTAAAATTGTACAGCCCGATCGCTCTGTTGCTGAACTCACCACATTAGATGAGCGGATTGAATTGCTGAAAGAGCAGGGTTTAGATAATCTGGTGGTGGTTCCGTTCAACAAAGAATTTTCTGAGCAATCGGCACAAGAATATATCAGCAGTTTTTTGGTCAATCGCTTTCATCCGGCGCTCATTATTATTGGATACGATCATAAGTTTGGTAACAACCGTGAAGGTGATTACCGTTTGCTAGAGCAAATGGGCGAACGCTTTAACTATACTGTGAAAGAAATTCCGCAGCAGTTGATGAATGAAGCAGCCATCAGCTCTACCAAAATACGACAGGCCATTTCAAATGGTGAAATAGAAACTGCCAATCAATTACTGGGCTATCCCTATTTCTTTAAAGGAAATGTGATTGAGGGAAATAAACTGGGTCGTAAACTCGGCTACCCTACAGCGAACCTTCAAATACAGGATCCTGATAAATTAGTTCCGGCTAATGGCGTGTATGCAGTGGAAGCACAGGTTGAAGGTGAAACAAAGATGATGAAGGGAATGATGAATATCGGTAACCGTCCTACTGTTGATGGTACAGGCAGAACGGTGGAAGTACATTTATTTGATTTTGATGAAGACATTTACAACCGTCATTTAAAAGTACATGTACGCTTTCATTTAAGAAACGAAGTGAAATTTGAGGGACTGGATAAACTCATTGAACAGTTAAACAAAGACAAAGAAATTTCTATCAGCAAGTTAGCTGATTAATAAAAGAAGGTCGGTTCATTTATTTACCGCTTCTTTTGCCGCAGAGAAAAAAGAGCGCTGAGACATTCGCAGAGATAGCTTTCTGTGAAAACTCGTTTCTTTATTCTCTGCTTAAAAACAACATTTAAGATAAATAAAAAATACGCAGTATGCTTTCTTCTATTAACCCAACAACAACCAACGCCTGGAAACAACTCTCTGCACATGCTGCACAAATGAAACAGGTGCACATGCGTGATTTGTTTAAAGAAGATGCCGAACGGTTTAAAAAATTCAGCACCTGTGTACATGATCTGGTGTTTGATTATTCAAAGAACATCATCACCGAAGAAACCATGCAGTTGCTGTTACAATTGGCAGCTGAATGTAATGTGAAAGAAGCCATTGAAAAAATGGTTGAAGGCGATGTGATTAATCATACGGAAAAGAGAGCCGTACTGCATACTGCACTGCGTAATTTTTCTGACAAAGAAGTATTGGTAGATGGCAAAAATGTAATGCCCGACATTCAACGTGTATTGGAACAGATGAAAAACTTTTGTGCCAACATACATCGTGGTGAATGGAAAGGCTATACCGGAAAGAAAATAAAATACATCGTCAATATTGGTATTGGCGGAAGTGATCTTGGTCCGGTGATGATTACCGAAGCATTAAAACCGTATTGGGTGGATGGTATTGAAACGTTTTTTGTAAGCAATGTGGATGGAACACATATTGCGGAAACGTTGAAAAAAGTTACACCCGATGAAACGTTATTCCTCATTGCTTCTAAAACCTTTACCACACAGGAAACCATGACCAATGCACACAGTGCAAGAAACTGGTTTCTGGAGCATGCAAAAGACGAAGCACATGTGGCCAAACATTTTGCTGCCTTGTCAACCAATGAAAAAGATGTGGTGAAGTTTGGAATTGATAAAGCCAATATGTTTGAATTCTGGGATTGGGTGGGTGGCCGTTACAGTTTATGGAGTGCCATTGGTTTATCCATTGCATTAACGATTGGCTATAATAATTTTGAAGAACTGCTGAAAGGTGCTCATGCTGCCGATGAACATTTCCGTAACGAAAAATTTGCAACCAATATTCCTGTAGTGATGGCATTGCTGGGCATCTGGTATGTGAACTTCTTTGATGCAAAGAGTGAAGCCATTCTCCCCTACGATCAATATCTGCATCGCTTTGCAGCTTATTTTCAGCAAGGCAATATGGAGAGCAATGGAAAATATGTTGATCGTAATGGCAATAATGTTGATTACAGCACCGGCCCCATCATCTGGGGTGAGCCGGGTACCAATGGTCAACATTCGTTTTATCAATTGATCCATCAGGGCACACATTTTATTCCTGCCGATTTTATTGCAGCAGCCATCAGTCATAATCCGCTGAGCGATCATCATCCAAAACTCATGAGTAATTTCTTTGCACAAACAGAAGCACTCATGAATGGCAAATCAAAAGAAGAAGTAATTGCTGAAGGTGTTAAAGAAGAATTGATTCCTTATAAAGTGTTTGAAGGTAACCGTCCAACCAATTCAATTTTGGTTAAGAAAATCACACCGTTTACTCTGGGCGAATTGGTTGCCTTGTACGAACACAAGATTTTTGTTCAGGGAGTTATCTGGAATGTGTACAGTTTTGATCAATGGGGTGTTGAACTGGGCAAGCAGTTAGCGAATAAAATTTTACCAGAGTTAATTACGGATGATACCGTTTCAACACATGATGCATCTACCAATTCACTCATCAACTTATACAAGAACTTCCGCAAATAAAGAAAGCCTCCGTCAAACGACGGAGGCTTTTCTTATTGATTACTTATTTTTTAATAGAGATAGTTCAACGCTGTTTTATCATTGTTATTAAACGGCCGGTTGGTGGTTGCACTTAAGCAAGCCAGCATCCAAGAGTTTGGATCGGGACCTGTTGGCGTGCCGGGAATATGTACTGCACCAACGGTGCTTGCACCTTCATTACCGCCTGTTCCGCCGCAGCTGTAAGAACGGTTCATATAATCTGTATGACGGAAACCAATGCAATGGCCGATTTCATGTGCAAGAACTGTTGTCATAAAATCAACACCATAGGTAGAATAGGTTTTTGCGTATTTAATTTCGTTATGAGGATCTCCTGAACTGGTTGGGAAACCTGCAGAAGCAATGTACTGACGTGTATTTACAATACGGATATTAATTGCACCACCACTTGCAACCCGTGAAAAACTAATGGTTAAATTTTCTGCATTGTAACGTGCAATGGCAGCATCAACCGCACTGGAAAATGCTGCGGGTACGTTTCCGGATACACTTACAGTGATACTTCTTGGCGCTGCAACCAGATTGGTTGTGTGGTACTGTTCTTCATTAGCAACAATCAAACGATTGGTTGTTTTTAACGTTGTTAAGTCCTTTGGGCTGAGAAAAATATCTCCTTCAACAATGTAACCCCCATCTTCTGCCACAACATTATCGGGAGAAAAACCAAGTGCAGAAATTTGATTAAGCACATCCTGCGGAATTGAAGCAACAGATTCTTTTGTTGATTTAGAACATGCAACAATAAACAAGGTTGCAAATGCTGCAACTGATAAAACAGAAAGTAGTTTTCTCATGTCTTTGTATTTAGGTTTATAATAAGATGTTTAAATTACTCAAAATAGTTGAGAATACAACTCACAGCCACTAAAAAGAACAGCCGCTGCATGCAGCGGCTGTTCTTTTATATTGCAATCACTCTGTATAAAAAGCATCTGTAACTGATGTATTGCATTTAATATACATAATTCAATGCTGTTTGATCGGCACTTGTAAACGGACGGTTGAAAGAAGAAGAAGTACTTCCGCAAGCAAGCATCCATGAACCTGCGCTTGGTCCTGTTGGTGTGCCGGGGATATGAACTGCTCCTACACCTGCTGTACCTTCATTTACGGCAGAACCACCACAGCTGTATGAACGGTTCATATAATCTGTATGACGGAAACCAATACAATGACCCATTTCATGCGCAATGGTAGTAGCCAGTGCATTTACTGCTATACTTGGCGTGTACCAGTATGTGTTCATACGTATTTGGTTATATGGGTTTCCGCTACTTGTTGGAAAACCTGCAGAACCTAAGGTATTACTCACCTGATAGTAGGTAACAATATTAATGTTTGCAGTTGCAGTTCCCGTAATACGCTGAAAACGTACACGCAGATTTAATGCGTTGTAACGGCGAATAGCTTCATCAGTAGCCGATACAAAGTTTGCCTGCGTTGTATTCAACTTTACTGTAAGCGTTCTTGGCAAACCGGTAACAGTATAGGTTGTGCGGTAATGTTCTTCATTTGCATACACCAGTTCATTGGTTGTAGCTGTGTGTTTCAGATTTTCTTCGGTTAATAAGATATCACCTTCTACCAGATAACCACCATCAGCTCTCGTAACACCTTGTGCAGAAAAACCCTGTGCTGTAATCTGATCCAGCACTTCCTGAGGAATGTCCTGACTTCCTGATTCATTCGTGCTTTTCTTACAAGCAACCATAAACAACGCTGCAAATGCAGTTGCAGCAAAAACCAAAATAACTTTTCTCATGTTTTACGTGTTTAAGTTTAAAAAGAATTAACAGTTGAATTTATTTACTTTTATTTGTTGTGAAAAAAAGAATCATTGCAGCTTTGTTGCAAAAGAATCATTTGTTCTGATAAAAAGTAAAACTACCAAGAACGAATACACGCAGTTTGCACAATGCTGCAGTTTAAATTTTTTTTAAACAGACCTCTATACAATGAAATTTTATTCAACCGTACAACGGAAACATAAAAAAATATCAATTACAGTTCGTCTGTTTGTTTTATTTATTCTATCTGTAAACATTTCAGCAGCGCAAAAAACAACGGAAAAAAATGTGGATAAACTTTCTCCAACTTTACGCATACAGCTGCAAAATCAAAAGTCGCCTGCTATTCAAGTGTATACCGTTGCAACAACGAATCTTAAACAATTTAAATCACTCATTCAATCAAACCCGTTAATTAAGCTCATCACTGAGTACGAACCGGCAAATCTTGCGGTTATTTCCTGCACATGGGCGGAGATGGAAAAAATTGCATCACTTGCAGTCGTAACATTTATTGACTTCAGAAAAAAAGCAAGCGAAGAGCTCCTGTTTGGATTTGTAGATTATGCTGCCAATAAAATTTCTACTGTTCAGAATAATTTTCCTGCGTTGAATGGAAACACTGTACACATCTCCATTAAAGAACAGCGTTTTGATACAACAGATATTGATTTCAAAGGAAGAATTCTTTCTTCAGCTTTTGCATCAGCCACATCATCAGCACATGCCTCCATCATGGCAACAATGTGTGGCGGTGGAGGAAACAGCTGGTACAATACAAAAGGTGCAGCATGGAGAAGCATGCTGAGCCCCGCAAGCTTTCAGAATTTATTACCCGAGCCTGATACCTATTATCAGTCTTCCGGTATACTTGTACAGAATCATTCATACGGAACAGTTGTTGAAACTTATTATGGAGCCGAAGCTGTGGGCTATGATGCTTCGGTTGTAAACAACAAACCGTTACTGCATATTTTTTCTGCCGGCAATTCAGGTACACTTAGTTCTACAACAGGCAGGTATGCCGGCATACCGGGCTACGCTAATCTTACAGGAAATTTTAAACAGGCAAAAAACATCATCACCGTTGGTCATACAGATTCGTTTGGGATTGTGTTAGCACCCAGTTCAAAAGGACCAGCTTTCGATGGAAGAGTAAAACCTGAACTGGTAGCGTTTGGTGAAGATGGCAGTTCAGGTGCTGCAGCATTGGTATCGGGTGTAGCGGCAGTACTGCATCAAACATTTCGTGTTTCAAATAGTGGTACAACTGCACCTGCTTCTTTGATTAAAGCAGTGTTGCTTAACAGTGCAGATGATGTGGATGCAAAAGGAATAGATTTCAAATCCGGTTATGGAAATATGAATGCATACAAAGCGGTGCAAACAATACTCAAAGGCAACTATTTTACAGGAGCAGTTGTCAACAATACTTCGCAGCAAATGAATATAACGGTACCTCCCGGCATTAAACAATTAAAAGTAACACTTGCATGGACAGATCCTCAAGCTGCCGTTAACGCATCTGTTGCATTAGTGAATGATCTTGATCTTACAGTTACACATACAGCTACCAATACAACGTACAAACCATGGGTACTGAACCCAACACCCAATATCAATGCTTTACAGGAATTACCTGTACGTAAAAGAGACAGTATAAATGTTGTGGAACAAATCACTGTTGATTTGCCGGAGCCCGGCAATTATGTGTTGCAGGTGAATGGATTTGCTATAGCCTCAGGCACGCAAAATTTTTCTATTGCATATCAAACAGACAGCAGCAACACATTCAAATGGTATTTTCCTGTTGCTGCAGATCATTTAACTTCCGGTGAAACAACTGTGCTTCGGTTTGAATCAGGTTATAATTCTGCTGCAGGTATTTTAGAAATGAGTACAGATAATGGGAACAGCTGGCAACAGATTGCTGCAACGGTTGATGTCTCTAAAGGCTATTATAAAATGAGCGTGCCGGATGTTTACAGCAAAGCATTGCTGCGCATGAAGATCAACAGTGAAGTTTATACAACGGATACATTTACCATTTCAAAACGAATCAACACACAGGTTGGTTTTAATTGTGCTGATTCTTTCCTCATCAGCTGGAACAGAGTTTCATCCGCAACTGCTTATCAGATCAACCGGTTGGGTAATCAGTATATGGAGCCGTTCTTAATAACAACTGATACGTTTGCTGTGATTTCAAAAACGGCAAGTCCGCCAAAACATTATTCCATCAGTCCTCTACTCCATTCAAAAGCAGCAGTAAGTTCGTATACCTTTAATTATGAATTGCAGGGAACAGGATGTTATGTAAAAAATCTACTTGCAAATCTCAATGTATCAAACAACGGATTACTGCAGCTTGAAATAGGAACTACGTACAGAATAAAATCCATCAGTTTCGAAAAGCAATCAGCTTCCGGTTTTGTTTTGCTTGAAAAACAAATCACCATCAACGGATTACAATATCAGTCTGTAGATATGAAAGTAAGACCGGGTGTAAATATTTACAGAGCTGTGATTGAATTATCAGACGGTTCATTGATCTACTCTGCCCCTGCCCAGCTTTATTTTATTGGGAGTAAACCGGCTGTTATATATCCCAATCCGGTAATGAGAAATGGTTCTGTTACAGTTTTGGCCGAACAATCTGATGCACTGATTTTTCAGTTGATTGATAATTATGGCAGAGTTGTATTACAACAGCTCATAAAAGATTCGCCGCAACAAATCAGTTTAAACGGCATGGCAAAAGGAATCTATTATTACAGATTGGCAAAAGACAACAAGCTGATTCAAACAGGAAGCCTGCTCATTCTTTAACTCCACAATCCTGCAGGATACTCACCTGCAGCAATCAGGTTGTTTACACTTTCCTGTACACCTGGCGCATCTTCTTTATAGGTTACACCAAACCATTGCGATGAAGTAGGAATTACTTTAATGATGCCCAACTCTTCTTTGATATAAGAATCTGCAACCAGCGGAATAAAGAACTCTGATTTCTCTTCGTTCCCGTGTTCTTTTAAAAATGTTTTGAATAATTGTTTGGTGAGATAAAAAACAGAATCATCAAAACACCAGAAGTTCATACTTACACTTGAGTCATAAGGCACCTCGTGTTTGCCTGAAGCATCTTCATACACAATACGGTTATCTTCTGCATAAATTTTTGTTCGTTCGGTGATAGATGCCAGATGACCTTCTGCATTTACCTCACACACACCACGACTAACCGTTCCGTTTGCACTAAGTGTTTTTGCAAGATTGTAACCGATAATAGCATGTTGCTCAGGATTGCAATCTGTTGTTAAAAAAGCAGCTGCTTTTTCAAACGCATCTCTTCCGTAAAAATCATCTGCATTAATTACAGCAAATGGTTCTTTAATAACATCCTTCGCACACAGCACTGCATGTGCGGTACCCCAAGGCTTTACTCTTGAAGCAGGAATATCAAATCCATCAACAAATGAAGACAACTCCTGATACACATAATCAATTTCAATAAGGCCTTTGAGCCGGGGTTCAAAGATGGCTTTAAACTGATCTGCAAAATCTTTGCGTATGATAAAGACTACTTTACCAAACCCTGCCCTGATGGCATCATAAATTGAATAATCCATAATGGTTTCGCCTGCCGGACCAAATCCTTCAATCTGTTTCATACTTCCATAACGGCTGGCCATACCTGCGGCTAATATCAATAAAGTAGGTTGCATCGAATCATTTATTTTTGAAGACGGCGAAGATAGGAAACAATCGTTCCCGATTTTATGCAAACGAATTCATTCTTTATAAAATGTACAGAAGTGGAATGGCCGGCGGCAGATGAAAAACC
>JALHRP010000046.1:2210-31154 GCA_022841365.1 Chitinophagaceae bacterium | reverse complement strand
CGTTTCGCTTGCAAATACTTTTGCCATGGATGAGCTGAGTGTATAATCAACTCCGTTGTCTTTATCCCATGCTGCACGTAAACAAAGTAAACGGGATGCTTCAATTTTAGTAGCCATATCTGCAAGTTTAAACTGAATAGCCTGGTGATGCATGATTTCTTTTCCAAATGCTTTCCGCTGTTTCGAATAGGCTAACGCCAACTCATAAGCGCCGCTTGCAATACCGAGCGCCTGTGCTGCAATACCAATACGTCCGCCGGCCAGTGTTTTCATGGCGAACTTAAAACCAAATCCATCTTCACCAATCCTGTTTTCTTTTGGCACTTTAACATCCTGGAACGAAATACTGTGGGTATCACTTCCACGAATACCCAGTTTATTTTCTTTTGCACCAACTGTTACGCCGGGCCAGTTTTTTTCAACTATAAAAGCATTGATGCCTTTGCTGCCTTTTGCTTTATCTGTTTGTGCAATCACGAGGTATACAGATGCAGTGTTACCGTTTGTAATCCAGTTTTTGATGCCGTTGATGACATAATGATCACCTTTATCTTCTGCAGTTGTTTGTTGTGAAGTGGCATCACTGCCTGCTTCGGGCTCACTTAATAAAAACGCACCAATATATAGTTCACCATCTTTTTTTCCTTGTGCAAGCGGAGAAAGGTATTTTACTTTTTGTTCTTCATTTCCATATTCCTGTAAGCCATAACAAACCAAACTGTTGTTTACACTCATACAAACGCTTACACTGGCATCAATTTTACTGATCTCTTCCATTGCCAGCACATAGCTGACAGTATCCATCCCTGAGCCACCATATTCCGGTTTCACCATCATACCCATAAAACCCAGATCGGCCAGTTTGCTGATCTGTTCTTTAGGAAACTTCTGCAATTCATCCCGCTCAATAACGCCCGGTAAACATTCTGTTTTGGCAAAATCCCTGGCAGCTTTCTGAATCATGAGCTGTTCTTCTGTAAATTGAAAATGCATATAACAAGTAAAATTTGGGCAAAGATAAGGGAGGAAGAAGCTAGCTTTTCAAAATAAACTTACAATTGTTAATACCGTTTACACGGTATTGAATTGTTGTAGAATCCTCACTAACTTAGTCACAAAATAACCCAAGATGAAGGTCTTTCGCTTATCCATTCTCTTTGTAACCTGCTTTATTTCTTATTCATCTGCACAGACCTGCCTCAGCGGTAACTGCAGCTCCGGTTTTGGAAAATTTCAGTATGCGAATGGTGATGTGTATGAAGGTGAATTTTATGATGATAAACGTGAAGGCTTTGGCATTTACAAATGGAAAACAGGTGAAAAATATTTGGGCGAAAGTATTGCTGATGTGTTTACAGGATTTGGCAGAATGGAATATAGTGATGGTACAATCTATGTTGGCCAGTTCAAAGATGGTGACTTTGATGGTGAAGGTGAAAAAACCTATGCCGACGGAACAAAAAAGACAGGCATCTTCGGCAAAGGAAAATTTCTGGGAAAGATTTCTTATTACAGCAAACCCGTTGGTACCACCGGCTGCCTCAATGGTGATTGTGAGGCGGGTTACGGGATGAAATATTACAGCGGTAACGATCGCTATTTTGGATATTTTAAAAATGGCAAACGGGATGGATACGGCGCCTACTATTGGGATGATGGCACACACTGGTCAGGAGAGTTTGTACAAAATCTGTTAACCGGTTATGGTACTTATTTTTTTATTACCGGTGAAAAATATGTGGGGTTCTTTATAGACAGTAAGCGGAACGGATGGGGAATAAATTATGATCCTACTACCGGTGTGAAAAAGATCGGCTTCTGGGAAAACAACAATCTGATCACACCAAAAAGTTCTTTAATAAAAGAAGGAACAACAGGATGCATAAGTGGTGATTGTAAAAACGGTTATGGTAAATATGTTTACAATAACGGTTACTATGAAGGAAATTTTAAAAATGGTTTCAGAAACGGACAGGGTTCATACTTTTTTGATATCGGAGATTATTACATTGGAAATTTCAGAGACAACAAATTCAACGGAAAAGGAACTTACTACTATACCAATGGAGAGCGTTATGCAGGTGAATGGAAAGATCAACGTTTACATGGGAAAGGCGAGTTGGTTCAGTTTGATGGTGAATTAAAACTGGGTTTCTGGAAAGAGGGCACTTATCAGGATAAAACCACCCCACCTCCGGGTTATGAAACATGGGTACGCAATAATTACAGCGAAACAAATACCAATACTGTTGCCAATAACAGCAACAAGCCACCGGTTGAAAATAAACCTCCTGTTACAACCAATAACAATAACAAACCTACTACCACTCCTGCCAATAACAACAAGCCAACAAAAACAGAGGATAAAAACAAGCCCCCAGTTAACAACACGGTTGTTACAAATAATACCAACACCACCGGTTTAAATACCACGAATTATAAAAAGAAAATGGCATTGATCATCGGTAACCAGTCTTACCGTTTTACAACTGCATTAAAAAATCCAAAAAATGATGCACGTTCAATGGCGCAGGTTTTACGTTCCTGTGGTTTTGAAGTAATAGAAGTAATAGATGGAAGTGCAGCAGAAATGAAAGCGGCCATCCGTGAATTTGGTGCAAAAATTATTGGACTTGATGTGGCCTTATTTTATTATTCGGGCCACGGTATGCAGGTTGATAATTTTAATTACATCATCCCCATTGATTTTAAACTTCAGTCTAAGGCCGATGTAAAAGAAGATTGTCCTTCGGTTACATGGGTGTTGAACAGGATGGAAAAAGCCGGCACCAAGTTGAATATTGTTATTCTTGATGCCTGCAGAAATAATCCGTTCGACAGAGGGTCCTTTGGTGAAAATGATCAGGACGAAGGGCTTGCTTCCATTACACCACCTGATAATACCGTTATTTCATTTGCAACAGATCCCGGCTCTGTTGCAAGCGATGGTGTTGCTGGTACCAATGGATTGTACACAGGTTCGCTGGTTAAATACATTTCATCTCCAAACATGCAAATTGAAAACGTATTTAAATTAACCGGTAAAGAAGTAAAAGAAAAATCAAGTGGCAAACAAAAGCCCTGGCTGAATACCAACTTTTACGACATCTTCTATTTCAAAGTGCAGTAAACAACTGGTTTACTGTTATTGAAAAACAGATTTAATATTACAAATGACAGAACAAATCCTTGATGCCGATTGGTGGAGTAACAGATACCTGCAACAGCAAACCGGCTGGGATATTGGCTATAGCTCTACCCCATTGCAGACATACATGAATAGTGTAGAAGATAAAAACTGTGCTATTCTTATCCCGGGTTGTGGCAATGCATATGAAGCAGAAGCTTTACTGGAAGCAGGTTTTACAAATATTACATTGCTCGATATTTCTCCAGTGCTTACTGCTGCACTTCAACTGAAATTCAATAGCACCTCTGTCCAAATCATCACCGGTAATTTTTTTGAACATAGCGGACAGTATGATTTAATTCTGGAACAAACTTTCTTTTGTGCATTGGATCCATCTCATCGTGAAGCATATGTGAAGCATATGTTCAGCTTATTAAAAAAAGCTGGACGATTAGCCGGCGTTTTATTTAACAGAGCGTTTGAAGGTGGTCCTCCGTTTGGAGGGTCAAAAGAATTGTATGAAAAATTATTCAATCAATCCTTTACCTTAAAAAAAATGGAGTTATGTTATAACTCCATTGAACCACGAAGTGGTACTGAACTGTTTTTTATACTTGAAAAGTAACTTACTTACTTTCTTCCCATCTCTTTCAAATACGCCACATGCGAAGCTACAGCTAAACGCATTTTGGGATATTCGATGTAAGGAATGTTAAACTCCCTGCAGGTATTCCGGATGATTTCGCTGATGGCAGGGTAATGCACATGCGAAATTTTTGGAAACAGGTGATGCTCAATCTGGAAATTTAATCCTCCCACCAAAATGGAGATCAGTTTATTTTTTGTTGCAAAGTTGGCAGTTGTTTTCAACTGATGGATGGCCCACTCATCTGCCAGTCGTCCGTCTTCTTCATTCGGCATAGGGAAATGTGTATGCTCAACCGTATGCGCCAATTGAAAAACTATACTGATAACGATGCCTGCAAAAATGGTTGATACAAGAAATCCAACCAACCAGGGAACAAACCCGGCAAAATAAATGGGTATTAAAACAAAAATAACCAGGTGCACAAACTTAAACACCCAGAATACGATATGATCTGTGAGATGCATTTTCTTTAAAGGCATACTGCCGATCTTTTGCTTAAAGTATTTCTGATAGTCCATCACAAAAATCCAGAGAATATACAAAACAGCATATAAGAACCAGAAATAGTGATGCTGATACTTATGGAGTTTGTACTTTTTTTGTGTGCTGCTTAAACGCATCCATGGCTGAATATCAATATCATCATCTACCCCATCTATATTGGTATAAGCATGGTGAATGATATTGTGCTTTACATTCCACATAAAACTGCTGCCCCCTAAAATATTCAGAGAAAAAGCAGCCATTACATTAACAGATTTGTATTTACTGAAACTGCCGTGTGCACCATCGTGCATTACATTAAATCCAATGGCAGCTACAACGCCCCCAAGAATAATGGATTCAACAATACCCAGAAAAATACCCGGGGTAAAAAACACAAGGTGTGTATAAACGGCAATTAATACAGAAGCAAAGAATACTGCTTTTAAAATAATTTTAATACTGCCTGTTGTAGTTTTTCCTGCTTCTTCAAAGTAGGCATTCACCCGCTTTTTAAGCTCAGAGTGAAAGGAATGTGCCGAGGTGGCGAATTTGAGATTGCTCATACTGATATTACAAAATTGGTGCAAATGTAACGTATAAAAACAGAGCATTTGCTAACTGTTTAAAAGTTAACGTTTCTATGAACGTTCATTAGGTTGTAACCTGTATAAATGCATCAAATGAACGTATTCCAATGCGTTTTTCGGTAATAAAGCCTTCTCCATACTCCACCCCAATGCGTTTTCCGAGCATTTTATGGCGTGAAATGATGGTTTCGAAATAAGCGGGTGTGGAAATATAGGTTTGCGGTTCGTTTAAGTCAGGATTGTGAAACTGGGTTGAATATGCCTTTATGCTTTCCAGTTTACGCTCAAATACACTTGTTATATCAAATACAAAATCAGGTTCCGCATATCTGTCCTGTATATAATGGAACACATATTTGGGACGCCAGGCTTCCTGTTGTATTTCCTCAACCGATGTTTCAATTTTTCTTAAGCCGGCTAAAAAACATGCGTCAGCTACCAATTTTGAAGATCTGCCGTGGTCAGGATGACGATCAACCAGCGCATTACAAATCACAATTTCAGGACGGTACTGTCTTAACTTTTTGATCACCTGCATCTGGTGCTCTTCATCATTTTTAAAAAAACCATCACGCATACCTAAGTTTTCCCTTACATGTACGCCCATAATCTCGGCTGCAAGTCTGGCTTCTTCTTTTCTTGTTTCTGCGGTTCCTCTTGTACCCAATTCGCCACGGGTAAGATCAATGACGCCAATTTTTTTCCCATTTGCAATTTCAACCATCAATGTACCTCCACAACTCAATTCCACATCATCGGGGTGCACGCCAAAAGCGAGTATATCCAGTTTCATGTATAATTTTTTTTGAGGGAGTGAAAGTAAGAAATGATCATCAATTATCTGGCTGCAGCTGCAGGAGCTCCATAATACATCCGGTCAATTTCCTGCACAATGGATTCTATCTGTCTGTCCAGTTTATCTTCTTTGGGATTCCATTGCTGCTTTAAACTGCTGCCAACAACAAACATGAGTGTTTGATAAAAACCGGCAGTAAAACCGCCTTTCATTTCTTTGATGATCTCGAAACAGTTGTTACCTGTTTGCCGGTTGATCAGTTTCATGAGCACTTTGCCCTGATAAATGGAGAGATCGGTTACTTTATCTGTAAACGCAGAACGCAATTCTTTTTCTCTGGACTTGATGTATTTTTTCCGCTCGTTTTTGCCTGAAATTTTTTCAAGATGTTTGTTTACATCTACCATTACCACACCGGCAGATCTTGCATAGGGATAAGTCACATAAACAGCATTGCGGAGTCTCGTCCATGCTGCCCAGTATTTTGCAGCTTCTTTCGGATCGCCACCCCATATCAACACTTCATTTAATTCTTTACCGCCAACAACTTCGCCTTCTATAATCATAGCTTTTACAAAAACGGTATCGTTGGGGCCGTATGCAGGTTTGATGACTTTTACAGGTGCAGCAGAATCAAGATGAGGTGGTAATGACTGCTGGGCATATAGTTCTGACAAACCGGGCAACAGAATAAATGCAAACAACAGAAAGAAATATGTGCTTTTCGAACAGTTCATTGATGCTGTAAATTAATCATTCTCCAGTCTTAATACAACAGACAGGATGAAAGTAACCAACGCTGCCTTGTGAAGATTTTCTTAATGTTTACAACATTGCCCTTAAACTGCCTTTAATGCCGATTTTCTGTTCTTGAGAATATGATTTACCGATGCCAGTATAAAACCAATAGTTACAAGAAGAATTCCCAGCCACAATACATTAATAGCAGGAAACTGGTATGCTTTGAGTGTTACATACTGTAAAATACTGTTGCTTTCTTTTACACCCAGTTTTATACCATCTGCTTCTGCACCTGTAAACGCAAGGACAAGACTTTGCGATAAAACCGTATCTGCAACAGGCTGCACATTGTTACCGCTGAGAATCAATAAAGGCTCGGCACTGTATTTACTGCTGTCTTTTGCATACACCGTAATGCTGGCAGCAAAAACTGAATCGGTTGGATTTGATGGAATATTTTTTCTGGTAATCTCTCTTCCTAATTTATCCAACACAAAAAATCCCTGACTGTAGAATACAGTATCACCCGGCTTAATCTTATGTTCTTTAAACGTAGCAGTATCTTTATTTTTTTCAGGATTAGGTAAGGAAGTAATGTAAGTAAATACATCTTTATGAATATAATGCTTACTGTCGGGATTAGCCATCAACTCCTGATTGCCTTTGTAGTTTACAAATGCATCGGGGTATAAAGTAAAACCTTCGGTTGAATTCTTGTACTGAAAATGAATTTTGAAATATTGTTTGGGATCGGATGGATGTGTTGAATCGCCCAGATAGGTAACCATGTATTTACCCATGTCTGTTGCAACACCTTTTACTAGTGTTAAGTTTTCGGCAGCATTTTCTTTGCTCTGTTCACCAAAGTTCACCATGATGCCACTGGTGTTCCAGCTAAGCACTTCTTTCTTTGAAGATGAAATTAAAATCCCCAGCAGCGTTAATCCAAACCCAAGATGTGCAATAGAAGCACCTGCTTTAATCATCTTGCCTTTGATACCGGTAACAATGTACATGCCATTAGCAATTGTTGCATAGACAGCAGCAAATATGCCCATATGTATAGCTGCTAAATATCCAATGCCATATTTTGTGTAGTTGATGTTGCCAAATATGCTGATGCTTAATGCAACAGCCAACGCAACTGTAGTTGGCAACCAGATTGTTTTCAGTAATACAGAACGGCTGGTTTGTTTGTACTTTAAATATTGTGTAATAGCCGTAAGCATGGCAATGACAAATGAAAACAAAATGAGCACTTTGTTATACGAGTATTCAATATCCTGTGCTGGTGCATACTTGGTGTCAAACATTTTATTAATAACCGGCAGCGATGTTTTACCGATAATGAACAATGCAGAAATGAAAAACAATAATGAACCCACAAACAGCCAAAACTCTCTTGAGCTGATTGCTTCTTCTTTTACAATAGTGGGGATCTGTTTATACCTGATGCCAAACAATACCAGTGACGGAACAACAAAGGCCATCAAAAATAAAAACAGTTGTGTGTTCATTCCCAGATCAGTAAAGGCATGTACACTTGTATCTCCGAGTATTCCGCTGCGTGTTAAAAACGTAGAATAAATGATCAGCAAAAACTGAAGAATAAAAAATAAAAATGTAGCTCTTAATGAATGTCCAGTGTGTTTATAAGCAATCATAGTATGAATACCGCAAACAGCAACCAGCCATGGAACAAGCGAAGCATTTTCTACAGGATCCCATGCCCAGTAACCGCCAAAGGTTAAACTTTCATAGGCCCATGCCGCTCCCATCATAATACCCAATCCTAAAATACCTGCGCTGAATAGAGCCCACGGGCGTGCAGGAAGAATCCATCCACCATAATTTTTTTTCCATAAACCACCCATTGCAAATGCAAATGGTACAATGGTACTTGCAAAACCCAGAAACAATACCGGCGGGTGAATCGTCATCCAGTAATTTTGCAGCAAAGGATTTAAACCATTTCCATCACGTATAAAACTCAGATAGTCGGCTCTTAAACTGCCATCAGGATTAAACCCAATAGGAAACTGTTCCGGGCTCAGCATTCCTTCATTTCGCATTAATACAAACGGACTGCTTCCTAATTTAAAATCGAAAAAGTAAATACCAATCACCATTGTAGCCAGTGCAAATTGTGCAAAGCTGATGGTTGTCATTACAGGAGCTTCCCACTCTTTTTCACGCCATATAATGATGCCGCCCAACACACAATGCCAAAAACTCCAGAGCAGAAAACTTCCTTCCTGCCCTTCCCAGAAACAGGCAAGGATGTATTGCATGGGCAATTCATAGTTGCTGTGCTGCCATGCATATTTATATTCGAACTGATGATTGGAAATGATGCTGTAGAGTGTTACAAAAATCCCTGTTATGCAAATAATTTCTGTAATGAAAGCAGTACGTGCAATACGTTTCCAGTTTTGCTGTTCTGCAAACACTTTCGATTGCATGGCTTTGTAGTAAGCTAATGTGGCAAGTAAAGAAGAAACAAAAGATAAAATGGCAAGAAAAGTTCCTATTTGTCCCGGTAGTAATTGCTCACCTGTAAATGGCATAAACGTAAATTATTCTGTAAGTTTTATGTGCTGCAAAACGATTGACTGATTGTACAAACAGGAAATACATCCGTTTGGTTCATCTTATTTTGCTGTACTGCTGATTTTGGCTTTCTCGTCGGTGTATTTGCTGGGGCATTTGATAAGGATATCATCACAAACAAAAGCACTGTCCTGCATTTTCCCTTTTAACACCATCCGCTCACTGCGTTCCATATCGGTTGGTGGTTTACCTTTCATATACACCACCTTTGATGTGCCGCCTAATGAATCCTTGATGTGAAAGCTGAGGTAGTTTGGATTTTTCAGCGCATCATATTCAATGGTCTTACCGTTCGCTGTATCTAATTTGGCAATCAGGTGAATAAACTTTCCCGGTTTTGCTTTTGCAGAGTTAATGGTATCGTACGTAGACAGATCGCCCATAGTACTGATCAAAAGGCCGATAGCAACTGCAATTAAAACCAGAAACAGGATATGTGTAGGCTTCATCTTTCTCCTCTTTTTTGTGCAGCGCAAAGTTAGCCATAAAACAAGTCGGTTTGGTTCCGTTTAAAGAAAAAATGAAGCAGTATTGTCTTAACTGTTGGTTAAAATACGAATCAGCAAACCCATTTCATCTATTTGCAGCCATTGTGCAAAACTTCCCGTGCAACTGTTTAATCATGTTCAACAGTCTGTTAACTTTGCAAAGTTTTGTAAAATAATTCAACATGATCGATTTGTCAGGGTTCGACCACAATGATGCCGCTAACCCTAATAACAACATTTTCGGACTTCCTTTTACTGAAGAAGATGCAGACCTGGTAATACTTCCTGTACCGTGGGAAGTAACAGTGAGCTACAAAGCAGGAACTGCCCGTGCACCGGAGCATATTTTCAGAGCAAGTTTACAGGTAGAGCTGTTTGATAATGATACCAACGATATCTGGCGCAGAGGCATTTACATGCGCAGCATGGATCGCAAAATACTTTTAAAGAGCGATTATCTCCGCAAAGAAGCTGAACTCTACATCAACTATATTGCTCAGGATGAAAATGTAAACGATAACAAGTTTATGTGCAAAACACTCAAAGAAGTAAATGAAGGAAGTGTGTTCATGAACAATTGGGTGTATGAACAAACCAGTGAATTACTGAACCGTGGAAAACTGGTGGGGCTCTTAGGTGGTGATCACAGCACACCGCTAGGTTTTTTTAAAGCCATTGGCGAAAAGCACGGCAGTTTCGGGATACTTCAGATAGATGCACATTTTGATTTGCGTGAATCTTACGAAGGATTTAAATATTCGCATGCATCTGTGATGTACAATGCACTGAAAGAAATTCCTCAACTGGATAAACTGGTACAGGTAGGCATCAGAGATTATGGAGATAACGAATGGAAAATTGTTTGCGACAGTGAGTTTAAAGTGATTTCTTATTTCGACAGAGAGTTGAAAGACAGACAATACGAAGGACAGAGCTGGAAGGAAATTGCGGAAGAAATTGTGAATCATTTACCCGAAAAAGTATACCTGAGTTTTGATATTGATGGATTGGATCCAAAGCTCTGCCCCAATACGGGCACACCTGTAATGGGTGGTTTGGAAAGTGAACAGGTGTTTTATATTCTCCGTAAAATAATTCAAAGCGGTCGTAAGCTGATTGGATTTGATCTGAACGAAGTGGGCGTAAGTTCAACTGAGTGGGATGAAAATGTTGGGGCAAGAATACTCTATAAATTATGTAACCTGCTGCTGGCAAGCAATCCAAAGGCTGAAGTGTGATCTGCAGATTTATTTTAAACACAAACTCTGTAAACCCGCAGCTTAAGTTTGTATCTTTAAATTACTATGTCAGCATATAAAGTCCCCATCTTTTTTGAGCCATTCGAAAAACAAAAAAAAGCAGCAAGGCTGTTGCATTTGCTTGCAGGGTTCTTAATGATCGCTAACGCATGGGGCGATTTTAAACAACCCAGTCCAAATTTAATTTTTGTTGTGGTTCAGATTGCAGGTGCTTTGCTTTGCATTGCGTTTGCATTGGCCGGTAAACGTATGTTTAGCAACCATACATCAGCTAACGGCTTTTTCCGGCTTGCAGAAGCAGCCATACTCTTTTATGCCGCCAGCTATTTTTTTAACATGAACCTTTCACTCATGGGTATGCTGCAGGTGTTGGGTGCTGCAGGTTTATTGCTGTTGTTTTTTACTGAACGAAAAATTTTCTCTGCCTGTTTTGTGCGTATCGAAGACAAAGGAGTTTATACACCCAATAACATGGGCGACCGTTTAATTGAGTGGAAAGACATTGACAATATGCTCATTAAAAATGATTTTGTTTCCATCAACACCCGCCAAAATCAGTTTATACAATATGAAACCGGTGCAGTACTGAGCGAACTGCAGATGGATGAAATCAATGCCTTTTGCCGGGAAAAATTTGCCCAACCCTCCGGTCAGTAAACAGGTTTATGGATTTTTTTAAAGCCTGCATCTAAGGTTAAAACCTGCTGCTATGGCCACTCCTCTTTCTGTATCAATTGTACACCCAGCCTACAGTAATCTGAAAAAATACAGTCCTTTCCTGCATTTTTTTGCCGGCCTTGTGTTTATTGCCGGTGCGGTGTATGAGTTTAAACTCGATAACCGCATTACCGCCTTTTGCGAAATTGTAATAGGTCTCGATGTAATTGCACTGGCCTTTATGCGAGGCTTTGCAGAAGAATCATCCAGACTCAATGCATCTTTCCGAATGATTGAAGTAATTGTTTTTGGCGGTCTTTCCATTCTTGCAATGCTCGATCAGTCGTGGATTACAGCTTCGCTCCTTGCTATTGCAACAGCCATGTATTACTACATCTTTTATTGTGAAATGAAACTCATCAATACCGAACGGGTTGCGGTGCATCATCTGGGAGTAACCATTTCTAATTTCCCAAAGGATAAAGAACTCGATTGGGAACAGATTCAATCGCTGGAAGCCCTGCCTCACAGCATCACCATCCGCACCACAAAAAATAAAATGCACCGTTTTGAGTTTCAAAAAGCAATTGCTTTCGATGAACTGGAACAAATTCACGAATTTTGCAATCATTATTTGAATACGAGCCGTTAGCTGCAAGTCATTAGCCACAAGAAAGTGTTTAAGCTTGCAGCTCGCAGCTAAAAGCTTGAAGCTAATGATTTCACATTCTCCCTACTTACTTTATTCCGACGGGACCGGAAATATTTTTGAAGACACATCACTGTATGCGGTTGGCCGTGCAGGTTGGGATGCTTTCCCTGTTCCTGAAGAAGACTGGATATTATTGCCCGATGGTGGGAATCTGTATGAATTACCTGGACGTAAAGCCATAGGTATTGATGTAGAAACAGGCGATATGCGTCTTTGTGATAAAGGTTGGGCAGTAGCAGCCTTTGTTCCGCCTGCACATACCAGTTTATATTTTGCTGCATTTGAAAGTGAACCCGATGCAGAAACACTCCCGCTCTTTTGTTATACAGCTGCAGGTTGGCATAATAATGAGTTTTATGTAACCGCTGTTCGTATTGAAGAAGATATTCGCCAGGAATGTAAAGGATATGATGATGAAAAAATTGAAACAGGTGCAGAAGCATTGATCAAAGCCTATCCGCATAACCGTTTGGTAAAACATTTAATGGAAAACTGTTGCCAGACTTACAATTGCCCTGCTGCAAGAAATTTTGCCATGAGCCGCTGGGAATGTCCCATCCCCATTTCACCTGCATGCAATGCCAACTGTATCGGATGTATTTCATTTCAACCGCAGGAAGAAACCATTCAAAGTCCGCAGGATCGTTTAACATTTAAACCAACTGCAGAAGAAGTAGTTGAGTTTACCGTACCGCATCTGGAAACAGCGCCCTTTCCGATTGTTTCGTTTGGACAAGGTTGCGAAGGTGAACCTTTGCTGATGTGGGAAACCATGCGTGAAGCCATTATTGAAATGCGTAAGCACACAAAAAAAGGAAGCATCAATATCAATACAAATGGTTCAGATCCTGCTGCTGTAAAAGCGTTGTGCGAAGTTGGTTTAGACAGTATACGTGTAAGCACCAACAGTGCACGTAAACATATTTACGAAGCCTATTATCGCCCCAACAATTATACGTTTGAGGATATTGTTGAGAGCCTGAAAGTAATGAACAGCTTTGGTGGCTGGACAAGCATCAACTATTTTGTTTTTCCCGGTATGACAGATAGTGTGGAAGAATATGAAGCCTTACGCAAACTCATTAAAGAAACCGGATTGAAGATGATCCAGTGGCGCAATTTTAATATTGATCCTGACTGGTATCTCGGCAAACTTGGTGTAACTGAAACAGGCGAGATCATGGGTGTTAAACAGTTGCAGGAATTGATACGTGAAGAATTTCCTGATCTGAAGTTTGGATATTTTAATCCGCCCATTGAACGGATTAAAGGAAATTTTCAGGAAGATTTTGCACATTGGTAAACAGTTGTCAGGACATCGTTGATGTCAGACAACTTCAACATACAGGGTTGTTCATTTCCTGAGCAACCCTTTTTCATTCTCATTACTTTCCGTAAGTTGAGGCCTGTTTATGCAACGCCCCTACTATATTTTACCACTCATTGTATTATCACAATTTGCCGGCACATCGTTGTGGTTTAGCGGTAATGCAATTTTGCCTGAGATCAGTAAAGCATTTAAACTGCAACAAGGTGCGTTGGCCCTGGTAACATCTGCAGTAATGATTGGTTTTATTACAGGCACATTGATCTATGCGGTGTTTGCAATAGCAGATCGGTTTAAACCATCATCGGTATTTTTTTTGTCTTCTGTTTTTGCGGCAGTTGCAAACCTTATGATTCTTTTGCCCCATCAGCAAATCATCAGTTTACTTCTTTCCCGTTTTTTGGTTGGATTTTTTCTTGCAGGCATTTATCCCGTTGGTATGAAGATCGCCGCAGAGTGGTATGAAAAAGGCCTGGGCAAAGCACTCGGCTATTTAGTAGGCGCATTGGTGTTGGGCACAGCATTTCCGCATGTACTGAAACAATCCGGTTGGAATTATGATTGGCGTGTTGTGCTGCTGTTGACTTCTTCTTTTGCACTGACCGGCGGCTTATTGATCTTGTTCTTTATACCAAGTGGACCCTTTGCAAAAACCAATCTGCACTATTCCTTTTCAGCATTTAAACAAAGTTTTCGTTCTGCAAACTTCCGTTCTGCTTCTTTTGGCTACTTCGGTCATATGTGGGAGTTGTATGCATTCTGGGCATTTGTTCCGGTATTGCTTTCACTCTATGTAAAAAAGCAAGATGCTGTGTTAAATATTCCTTTCTGGTCGTTCTCCATTATTGCTGCAGGAGCAGTTGGTTGTATTGCGGGAGGATATTTAACCAAATGGTTTGGAAGTGCAAAAGTGGCTTTTGCTGCTTTATGTTTTTCGGGTATCTGTTGTGTGCTGGCTTATTTCAGTTTTAGTTTACCGGCTCCTGTTTTTTTGTTTTTTATGCTTATCTGGGGAATTGCTGTAGCTGCAGATTCGCCGCAATTTTCATCTATTGTTGCTCAAACTGCTGTTGCAGAAAATAAAGGCGCTGCATTAACGATTGTTATAAGTATTGGTTTTTCTGTTACGGTTGTGAGTATTTATGTACTCAATTATTTGTTTGAAGCACAGATGCAATCTCCATTGGTCATGTTGATCCTGGCACCGGGGCCTTTGTTTGGTTTGTGGAAGATGTATCCGTTGCTGAAGGAGAAGGCGTTCGAATAAGAATTTTTCCAATTTTTTGTTAACAACTGATTTGTGTTGTATGGATTTTATATGATAACTCTATCTTAAATAAAACTTTCAACCATGAAACTGCTTTTACTTGTATTTACAGGAATTCTTTTATCCTGCAACCAACAAAAACCAACTAAACAACCAGAAGTTCCAAAGGCATTAGAAAATCAAAATTCCTCCGGTTACGAATTGATTTCTAAAAGCAGAAGCTACAGTAATCTTATACAAGATATATATAACGAAATATTAAAGACGAATAAAGAATTAAATCAACTGGAAACTGCTTTTGATGCAATTGATCAAAATGCTGTTGATTCACTGAAAACGTTTAACGAATATGCCGACAAGAATAACCGATTTTATATAGCTGCTAAAGAATATGCATCCAGCATCAGTGATTCATCTTTGAAAAAGCAGATAGAAGAATTGGTTAATACGAGTGAAACTGTTCTCAAAAACAGGATCAGGAGTCACGAACAACTAGTTAAAAAGAAAGAAGATCTTGCCAAACAATTAAAAAATTTACATAGCGCATTAATGCTGGTTGTTACTTTACCCGTAATGGAAAAATATCAAAAAGAATTTTTGCCGTCTGTTAAGCCATTGACAGAATTAAACTCTCAGTATTTAACACTTATACAAAAAACTGATACACTGATTAAAAAGCAGTAGATTCTTTTTGCCGCAGAGATCCCGATAGCTATCGGGAGAGAAAAAGAGTTGATCGCAGAGTGATAATTTTCATTTACAATTTACTTGCTAGCATACAGGCAGGTATATTTGCCTGATGAAGGAAGGAAATCAACCAAATGTATCGTTGGGTATTTTACTGGCTGTGGCAGCAACCATTATCTGGAGTGGCAATTTTATTGTTGCACGTGCAGTGATGCATACCATTCCTCCAATTACATTGGCTTTTTACCGTTGGGCAACTGCAGTCATTATTTTAACGCCGATTGCATGGAAACACATTAAACCTGCATGGCAAATTGAAAAAGAAAACAAAGCCTATTTTTTCTGGACGGGTTTAACTGGTGTAAGTTTGTTCAATACGTTTGTCTACATCGCAGGGCATAGTTCAACTGCTATTAATCTGGCTCTCATCGGCACTACATCCTCTCCCATTATGTCGGTCATACTCGCTTACATTTTTTTGAAAGAACCCATTTCCTGGCGAAGATTAACAGGCATGCTGCTTTGTGTTGCAGGTATTCTTTTTTTATTGAGCAAAGGAAGTATTCAAAACCTGCTGCATTTACAATTTAATAAAGGCGATGCATGGGTTTTGCTGGGTGCATTAAGTTTTGCGATCTATAATATTTTTACCAGAAAACGTCCGGCAGCTATTTCTGCGCTGGGCTTCCTATTCTTTGTTTTTCTTATTGGTGCAGTGTTGCTCTTTCCTGCTTTTTTAGTTGAAGCTGCCAATGCTTCTCCCGTTCAATGGAATGTGCAAATACTATCTGTGATTCTGTATCTGGGATTGGGCACTTCCGTTATTGCTTTTTTATTCTGGAACCGCTCAATTAAAGAATTGGGTGCGGGCAGAACAGCGTTGTTTGGCAACCTGATTCCTATTTTCAGTACCATGGAAGCTGTCGTCATTCTGGGCGAAAAGATCAGTTACATTCATGTGGCGAGTTTTGTTCTGATCATATCCGGACTGGCAATTGACAACAGCAGATTGTTGAAACAAAAATAGCAGACACACAAAGTAATTATCATTTGCACAACATCATGCAATGGTCATAGTTTGGCTTCCTTCCTTTCGAACCAATTACAGCGGTTATTTAAAATGTAAAGATTTTCTTAAAGCTTTCAGCTGACTGTGCAATCGGGCATGGTTTTCCATCGTTAAAGAGAAAAGAAGTAAATTTGATGAATCAAGCAATGACCATGTCAGCAATAGTTACACAAAAGAATGTAAAAGCAGCAGTAGTTACAGTTGCTGTACATGCTGTTTTGTTGATTTTATTTTTCTTTATCTCCATTGCAATGGCCGTGCCTGCCCCCCCTGTGACTGAAGAAGGAATAGAAGTAAACCTGGGCAACAGTGATATTGGTTTTGGTGATGTACAACCACTGGTGCCGGGAGACCCTGCACCTGAATCAATGCCCGAAACATCGCCTCCCAAACAACAAATTGCTGAAACAACTGAAGAGAAAGAAAAAGAAGTGAGTGAGCGGGATGAAGCTGATGCACCCGAAGTAAATAAGCCGGAGAAAAAAACGACTCCAGCAAAAATTCAACCTGTTAACAATCCCCCTGTTGTAAGTAACAAGCCGGTAAATAACACAGTTGTAACTCCTACCCCTGCTCCCAAAAAACCAAAAGCTGTTTACAGTGGCGGTACCGGAACCGGAGGTAATAATTCTGATACCTATAATAACAGCCGTAATCAGGGTATTGCAGGTGGTACCGGTGATCAGGGAAAAGCAAACGGTAACCCAAACAGTGATAATTACAATGGAAATGGTGGCACAGGAACCGGTGGACCAAGAGTAACCAGTGGTTCCAGAAAAATTATTAAATACTATTCCTTTTCAGGTGATTTAGAAAAGGCAACCATCTTTGCCTTGGTAAAAGTATCGCCCGAAGGCAGAGGTACATTTGCAGGATTTGGACGCAACTCAACAGCACGCAGCCAGGCTTATGCCAATGCCATTATTGAATATCTCCGAAATATTCAGTTCGATAAATCCGCTCAGGAATCAACGGTTACTGTTCAATTTAATTTTAAGGTAAATGATTAATTTCAACGGATGATCCGTCAGTTTAAATTTCCTCTCATTTTGTTTTTAATTGGAGCTTTGATCACCATTTTTGGTGCATGGGCAAAAATTCTTCATTTGGCTTTTGCAGATAAAGCTTTAACTGCAGGTATGTTGCTGCAGGGGGCTGCTGTTATCAATGCAATTTATCTTCTCCTAAAAACCAAATAATCTGAAATATTTCTCTTCACGAAACAGCCGGGTTGTTTTCTTCCTTTATTTACATGTAAACAGATCTGTTACGTAATCAAAACATAATCAAATAAAAAATGGATTTGTTTAATCCGTTAGGAAAAATACTACGTAAATCTTTTACGTATTCAAATTCAGGCTTCCTTTAAAAGCCGTTTCGATAATCTGTAACCGTCAAAACCGTACAACATGAACCCCAACAGGTTTCGTAATGCCTTTCAGCATGTTACACATTTTTTTTTACGCATAAAACAAATTGGTTTATCAGAAGAAATGGACAGTTATGCTGTACGCAGACTGGGTATTTTTAATCTTTTAAACTTTTTTGGGTTACTTACCGGAATCTTCATTCCAGTTATTGCTTTATGTAATAAAGGATTCTTACCAATCATCGCCTGGATTGTTGCTGCTTCTCCCGCTTTCATCAGTTTGGTGGTTTTAATCAGTAATTATTTTCGCCGCTATGATTTTGCACTTCTCTGGTATTTTATCCTCTATCCATTTATTACAACATTGGTTTATGCCGGCAGTATTGATGTGGGAATTGAATTGTTTTTTATCCTCTATGCGGTACTGGCTGTTTTTTTTATTCAACAACTGAAATATATTTTTATAGCAGTCACTCTCTCTCTTGTTTGCTATTTTCTTGTTTTTATCATTCAGCGGAATTACGATTTTGTGATCGCAGAATTAAATTATGGGTTTTACGTTTTCAATCATATCCTGCCTGCAGCATTTATTTTTACGGGATTATTTCTCATTAAAAAAGAGAACAATGAATATCAGGAGGAAATTCTTGAAAGCAACCGTGAGCTGAATGTTTACAACATGGAAATCGAGACCCAGAAACAGGAACTGGCCGAATTAAACTCACTTAAAACAAAATTGTTCTCCATTATTTCGCATGATGTGCGCACACCATTGTATGGTTTGAAAAATTTATTTACAAGTGTTCAGGACTATGATTTGCCTGCAGAAGAAGTGAAACTGCTGATTCCTGATGTAGTAAAAGATTTGCAATACACAACTGATCTGATGGAAAACCTGTTGCAATGGGCAAAAAGTCAGATGAAAGGAGAACAACTGCATCCGCAATTAATTGATTTGAATGAGCTGATCAGAGATGTACAGCAGCTTGTTCGCTTACAGGCTGAGAACAAACAGGTGTACCTCAACGCCAAAACAGACAAGCCGGTGTACATTTATGCGGATAAAGAAATGATGGAAGTGGTGTTACGTAACCTAATTTCGAATGCCATTAAATTTACACCAAAAGACGGCGAAATTTCTGTTGCGGTACAGGAAGTGAATGAAGAAGTACAGGTTTATATTAAGGATACCGGCACCGGTATGAGTGAAGAAAGCCGGGAAAAATTATTTAAAGACGAATACTTTACTACAAAGGGAACAGCAAATGAAACAGGTACAGGATTGGGTTTAATGATTTGCAAAGAGTTTCTGAAAAAAAACGGTGGTGAAATCAGTGTAGAAAGTGAATTAGGCAAAGGAAGTACGTTTCGGTTTAAATTACCAAGAGCCTGATGAAGAAATGAACAGGTGCTGCTGTCAATTTCTATCTTTGCAGCATGACGTATCAGGATACCATTGATTATCTGTTTACCCGACTTCCCATGTTCAGCCGTATTGGTGCCGCAGCAATGAAAAAAGATCTGCACAATACCATTGAACTATGTGCTTCACTCGGCAATCCCCATCATCAATTTAAAAGTATACATGTAGCAGGTACAAATGGCAAAGGTTCGGTAAGTCATATGCTGGCTGCAGTTTTACAAACAGCCGGTTACAAAACAGGATTGTATACTTCTCCTCACCTCCACGATTTCAGGGAGCGTATAAAAATCAATGGTGAAATGATCAGTGAAGAACAGGTTATTGATTTTACCAAACGTATTCAACCAATGATTGATGAACTGGAGCCCTCCTTCTTTGAAATTACTGTTGCAATGGCGTTTGATTATTTCGCTGCGCAGCATGTAGATATTGCTGTAATTGAAGTGGGTCTTGGCGGCCGGTTAGACAGTACCAATATCATTACACCTCAACTGTGCGTCATCACTAATATCGGATGGGATCACATGAATATCCTTGGGAATTCACTGGAAGAAATTGCTTTTGAAAAAGCAGGCATTATAAAAAACGGGGTTCCTGTTGTTATTGGCGAAACCATACCGGAGTCGAAAGATGTGTTTCTGCAAAAAGCAAAAGACTGTAATGCTCCGCTTATTCTTGCACAAAAAGAATATACCGTTGAGGGGTTCAACAGTTCTGAACAGATGTTGCATGTAACCCTGATTGAAAAATCAACTCAACGTCATCTGCAATATGATCTTGATCTGCCGGGCTTGTATCAAACAAAAAATCTGCTGACAGTTCTCACGGCTTTGCATCAATTACAGCAACAGCAATGGAACATCAGCGAACAGCACATCCAGACTGCTTTAAAGCAAACAAAACAAATCAATGGTCTGATTGGCCGTTGGGAGATTATCCGCCACAATCCAACTCTTGTTTTAGATGTAGGGCATAATGAAGATGGAGTAAAACAAATCATCCGGCAACTGGCACAATGCACATACAAACAGCTGCATATTATCATAGGAATGGTGAAGGATAAAGAAATTTCAAAAGTACTGGCATTGCTGCCTGCAGATGCTGTTTATTATTTTACACGTTCACATATTCCCAGAGCATTGCCTGAAGATGAATTAAAAAATAAAGCTCTTTCATTCGGGTTAAAAGGAGAACGTTACAGTGATGTGAATAAGGCTATCAGTGAGGCATTAGAAAATGCAACCGCAAAAGATCTGATTCTTGTATGCGGAAGTGTGTTTTTAGTGGGTGAAGTGGATGTAAAAAAATCAGAACAGGCGAACAGGTAGTTAGTATTTCAATTCACCCAATTTCTCTAACGCATATAACAATGCAGTAACATGCATACTTTGCAGTAATTTATTATCACGAAGCAATTGTTTTACTTCATCAATTGTAAACAGGAGTATTTCAATATCTTCCGCTTCATCTAACTGTTGCTCTGCAACCCGCTCTCCACCAGTTGCAAGAAAAACATGCATCATATTATTGTTAGTAGAAGGATTGGCTGTTGTATTGCAGAGGAATTCAATGTTTTTAAACCTGTATCCGGTTTCTTCCAGCAACTCTCTTTCACAGGCTTCTTCATAACTGTTATCCGTAGCATCTACACAACCACCCGGTATTTCAAGGATTGTTTGTCCCAATGCATGTCTGTATTGCTTTACAAAAACAACTTTATTCTCTGTTGTTAAAGCAACTGCAGTAACCCAGTCAGGAAATTCATACACATAATATGGTTCAATGATTTTTCCATCCGGACGTTGGCATTTATCAGCCCGCATAGTAAGCCAGGTATCTCTGAATAAGTATGTTGAAGAAAGTGTTTTCCAGTTCATACAATGTATAAAGTTGAAAAGTTTAAGGTTTAACGTTCAGTAAATGCAGCTAATAACTTTAAATATTCAACCTGAAACATTAAACTTGTTTTACCATCCGTTCCTTTCACGCAAAGAAGTGATGTGCGCCACATGATGCTTGCCGTGCCATGCATACAAACCGCACAGATACCAGAGATCGAACTGCTTTTTTGATTGAGAATGGATGTATGTTCTCTTCCATTCTTCTTCTGTAAGACTTGAGAACAAAGCAACCAGTTTTGCATGAATGGCATGAATCATCGTTAACGAAACATTCACCGGCAACAACGTATACTCGGCTGTTTCTGCCCACTTCACTTCATCATAACCCATCACTGTAGGATTATCTTCAGTTAACGTAAACTTTAAACGGCTTAATGCATTGAGATGACTGTCGCTTACATGGTGCACTACCTGTGCAACTGTCCAGCCTCCATCACGGTAAGGAGTTTGTAATTGTGCTTCGTCCAGATTTTCAATTGCCTGCTCCAGTAAACCCGGAAGAAACCTGAGATCAGCAAGCCGTTCATCACGCAAAGCTTCACTGAAAGATGCCGGCTGAAATTGACCGATGGGATAACGTACATCCATGCAAATTGATTTTAGCAGAAAAAATGCAGCCACAACCTATTGTAGTCTGTGGCTGCTATTGCTCTGTTTATTTTTTTAAAGGTCGTACTTCAAGTAATTCCATTTCAAACACAATGGTTGCTCCACCCGGAATACTGCCTCCATTGCCACGCTCACCATATCCAAATTCACTTGGTATAAACAGTTGCCATTTGCTGCCGGCGGGCATTAGCACCAACGCCTGTTTCCAGCCATCTACCAGCTGATTTAACGGATATACAATTGGTTCACCACGGCCATACGATTCATCAAACACATTGCCATCAAGTGTTGTTCCTTTGTAATGTGCTACAATGGTATCTTCCAGCAAGGGCTTTGGGCCGTTACCCTGTGTGATAATTTTATACTGCACACCGCTGGGCAATTCAACCACACCGGGTTGTTTTTTATTTTCTGCCAGAAATTTGCGGCCTTCTTCTTTTACAGCAGCATTCTTTTTAAACATGTACTCCTGTAATTTTTGTTGAATAGTCATATTACATTGATCTTGGTTCATTAATGGATTCGGTGTTTCTTTAATTGCATCTGCCATTCCTTTATTGAAAGCAATGTAGCTGATCTGATCAATACCCTGTGCTTTGATATTGCTGCCAATATTCATTCCAATGGCATAGCTCAAACTGTCTATCCCGCTTTTGAGCAAGGGCTTTGGTGCAGCCGGTTTTACTGCAGTTGTTTTTTTAACAGGTGGCTTTTTGGCTTGTGCAAAAGCAGATACAGATAGTGTACATGATGCAAATGCAAGAATAATAAGTCGCATGTGATAGTTGATTAAAATTGATTTTTTCTTTTATAAATACCTTGTAAAGATAATAAACGAACCATCAACAGAGGATAGTCTCTTTCTTTGCTCTGTGTTTCTTTCTGCTGAAAGATTTTCAGCCTTTAAATCCATATGTTCAATTCGATTCTGATTAAATTACATCTGTTTTATTCGCCCCTCAGTTCATGACCGGTTAAGCTAATGAACACATCTTCCAGATTAGCCTGCTTCATTTGCCTTGGCCGCTCAAATCCGGTAGCAAGCAGGTTATCAATTAAACCGGATGGAGTATCAAGCGCAACAATTTCTCCACTGTCTATAATAGCCACACGTTCACATAAATATTCTGCTTCATCCATATAGTGTGTGGTAATAATCACAGTAGCACCTGCTGCCTGTATCTGTTTGATGAGTTCCCACAAATTTCGTCTGGCCTGCGGATCAAGACCGGTTGTAGGCTCATCTAAAAAAACAATTTTAGGTTGATTGATGAGTGTTGTTGCAACAGAAAACCGTTGTTTTTGTCCGCCACTTAATTCTTTGTATTTGGCTTTTGCCTTTTCTTCCAGGTTTACTTTGCGCAACAGTTCAACCGAATCTATTGTGCGGTTATACAAGCCGTTAAACAAAGTAATAAGTTCGGTGAGATTTAAACCGGGATAATAACCCGATGACTGCAGTTGTACTCCAATGATTTTTTTTATTTCGTTGGCATCTTTATCCAGGTTCATTCCATCAACCAACACTTCGCCGCTGGTTTTTTCTCGCAGGGTTTCAATAATTTCAAGTGTGGTTGATTTGCCGGCACCGTTGGGACCGAGTAATCCAAAAATTTCTCCTTCGTTCACATCAAAACTAATGCCTTTAACTGCCTGAAAATTTCCATAATTCTTAACCAGGTTTTTCACCTCTATAATTTTGTGTGGCATATAAATTTTTTAGTACGAAGAATACATTCACACTTTTTTCTGTTCACAAATTTGATCACGGAACGTATGTGTTGAACAACTGTATTAAACTGTTAGTTCCATTTTTATATCGGCTGTTTCAAATGGCGAATCTTTCACTTCAATATACCTGAACCCGTATTGTTCATACAGTTTTAATGCAGGTTTTAACTGATGGTTTGAATACAATTCAATTTTTACAGCACCCAGCTCTTTTGCTTTTGCTAAACAGGCATCCATTAAACGTTTACTGATGCCCCTGCCCTGCCATTGTTCAGTAACACTCATCTTTGCCAGCTCGTACACATGATGCCCTTCATTTATTAATGCAGCTGAACCAATAATTTCATCTCCGCTTTTTGCAAGGTAAATCACTCCGCCCTTTTTCAGCACTGCTTCAACAGGGTTGTTCAATACAATCAAATCGGCTTCTTCACACAGGTTATACTTGTTCAGCCATTCAAGGTTTAACTGTTTAAATGCCGGTTGCCATTCATTTGCATATTCAATAATCTCTACCATCATTTGTAATATTGTTCCAGTTCAGCCATCATGTTTTTGCTGCCGATAAACATAGGCACACGCTGGTGCAATGTGGTGGGCACTACATCTATAATAGGTATTTTGCCATTGGTTGCTCTGCCGCCTGCAACTTCCATAATAAAAGCAAACGGATTACACTCGTAAGACAAACGAAGTTTCCCATTGGGTTTATCAATCATACCAGGATACATAAAAATGCCGCCTTTGATTAAACTGCGGTGCACATCGGCCACCATACTGCCAATATAACGTTGTGTGTATGGTCCGCCATTTGTTTTATCTTTTTTCTGACAGACAGTAATATAATCCTGCACACCTTTATCGTACCTGAAAAAATTTCCGTGATTCACTGAATAAATATTTCCATCGGGTGGACATTGAATATCGGGATGGCTTAAGCAAAATTCGCCAATAGAAGGATCAAGGGTAAAACCATTCACTCCTCTTCTTGTTGCATACACCATCATGGTACTGCTGCCATATACCATGTAACCTGCTGCCACCTGGTTACGGCCCGTTTGCAGAAAGTCGGCAAGAGTGCAAGGTTTGCCTTGTTCACTTACCCTGCGGTACACACTAAAGATGGTGCCAATGGAAATGTTTACATCTATGTTGCCACTGCCATCCAGCGGATCAAACATCACCACATACTTTGCATTGTTGCTGATTTCATCATCAAACACAACAATATCATCCATTTCTTCGCTGGCAATACCTGCACAACTGATGCCGTGCTGCAATACTTTCATAAACTGGTTGTTGGCAAAAATGTCGAGCTTTTTTACATCTTCGCCCTGCACATTCACAGATCCTGCATCGCCCAGAATATCTACCAGTCCAGCTTTATTCACTTCTACATTTACACGTTTGGCTGCAAGACCCAGATCCCGCAGCAAACTGCTCAGTTCACCTGTTGCCTGTGGAAAATTCCGCAGCTGTTGAATGGTGAACTCGTCAAGGGTTAAAATTTTTCTGTTGAAACTCATATGTTTTGTTTAAGCAATCATTGGGGGCAAATGTAGCAATAAACGTTCTTACCATTCATTTGAATGACGGTTGTGTTTGTTTATCTTTAAAAGATGGAATGGCTGCTGATCATTATTGGTTTTGTGCTTGTACTAACAGGCATTGCTGGGAGCATTCTGCCGCTTATTCCGGGGCCACCTGTTGCCTATGCCGGATTACTGTTGCAGCAGTTGAGAGAAGATGCGCCTTTCAGCACCGGCTTTCTGCTGCTTTGGGCCGGCATTGTAATTCTGTCGTTGGTACTTGATTATATGATTCCTATTTGGGGCACAAAGAAATTTGGGGGAACAAAGTATGGCGTTTGGGGTTGTACGTTAGGCTTTCTTGCTGCTTTCTGGTTAGGGCCATGGGGAGTAATTATCGGGCCTTTTGTTGGAGCATTTGTTGGTGAAATGATTGCTCAGGATAATTCAACAATCGCTTTGAAAGCAGCATTCGGTTCGTTTGTTGGTTTTTTGATGGGAAGTTTTTTGAAAATGGTTATCTGCTTTTTTATGCTGTATTATATTATTACAAGTATTTATCACTTTCAATTATCTTAAAGGAAGTCTAACACTTTACTTCTTTTGTGCATTTTCAATAACTTGTCGCTTCTTGTCAGAACTATCGTTTATGTTTTTTTTCTGATTATCTAATGAAGGAAAGGCAATACGGAAAATTATAGCCAGCGCAATTACGACTAGCATAAATAAAGTTAGTTTTATTGACGTTTTTCGATATTTATTGTACAAATACCAGCCACTCATTTATTTTCTTTTTTCTATATTTCATCAATTATTTTACTTAAACGTAAAATGTTTCTGCGAAAAATAACTGAAGGCCACAACAAAGAACGTTGTGAATATTTTTGCAAGTGTTGCGTACATGTGAAAAGTCTCTACAAATACTTTCAGAAAAAAATAGTTTAAGAGAATGGCCCCCAGCACTACAATCATATACTTAGGCAGCTGTTCCCGTTTACGCACTGCACTTCCTTCAAACACTACGTAACGGCTCAGAAAAAAACCAACCGGAAAAGTGATAAAAAAAGACATTAAGAAAGCGGCAATATGCGGACTAAATGTAAACCACGGAGTATGCAGCATTTGTTTCTGCAGAATAAAATTATAGCTGATAAAAAATAAACCAATGTCAAGTAAGGTATTGCCGCCTCCACAGGCTGCATAACGAAAGGTTTGTAATGGCATCCATTGTTTAAACGGCGGATAAAACCAATCAATGACCGCATGTATAAAAGCTACCAGTTTATTGATCATGTGAATTTCAAAGATAATATTTATACTTACTTTTTACACTTGCATTTGTTTGCATGGTTTTCTTTTTGAAAACAATAACAACCGAAACTGTAATTTTGTAAAAAAAAGAATATGCGTAATCTGATTGTTGTAATGCTGCTGCTGTTTGTTAGCTGTGGTGGTGCAGCTCAAAATAATAAAGAAGTTGCGGCCGATGAATTTGAAAAAGGTCTTACGGGCAAACAAATTCAACTACTGGATGTACGCACTGCCGGTGAATTCCGCAATGGTCATATCAAAGGATCTTTACAGGCCAACTGGAATAATCAGGAAGAATTTAAAGAACGCATTGCTGCTTTAGATAAATCAAAACCGGTTTACATCTATTGCATGTCGGGGCCCAGAAGCCAGGCAGCAGGTGAATGGCTACGTACAAACGGCTTTACAAATGTGGTTGAATTGCAAGGCGGTTTCAGCAACTGGAAACGGATAGGAAAACCTTTTGACGGTATGCCGGATGTAAAACAAATGACCATGAGCGACTACAATCAACAAATCACAGGAAAAGAATATGTGTTGGTTGATATTGGTGCCGAGTGGTGCCCGCCCTGCAGAAAAATGGAACCCGTCATCAATGAATTTTTAGCAGCAAACCAAAACATCTTCTTATTAAAAATTGATGGCGGCATACATACCGATCTCATGAAACAATTAAATGCAGAAGGTTTGCCCACTTTTCTGTTGCTCAAAAACGGACAGGAAGTATGGAGATATAAAGGCGTGCTCTCAAAAGAAGAATTGAATAAGCTGTGGCAGGAAAAGAAATAAACTGATCATACTCCTGTTTTTATTCTCAGATAAAATTCAACTATCTTAACGAAAATATTCGTCATGAGAAAGTTGATTGTTTTGCTCTTCCTCCTGTTTGCTTTTAACAGCTATGCACAACAAAAACGCATGAACCAATGCGGATTTATTATTCCCGACAATGTAATGATTCCTCCCAACCGGTTTGCAAGTGTGTACGAAGCAAGAGACATTTTGCAGAACATGCTCGATACGCTGGTGTGGCGGGAGAACTTTATGATTCGTGAAGAGAACGGTATTAATAACGCCTATGCGACTATTCTCAATGGCAGAAGATGGATTATTTATGATAATACTTTTTTAGAAAAACTGGATTATATCACCGCCACCAAATGGGCTTCCATCAGTGTGTTGGCGCATGAGCTGGGACATCATTATAAGAATCATGTGGTAGATGGTGTGGGCAGTACTCCTTCTAAAGAACTGGAAGCCGATTTTGTTTCCGGTTTTATCATGGCAAAATTCGGAGCATCGGTCAATGAAGCCAAAGCCGCTATGAGCAAAATTGCCAGCGACTACGGCAGCAGCAGTCACCCACCAAAAAATGAACGGCTCAATGCTATTGGTCAGGGTTGGAATTATGCAAAAGGTCTGTCTAATACTCCAACTCCCCCATCAAACCCAACAGGTCCGGGAAATACAAAACCACAGAGCGGACAGGGAACAGCAAAGCCTCAAACACAACAAAATCCTCCTTCTGCACCACCGGTAAATAATCCAACAACAGATATGAGCTGGATTCATTTAACTGTTTCAGCTGATCAACCTATCACTGTTTTTTTATCGGATGACGGAAGAAAGTTTGAACCGGTTGAATTGAAACCGGGTGAGCCCTTTGTATTTAAGTTTGAAATTTATCAATACGGCTGGATGAAGTTGGTGAATTCGCCCACAGCAAAATCATACAGGCTGTCTCATTTTAAAGATTACTCCATTGTCTGGAGCAGGAGAAACCGCAACTGGCTGGTGGTAGAGATTCCTTAAAAATACAACTCAAACAACAGTCACAATTTCACAATGATTTTTTTGGCTGGTGGAGAAGTTTAGCAATCGTAGAACAGGAAGGCCTCTTATTTTTGCACTATGGAAGCACTGGAAAAAAACAGTCAGGCGTGGTATAAAGATTGGTTCAACTCCCCTTACTATCAGCAGTTATACTTTCAACGGGATGAACAGGAAGCTGCAGATTTTATTGATGCGTTGCTGATGCGTTTAAATCCGCCTCCAAATGCACAAATGCTCGATGTTGCATGCGGACGTGGAAGACACAGCATTCACCTTGCTTCAAAAGGATTTTTCGTTACCGGTATTGATATCAGTGAAGACAGTATTGAAGAAGCGAAAGAACACGAAAACAACCAGCTTGAATTCTTTGTGCATGATATGCGTTTGCCTTTCCGGATGAACTATTATCAATATGCTTTTAACTTCTTTACCAGTTTTGGTTTTTTCCGCACCAGAAGAGAACATGATAACGCTATCCGCACCATTGCACAATCGCTGAAACAAGAAGGTGTTTTTGTGATTGATTATCTCAATGCACATTATGTAGAAAATCATCTCTTGTATAAAAGTGAACTTCGTAAAGGCGATGTTAGTTTTTATATTACCCGCTGGCTCGACGAAACACATTTCTACAAAAAAATTGTAGTGGAGGATGAAGCCAATCTGGAAGAACCATTGGAGTTTACAGAAAAAGTTGCAAAATTTTCATTGGGCGATTTTAATGATATGCTTGCCTTTCATGGCTTACAGATACAGGAAGTGTACGGCAGCTA
>JALHRP010000046.1:0-2200 GCA_022841365.1 Chitinophagaceae bacterium | reverse complement strand
CATCATCGCCAAAAAAATACATTGATCAGGGTTTCACCTTTTCTTTTTGATTATTCAGCAGCATCCAGCGGGATGATTCGTAAAGTGCAATGGTTTGTACAGCCAGCTCCTGTTTTGTTTTTGTATAGTCAGTTGATGATAAAACAGGTGAGTTAAAGCGAACAGGCACCAAGGTATCTTTCTGCAGATTCATGTTGAGGATATAGTAATAATCGTTGTTCACCAGCCCGATCTTTCCTTCATCATGGTGAATAATAAATGCAAAATCTTTTCCTGCAGGTTTTCGTAACAGATCTCTGCCAATGGTTGTGTTTACAAATGGCTGGTTCAATAAACCGGCAATGGTTGGTAACACATCTACCTGACTGACTGCCTCTGAACGTTTCTCCGGTTTTAATAAAGCCGGAGCATAAAACAGCAGTGGTACGTGTTCATCGGAAAGGCGTTCATTGGTCCATGCATCCGGATACAAAGCAGTAGCATTCCCTTTTACGCCATGATCACCCACAAATACAAACAGTGTATTATTAAACCAGCTTTGCTTTTTTGCATGTTCCATAAACTGCTGCAGACAGTAATCGAAATAAATGGCAGCTTCATATTCTTTCTGCGAATCAAAGCCATATTTTTTCAACTCTGCTTCATCCATCAGTTTACTGTCAATATAACTTCTGTCTTCTTCCGGAATCACAAACGGACGGTGATTATCTGCTGTTTGAATAATACTGAAAAACGGTTGCTGTTCAGCAGATAAAATGTTGTTGGCTTCTTTAAACAGGTTTTTATCGCTGATACCCCACACATTGAACCGTGGGCTTTTGTACATGCCTTCTTCATACAACTTTAACCCGGCCACGTTATTCACCAGCAGCCCTTTAAAATTGTTAAACTCACTATTGCCTCCTATAAAATAAAACTTGCGGTAATCTGTAAACGAATTAATAATACTGTGTTGATTGAGTGCCTCGGGATTTCTGGTTGAAAATTTACTCAGCTGTACATCAGGAATACCGGTTAACAAAGCAAACACCCCTCTTGCTGTACCAAAACTTGGAGAAAAACAACGTTCAAAAAACAATCCCTCATTGGCCAGTTGTTGAAAATAAGGCGTGGTGTTTAACGGATTACCACTCATGCTTGTTTTGTACATGCTGAACGATTCACATAACACCAGTACCACATTCATTTTTTTTGCCGGCTGCTCAAAACGTTCAGGCCGCTGAAAATTGAGCAGCTTTGCCTGTTCAGGCAACTGCAGCAATTGTTTCATTGTTTCAAACTGTTCTTTGGCACTGCCATCATCAGCAAATGGTTTTCTGAAACGCAATGTGGTAAAAAAATTTTCCAACGGATTTAAAGCCAGATAAGCTTTAAAATTATCGCCCAGCCTGAACGCATCTTTCCATAACAGCAATGGCTTGGCTGTGTTGGTACCTGCAATACCGATGATCAGCAGAATCATTAACCAGAACGTACGCATGGGTTTAAAAGGAGAGTCAAGTGAATAATCTACCTTTTTATGTGTACGATGAAAGAAACGGTATAACAACCAGATAAGCCCTGACAGGATTACCAGTATCCAGAATAACGGATACGATTGCCAGATCATGTTCATGGAAATCTGAAAGTCTTCAATAAAATTGAGTGCACTTGCATTGAGGCGGGTTTCTACATAATCAAAATGCCCAAAATCGGCACCAAAGAAAAACAACAGCAGCCAGCTTACAGATACAAGGTAAAACATCCAGATACGTCGAAGCTTTAAAGATCGGAACGGCGAAAACCGGGGAAAGCTGCCAACAATTAATAAAGGAGCCAGCAGAATACATACCCAGCGCAAATCGAAGCGGACACCCATGATAAAGGATGGAAGAGCATCGGCAAAGCTGATGGTTGCAGGACGAAATGTATAAAATGTCACCAGCCTCATGATGCTGAAAACGATCATGAAAAAGATAAATAACTGTAGAACCCAACGGGAGGTTGGCGGCAATTGAAAGTGTTTACCCATTTTCCTTAAGCAGCCGCTAATTTAGAAAGTTTTACTCAGTAATGGGTTTAATTCCATAAACGGTTAACTATATTTGATTGCATATGCTGAAAACCATTGTTCAGTTAGACCGTTCGGTTTTTTATTCTGTCAATAATCAATGGAGTAATGGGCTCTTTGATGCAGTGATGACGTTTATACGTAATCAGT
>JALHRP010000045.1:26904-32766 GCA_022841365.1 Chitinophagaceae bacterium | reverse complement strand
CTGCTGGCTGCCCGCCAGTATAAACAGGCACTGGAAATTCTGGAACAGGCAGAACTGCTTGACAGTAACGACATCAACCTGTTTATTCTTAAAACCGATGCTTACCTGGCCCTTGATCAGCAAAGTAAGGCTGTTGAGGTACTTCAGGAAGGGCTGGAATTATTTACGGGAGAAGAGCGTATTGAATTGTTGTTTGAATTAGCTGATGTGTACGATGATTATGAAGAGTTTGAAAAAGTGTTCGACTGCCTCAAATTAGTGCTGGAAGAGGAACCCACCAATGAAGAAGCGCTTTACAAAATCTGTTTCTGGACCGATTTTACCGGCCGTAACGAAGAGTCCATTCGTTTGCACCTCAACATCATTAACGATTATCCATACAGTGAGCTGGCCTGGTTTAACCTTGGCGCAGCGTACCAGGGATTGAAGTTGTATGAAAAGTCTATTGATGCATACATGTACTGTATTGCCATTGATGAAAAGTTCGATTATGCATACCGCAACATTGGCGATGCTTATTTCCGCCTGCGCAAGTATAAAGAGGCCATTGAAATGCTTGAAAAAGTACTGGAGCTGAGCCGTCCCGAAGAAGTGATCCATGAAGCCATTGGTTATTGTTACGACCGGATGGCACAATATGCCCAGGCCCGTTTTCATTACCGCAAGGCCTCACACATGAATCCCGACGACAGCAAGTTGTTTTATAAAATTGCCTGCACCTATATGAACGAGGGCCAATATGAAAGTGCCATCAAACAATTGCAACAGGCATTAAAAATTCATCGCCTGCAACCCGATTATAATCTGGCCATGGGTATGGCTTTTGCAGAATTGGAACGATACAAAGAAGCCGTTGAATATTTTGCTCATGTCATTAAACAACGGCCCAAGAGTGTGAAAGGATGGAGTGCCATGCTGGAGTGTATGCTTAAATCAAACTTGCTCGATAATGCAGATGAGTATGCCTGTGCCGCATATGAAGCAACCGGCGGTAAACCTATTTTTATCTTTTACAGGGCTGCCGTTTTCTTTGCAACGGGTAAAACCAAGCAGGCAATACATCAACTGGAAACAGCCATGGCAACAGCACCAAAACTGATTAAGAAACTCATTGAACTGCAACCAAAAATTTTACAACACCCACAGGTGGTGGATTTAATTGCACGTTATAAACGTTCCCGTTCTATTTAATGCTGTGATTTTCGTTGGTTTCAGCCTGATATAAATCATACTTGCGGGTTGAACTTGCTTTCCTATTTTTGCGCCTGTCTAAAAACCTTCCTACATGAATTTTAATCTTACACAGATTCCGGAAAGAAATAGTAAGCCCCGCAACCATGGTATTACAATGGTCATGGATAAAGGGTTAAGCGTGGAAGAAGCCAAAAACTTTATGAGTATTGCTGAGCCTCATGTAGATATTGTAAAGCTGGGTTTCGGCACATCGTTCGTTACACCAAACCTCAAACAAAAACTGGAAGTGTATGCTTCTTATGATATTCCTGTTTATTTCGGCGGCACCTTGTTCGAAGCTTTTCTGATACGTAATCAGTTTGAAGATTACATCAGTGTATGCAAAGAGTTTGGCGTAAGTTATATGGAAGTGAGTGATGGTTCTATTGAAATACCACATGCTGAGAAATGCGGTTACATTGAAAAATTAACCAAACACGGAACGGTGTTGAGCGAAGTGGGAAGTAAAGATGCGGCGCATATCATTCCTCCGTACAAATGGATTGAGCTGATGAGGGCTGAATTGGAAGCCGGATCAACCTATGTCATTGCCGAAGCAAGAGAAGCAGGTAACGTAGGTATTTACCGGGGCAGCGGAGAAGTAAGGGAAGGTCTGGTTCAGGAAATTCTTACACAAATTCCCGAAGAAAAAATTATCTGGGAGGCTCCGCAAAAAGCACAACAGCTTTATTTTATTGAACTGATTGGTGCCAATGTAAACCTCGGCAATATTGCCCCAGGCGAAGTGATTCCCTTAGAAACCATGCGTCTCGGACTAAGAGGCGATACCTTTCACATGTTCCTCGATAAACAAGGTAAATGATGAAACAGTTTGGTTTGATCGGATACCCGTTATCGCATTCATTCTCCAAAAACTATTTCACAAAGAAATTTGAACAGGAGAAAATTGCAGACTGCCGGTATGAATTATATCCGATTGAATCTATTGCTGAACTTAGTAAACTTTTACAGCACGAGAAAGAACTGCAGGGTTTAAACGTTACCATCCCATACAAAGAAACAGTGATCCCTTTTCTACATCATGTTTCACAGGCTGTTCAGGAAATCGGTGCCTGTAACTGCATCCGTATAAAGAATGGGCAACTCGAAGGGTTTAATACAGATGTAATTGGATTTGAGCAAACATTGCAGCCATTACTCAGGCCTCAGCATACAAAAGCGCTGATACTGGGTACAGGAGGTGCGGCAAAGGCCGTTGCCTGGGTGCTGCAGCAAAAAGGAATTCATTATCAGTATGTGTCCCGGACTCCGGGTAAGGACCGCATCACGTATGATGAACTGAATGCTGCTGTAATGAACAGCCATACCATTATTATCAACACAACACCTTTGGGAATGCAACCAAACATCCATCAGAAACCATCATTACCCTATAATCTTCTTACGCCGCAACAGCTTTGTTATGATCTGATTTATAATCCATCAAAAACAAATTTTTTACTGGAAGCAGAAAAACAAGATGCTGTAATAAAGAACGGAGAAGACATGCTGATCATTCAGGCCGAAGAGAGCTGGAAGATCTGGAATGCCTGATGAAATGGAACCAGAGTAATTCCTGTGAGTTATTTGATTGAACTAAACCGCTTTGATGCAAGTGAAATATATTTTATTCCTGTTGTTGTTTTTCTCAACGCTAACAAGTGCTGCCCAGACCGATGAAGCAGGGGAGTTGCTGAAGAGTGCTGTGCGGTTAAAGAAAGAAGGTAAATGCAGCAATGCTGTAGAGTTATTGAAAAAAGCGATTGCTGTAAAGCCTGGCTACGGTGCTGCACTTTATGAACTGGGCTGGTGTTACAATGAATTACAGCGTTATGAAGAAGCACTTACTGTATTACAACAGGCAAGACAGACAGAGCACAGCAATCATAAAGTTATTTATGAAATCGGGTTTGCAAAAATGAAACTTGGTAAACACGAGGAGGCTTTGGCCGATTTTAACCAGGTGCTCAATTTTAATCCTTCATTTGTAAAAGCGTATAGTGCAAGAGCAAACCTGTACAAAGATGTACAGAAGAATTCGGCTGCAGCTCTTGCCGATTATCTGAAAGCTTCTGCACTGGATACCACCGCTGTTAATCATTATTACTGGATAGGCTGGTGCTACAATGATCTGGGCAGGTTTAGTGAAGCCCTGCCTTATCTGCAAAAAGCAATTGAACTCGACAACAGAAACGAATTGTATTATACCGAGATCGGGTTCTCCTGTTTTTCTCTGGAGCGGTACGATGAAGCATTACTTCACCTGCAAAAAGCTGATGCACTAAAACCTGATCTGGAAACAACACTGTATTATCTGGGGATGTGTTATGTAAAGCAAAATAAAAAAGCAGATGCATTGAAGAAGTATAATGAACTCAATGCAATGAAAAGTACGTATGCAACGGGTTTGCTGAATGAAATAAAATTAATGAAGTAGCAGCTCAGCCTAATGCTTCTTTTACCTGCTCCGGAACCTGTACAATCTTTTTCAGATCATAGTTATAACAAATCATGCCTGTTTTTGCCAATACAGCAATTACAGGTTGCTCATTCACCTTCTTTTCAATTTGATAATACAGATCAAATCCAATGGAAGTAAAATCGGTTGCAGTGAGTTTTACTTCCAGCGCATCGCCATAAAAAATTTCTTTTTTAAATTCAATGGCAGCATCGGCCATAATCAGCCCAATACCTCCGCAATTCAATTCGGTATATCCATGCTTTATCAGAAACTGCATTCTTGCTTCGTGCAGAATAGACAGTACCGCATCGTTCCCAACATGATTGCCGTAATTGATGTCTGATATACGAACAGGAATAACAGCGGTAAAAGAATAGCTTGCAGGAACAGAGATTTTTACACGGGCCATGTGAGAAAGTAAATTCGTTATTGCTGATCAGTAGTTGTGTGTATAATAATTTCATCCAGATCAATGGAACCTGCTGAGGCAGAGAATGCAGCAGCAGTTGCCATCTTTTGCTGCCAGCGTTTAATCTGTTCATTACAATCTTTGCTTTGCAAAGCAGCCGCAGCATCAACCGGCAGTGTACCGCTGGTATTTGCACATTTGAGATTGCTGAGTTTTTTTGAAACCCGTACAAGATCACCACTTTCATTCAATACAATAAAATACTGATCTTCTGCAAAGCTCTTTGCTTCAGCAACCGGTAATGGTTTTCTGTGATGAATATCGTTTGGCGTGATGGAAGTCTGAATGCTGTGGTCAACAGGATCGTTATAAGCCACAGTATTATTCAACTTTAATTCTTCTTTAATTTTTTTTCTTACAGCTGTTCTTGAATCGGGATCAACAGGCACCACTTCTTTGGTTGCTTGCGGAACGGTTGCTGGTGCTGTGGTCTTATTTTCCGGCACATCTCTACGTTCAACAGCAAGCGGTGCGGCTGTTTCTTTGTTTGAATTGAAGAAACGGTAAGTGCCCCATGCAAGGATTCCTGTTATTGCTGCGGCAACTGCTAAACGGTAAATGGGTTTGTAGTTTCTGTTAATGGGAATAATTTTGGCGGGCTCCTGTTCTATCAATGTTTGTTCAATAGAAGACCATACAGAAACCGGTGGCATTACTTCAACTGCAGTAAGCGCAGCAGCAATTGATTCATCGGCTTCTGCATCAAGTTGTGCATTGATCTGTTCCCATATCTGCTGTGGTGCATCCACAGTCAGCTCAGTCAACGCAACAGTGAGAGACTGATCGTTGATGCGTTCTTCAATGGTATCCCATGCTGAAGCAGGCGCTTTTATCTCAGCTGAAAGTAATTGTTGCTGAAGAGGTTCATCAGCCAGTTGCTCATCTAATACAGCAGCTATCTGCTCCCATGCATTTGCCGGGGGTAGAACTTCAAGCTGAAGTAACTGCTGTTGTATTATCTGATCGCTCATGGAACGTTGCTTATCTTTTAATCTTTTCCTGTAAAATCATCCGGGCTCTTGCTAATTGTGATTTACTGGTGCCCTCACTGATGCCAAGTAAATCGCTGATTTCTTTGTGACTGTAACCTTCTACCACATATAAGTTAAACACGCTTCTGTAACCGGGCGACAGTTCTCTCACAATGTTCAGCAAATCTTTTTCATTAATATTCTCAATGGCAGAAACAGTTTTAAATTCAATGGTTTCTTCCCGTTCAGACAAAGAAACATTGAGTTTCTTTTTACGGATCTGTTCAATAGCAGTGTTTACAAAAATGCGGCGTATCCATCCTTCAAATGAACCATCGCCTCTGAAGCGTTCTAAATTTTTATAGATCTTAATAAAGCCTTCCTGTAAAATATCCTGTGCATCATCTGCATTACCCATATAACGGAGACAAACCGCATACATCTTGGGCGAAAACTGATCGTAGAGTTGCTTTTGCATTCTGCGGTCGCCTTCAATGCATCCCTTTATTAAGTCGGCATCTGAAATCATTTGGTTGCTTTGCATCATGAAATTTGGCTTTTCTTATTTATCAGGAATTGAATCATTTGGTCGAGCCCTTTTTTTCGGTGGCTGTACCTGTTCTTTTCTTCCATCGTCATTTCAGCAAAAGTAAGGGTACTTCCTTCGGGTAAAAATACAGGGTCGTAGCCAAAACCACCAATGCCGGCGGCTTTTTCTGTAATCAGTC
>JALHRP010000045.1:0-26894 GCA_022841365.1 Chitinophagaceae bacterium | reverse complement strand
TTCAAACTGATATTGCTGCCCATCATAGATCAATGTAAACACGGTGCGGAACCTTGCCCTGCGGTTCTGCTGTCCGTCCATTTGCTGCATCAGCTTTTCTATATTCTTTTCAAAGCTTTTATCTTCTCCTGCATAACGGGCACTTTTTACACCCGGTTCGCCATTCAATGCATCTACTTCAAGCCCTGTGTCTTCTGCAAAACAATCTTTGTGTAAACGTTCAAATAAAAAAACAGCTTTGTGCGCCGAATTTTCTTCCAGTGTATGGAACGGTTCCGGAATTTCTTCTGTAATGCCCGCTTCTTTCATGATCAGAATTTGAAAACCCTGTGGCAGAGCCGCTTCAATTTCTTCTGCTTTGTGTTTATTGCCGCTGGCAAAAATCAGTTGCTGCATATGTTTAAAGACTCAGCATTTGTTTTAATGCCAGCCATAGTTTTGATTTCTTTACTTTATCGTTTCTTAAAACAGACAGATCTTCTGTAATAAATAACTGATAGCCGTTGCGATCTTGTAACAGATAATTATCCGCCTCTTCCTCCATCCATTGTTGTGCTGTTGCAGAAATAACCACCTGTTTTGCATGAAGTGTTGCTGCCAGACTCTGAAGCGAACTTTTATTGTGGGCATAATTCACCAGAGCAATATCATTCATATTCATTTTACAGGCAGTAAGGATATCACTCAAAAACTGAAAGTCATCATCACTTAAAAAAGGATAGGAAGGCTCATTCACAATCCACACAAACTGTTTGTTGTTCTTGCCCGTAATACCTGCTAATGAAGGCTGAATTATCACTTTTTCTTGTACAGATGAACTGTCTGCCGCAGTAATTACCAGGTGCGAAGAATAGAATTCCTGCAATTGCGCTTCTGTGAGTTGTATATTTTCCAGCGTCATATCTTGGTAATTGGGCTAACCTTTGTTTGTTTTTTCGTTTCTTTGTCAAAAATAAAGAGATATGGTTGCCGCTATGGATATTTTAATTACAAAATCTGAAACAAGTAAACTCAGAAGCGTGGATTTGATCAATATTCCTTTTGGAAAACAATTTACCGATCACATGCTGGAAGCTGATTATATAGATGGGGAATGGAAAAATGTGGAGATTAAACCCTACCAGCCCATCAGCATGTCTCCTTCCAATGCGGCTTTACATTACGGACAAAGCATTTTTGAAGGGATTAAAGCTTACAAACATGAAAACGGCGAGGCATATATTTTTCGTCCGTATGATAACTTTAAGCGCTTTAATATTTCTGCAGAGCGTATGCAGATGCCGCAGGTACCTGAAGATATTTTTATTGAAGGCATGCGCAAGCTCATTGAAATAGATAAAGACTGGATTCCTGCTCATACCGATCATTCATTGTACATCCGTCCGTTTATGTTTGCCAGTGATGAAGTGTTGGGTGTAAAATCAAGCGATAACTATAAGTTTATGGTTATCCTCAGTCCAACAGGTCCGTATTACGCAGCCCCCATGAAAATTTATGTTGAAGAGCATTATGTACGTGCTGTGGCAGGTGGAGTAGGTTATGCAAAAGCTGCGGGTAATTATGCAGCGGCCATGTATGCAACTGCCGAAGCAAAGAAAAAAGGATACGATCAGGTTTTATGGACCGATGCCATTGAACACAAATATCTGCAGGAGTTTGGTATGATGAATGGCTTTGTAATTATCGGCAACACTGCTGTTACACCCGATCTGGGCGAAGGAACCATCCTGGCCGGTGTTACAAGAGATACAGTAATGACGATTTTAAAAGAAATGGGATTAACTGTTGAAGAACGTGCTATCAGCATTGATGAAGTAATGGAAGCATTTGCAAAAGGCGAATTAAAAGAAGTGTTTGGAACGGGTACTGCGGCTACTATTTCACTCATCAAAGAACTGCGTTATAAAGATACCGTGATGAAATTTGATACAGACCAATGGAAAATTTCACCCGAAGTGAAACGCAGGCTCACTGCTATTCGTGAAGGAAGAGAAGCAGATACACATGAGTGGATGTATAAAATTTAAAATTGAAATATAATAATAAAGAAAGCGGCTTCATTGAAGCCGCTTTCTTTATTACCGTATCAGCGTAACCGATCCTGATACAGGAATGATACCTCCATCACTGCAAATAATTTCTGTCGTATAACTGTAAAGTCCCGGAGGTGCTTTTTGTCCGTTCATCATTCCATCCCAACCCTGTAACGGGTCATTGGCATTGATATATGTTTTCTCAAACACCAGGTTGCCCCAACGGTTGTAAATGCGGAATGATTTTACATTTTCAATTCCCGGTCCCATTACATAAAAACGATCATTTAAGTTATCGCCGTTTGGAGTAAAGCCTGTCGGAATAAAAATATTATTACGGTCGCAAAGCACAATCACTTTTACTTCATCAAAACTGTTACAGCCTGCAATGTTGGTTGTAATTAAACGATAGGTGGTTGTTGCTTTTGGTGTTGCAATGGGATTCAAACAGGTGGTGCAGGATAATGTTGCAGGTGGTGACCATAAGAACTGCGTTGCATCTGCTGATACAATTGGCTGCAGCAATACAGAACTGCCTGCACGTATCACTGTATCTCTGCCTGCATTAACAGTGGGGTAAGGATATACAATCACTGTAACTGTTGCTGTACTTTGAAAACAATTTAAACTGTCGTAACCAACAACTGTATAGGTAGTAGTTGTGGTTGGCGATGCAACCGGTCTTGCGATGGTAGAATCGTTTAATGAATTACCGGGCGACCATAAATAATTTTCTGCGCCACTTGCAGTAAGCTGTATTGATTTACCGGTACAAATTGTATCACCACCCGAAGCAGTAATTGTAAATGGTTTTTTAACACGTACAATCATACTGTCTGTATTTACACATCCAAACAGAGAAGTACCAGTAACAGTATATTGTATATTATCTGTTGCGGCTGCCTGTGGATTTGTACAATTGGTACAGGAGAGATAAGTTGAGGGGCTCCAGCTGTAACCGGCAGCACCACTGGGGTTGAGCGTTGCAAATGTGCCCAGACAAATAGTGGTATCATTACCCGCCCGTACAATAGGCAGGGGATGTACAACAACGATTTTGTTTGCGGTGTCTCTGCAACCTGTTCCGTTAGTTGCAATCAATTGAGCAAAGAGTGTATCTGCAGTTGTTCTGTTAATAGCAGGCGGATCTTTCACATTTAATAGCTGTCCGTCAATATTCCATCTCCAGTTTACAACTGATGTATCAGGATTTAACCAGTTGCCTCTCAGTATCACACTTGCTGGAACACAATAACTGCTGTCTCCGAGAATATTTATTTGAGGCGATGGAACCACTTTAACCAATGCTGTTTTTGTTCTTGAATTAATACAACCGTTAAGTGTAGTAACAGTTAATGTTACATTGTATAAACCCGGACTGGTGTAGGTATGTGAAGGTGCGGTAATGGAATTGGAAGTGTTGCCATCACCAAAATCCCATAGATAACTTGTGATTACATCGGTGGCAATGGTAGAGTCAATAAACTGAACAGTGCCTCTGTCGCAGAACAAAGCTGTATCAACACCAAAGTTGGGTCTTGATCCCAATGCTTTAATGGTATCTAATCCTTGTATAATATTGAAGCAACCACGGTTATCAGCAATAATTACTTTAGGTACATAAAATCCTGCATCATAAATATGCACTCTGTTCGAGTCGGTTGATGCAATAATATTACCATCGCCAAAATCCCATGTATAATTCAACGGTATATCCGTTCTGGTTTGCAGATTAACAGTTAATGGCGCACAACCAATCAAAGGGGCATAGGTTAATGTACCCGTATCTCTTCCTATGCGGATGTTTTGATAAGCCGTATCAAAACAGTTGCCCGGCGATTGTACAATTAACCGAACCCTGTACACACCGGGAATGACATAAAAATGTTTTGGATTGATGTCTGAACTGGTTGTGCCATCACCAAAATCCCAGCTTGCGTTTAAAGCAAACGTACTTTGATTACTGAAGATGGCTTCAAATGGCTGACAGATCGTGGCGGTATCATTTACAGTGAATGCTGCATTTGGTGTATCAATGCGGATGTTGATGGTCATTGAATCTCTGCAGCCGATTGGTTCTGTAACAACCAGCTTTGCCGGATAGATTCCAACAGCTGTATAAATATGCGTAGGACTTGTAAGTGTTGATGTAAACCCGTCGCCAAAATTCCATGCATAAGTTTGTGTGCCCGATCCGCCTGTTGTCTGGTTATTAAACTGTAACAGAGTACCCGGGCAGGCAGGTGTATCAACTGTAAACATGGCTTTGGGATTCAACACAGTTACAATATTTGATCTGGTAACAGAATCAACACAACCTGATGCATCAGATACAATAAGTTTAATGTTGTAGGTACCAGCAGCAGGATAATTGTAACGGAACGGATTGGTTAAACTGCTGATGACATCGCCATTACCCATATCCCAGCTTACACGTGTAATGGCATTTACTCCATCGGTTGTTGAGGTATTCGTTAATTCTACATTGTTGCTTAAACAAATCTGTCCCTGTAAAATAGTATACGATGCCAACGGACCGTTTACACGAATGGCATTGGTACGTGTAAGCGTATCTCTGCAACCATTAATATCTGCAATGATTAAGCTTACAGTATAATTGCCCGATGTGGTATATGTATGTGCAGGCGAGGCGGCAGCAGAACTGTTGCCATCTCCAAAATCCCATTGATAAGAAACAATATTGGCGGGATTAAAATTAATACCTGTAAACTGCACCTGTTGATTGCGGCAAATAGTTGTAGGTGTTGCTCTAAAGTCGGGTGCTTCATCAACCAACGTAATGGTTTGTGATAACTGATGTGTACAGGACCCATTCGTAACCGTTAGTGTTACTGTATACGTTCCTAATGATGCATACGTATGCGATGGGTTTTGTGCAGTTGATGTATTACCATCACCAAAATTCCATGTCCAGCCGGTGGGTACTACCGACATATCTGTAAACTGAACCTGTCGTTTATTAACAGCACAGTTAACCCCATACCTGAACCTTGCAATAGGAGGCAGCACACGAATATAATTGGTGATGCTAACTGTATCGGGGCACCTGTTATTAAACGCAATTAAACGGATGGTAAACAAACCTGTATCCTGATAAGTATGTGTGGGGTTTCTTGCACTGGATGTATTGTTATCGCCAAAATCCCAGCTCCATTGATTGGGATTACCGGTTGATAAATCAGTAAACTGTACCGGTGCAAACGCACAAACATTTAAAGGAACAGCACTGAAAGCAGCGGTTGGTTTTTTACCCACACGTACACTGTCGTAACGGATGGAATCAATACAACCTTGCGTTGTTACAATGCGTAAACGTACAGCATAACTGCCGGAATCGTACATGTTGGTTGGATTGCGGAGTGTTGATGTATTACCGTTACCAAAATCCCAGAACCAGAAAACAATTGAATCGAGCGATGTTGAATTGGGATAAAACTGAACGTTTAATCGTTCACAACCTTCAGCAGGATCAATGATGGGATTAAGGATCGGTCTTTGAATTCGCACAAACGCAATCCTTGTACTCGTATCAGAACAACCGGATGCATTGGTGGCAATAAGCCTTACTGTAAAATTTCCTGTTGTTGTATACGTATGTACCGGACTAACGGCAGTTGAGTTGTTGCCATCACCAAAATCCCATTGATAAGTAATTGCTCCCGTAGAAAGATTTTGAAAATTAACCGTATGCGGTGCCCTGCAGGAAATGGTATCCGGACTGTTAAACGCAGCCGTTGGTCTCGGTCTGATGATAATTGTTTTTGTAATAGAGTCGCTGCATCCGTTGAATGTATTCACCAGTTTAATGGTGTAGGTACCTATTGCGGTGTAAGTCTTTACCGGGTTTGTAAGGGTTGATGTTGTTGCATCACCAAAATCCCATCTTGAATTGGGCGGAAGGGGAACAGATAAATTCAGCATACTTATAGGTGCATTGATACATGCACTGTCTGGCGCACCAATGATGGGTTGAAAATTATTGAGCTGTACAATATTGGTTTTAATAACTGTATCAATACAACCCTGGCTGCTGGTGGTAATTAACCGCACAGTAAATGGTCCGGCAGTTGCATAGGTATTGGTTGGATTTTGAAGGGTGGATGTATTGCCATCGCCAAAATCCCATTGATAAGAAAGAGTAGGAGGTCCTGACGACAGGTTGGTAAAAGAGATGGTCTCCGGTGGTTTGCAATTTTGCGGAGTTGAAGAATTAAAATCTGCAACTACACCCTGTGATACATTAATATATGCAGGTTTTACAATTGTTTTGGTACAACCTGCACTGTTTGTAACAGTGAGGCTCACAAAAAAGGTTCCTGACGTAGTGTAAATATACAATGGGTTTTGAAGGGTAGATGTGGCACCATTACCAAAGGCCCAGCTCCAGTTGGTGATAGGTCCAAAACCCGGATCAGAAAGATCCGTAAACTGAACACGCAAAGGAAAACAGCCCGATGTTACATTTGCAGAGAATTCCGGTACAGGTGGGGCACTGACTGTAATAAAGTTTGTACGTGTAAGTGTATTACTGCCGCCGGCATTTGTAACTGTTAATGTAACTGTATAGTTCCCGGGTGTTGTATAAATGGTTGATGGATTTCTGGAAGTAGAGGTTACCCCATTCCCCAAATCCCATTGCCAGGAAGTAGGGTTGCCGGTAGAAAGATCAGAAAAATTTACAATCAGGGGCGAACAGCCGTTTTGCGGTGTGGCAGAAAAATTGGCCACAGGTGCCTGCGCAAAGCTGTTTAAAAAAAAGAACAGACTTAAAATAAAAAGAAACCCCGGTTTAAAGGAGAAACAGCTGAAGGGCAGTCCGGGAAATAGTTTCATAAGCTTGTTTCGGTGGTTTTATCGGGATATTCCGGTAAAGCTAGGGTTATTTTATGAACGGTTTTATACAGAGTACAGATACTATTCACAAAACGACCGTTGCCTGTGGATTATTTTACCAGCAGAAAATAGGCCAAAGTTTTTGTTATTAAAAGTTTACCTCCTACCTTTGCCGTCCGAAAAATAAAAGGTCACGAATGCCTACAATACAACAATTAGTAAGAAAAGGACGAGAAATTATCAGGGCGAAAAGCAAATCCCGTGCGTTGGATGCCTGCCCGTTCCGCAGAGGTGTATGTACCCGTGTGTACACAACCACTCCTAAAAAGCCGAACTCGGCTCTGCGTAAAGTAGCAAAGGTGCGTTTAACCAACAAAATAGAGGTAATTGCTTACATTCCGGGTGAAGGGCATAACCTGCAGGAGCACTCCATTGTGCTGGTGCGTGGCGGTCGTGTAAAAGATTTGCCGGGTGTTCGTTATCATATTGTTCGTGGTTCTCTGGATACTGCCGGTGTAAAAGACCGCAAGAAGAGCCGTTCGAAGTACGGTACAAAGAAAGAAAAAGCTAAAAAATAAGCCCCATCCCCTAAACGGGAGTAAAAATTTTAAAAGAATAAATTTCTTATAAATGAGGAAGACGAAACCTAAAAAGATTGCGCTTGCACCAGATCCCAAGTTCAACGATGTACTGGTGAGCCGCTTTGTAAACAATTTAATGTGGCAGGGTAAAAAAAGTATTGCTTTCAATATTTTTTACGATGCTGTTGATAAGGTTGCTAAAACAACCGGTGAAGACGGATACGAAGTGTGGAAACGTGCTATTGCGAATGTAACGCCTGCTGTAGAAGTACGCAGCCGTCGTATTGGTGGTGCAACCTTCCAGATTCCTGCTGAAGTACGTGCCGACAGAAAAATTTCTTTGAGCATGAAATGGCTCATCCGCTACAGTCGTGAACGTAACGGCCGCAGCATGGCAGATAAATTAGCCAATGAAATTGTAAGTGCAAGTAAGGGTGAAGGTGGTGCTTTTAAAAAGAAAGAAGATACACACCGTATGGCTGAAGCCAACAAGGCTTTTGCTCACTTCAGAGCTTAATTTTACAGAAAGATATCATATACATCCCTCCGCAAAACGGAGGGATTTTTGTTTTGCAGATTTTTGATTTAATTGATTTTCAGCTCAGGAAAAATTCCTATTTTTGCGCCGCCTAAATGAATAATCAAAGGTGAAGAGTGATGACAGTGAAACAGGATTATTTGTTGACCGGCGTTCTATGAGAGTATAAATCTTACATATCAAATGCCCCCATCCCATAGCGGGTTGTTGCTTGCGGGCAAAATGCTTTACAGATTTGTGAAGCCTTGAGATCAACAGCGTGATATAGTACAAGAGTGCGACGCAACAACAGACGCACAACATTCCGAAAGACGATTTCAAAAAATATTCAAACTTTTTTTTAAACAGCTAAATATTCAAATCAAATAGTCATGGCAGACTTAAAATTTCAAAGAAACTTTGGTATTGCGGCGCACATTGATGCCGGAAAAACCACAACTACAGAACGTATCCTCCGTTACACCGGTATGATTCACCGTATTGGTGAGGTGCATGATGGTGCAGCTACCACCGACTGGATGGAGCAGGAAAAAGAAAGAGGTATTACCATTACCTCTGCTGCTGTAAGCTGTGTGTGGAACTTTCCTACAATAAAAGGTAAAGAAACTGCAGATACTAAAAAATATAACTTCAACATTATTGATACTCCGGGCCACGTGGATTTTACCGTAGAGGTAGAACGTAGTATGCGTGTACTGGATGGTTTGATTGCTTTGTTCAGTGCGGTTGATGGTGTAGAACCACAATCTGAAACTGTATGGCGCCAGGCCAACCGTTACAATGTACCACGTATCGGTTTTGTAAATAAAATGGATCGCAGCGGTGCCGACTTCTTAAACGTTGTAAAGCAGGTACGTGAAATGCTTGGATCTAAAGCCGTTCCTCTTCAATTGCCCATTGGTGCAGAAGATGATTTTAAAGGTGTGGTGGATCTGATCAAGATGAAAGGAATCATCTGGCATATGGAAACAGAAGGAATGACATTTGATGAAATTGAAATTCCTGCTGATATGCTTGAAGAAGCAAAAGACTGGAGAGCGCAGCTGGTAGAAGCTGTTGCAGAATATGATGATAAGTTGATGGAGAAATTCTTTGATAATCCGGACAGCATTACAGAAGAAGAAATTCATGAAGCAGTACGTAAGGCAACGATTGATCTTTCAATTGTGCCTATGATGTGCGGTTCTTCATTTAAGAATAAAGGTGTACAAACTGCACTGGATGCGGTTTGCCGTTACCTGCCTTCTCCGATGGATGTGGAAGCGATTAAAGGAACCGATCCTGATTCAGGTGAAGAGTTAACACGTAAGCCAGATGCTAAAGCACCGTTTGCTGCATTGGCATTTAAGATCATGACAGATCCTTTCGTAGGTCGTCTGGCATTCTTCCGGGTTTATTCAGGCCACTTGGATGCAGGTTCTTATGTATTGAACGTACGTAGTGGTAAGAAAGAGCGTATCAGCCGTATCATGAAAATGTTTGCCAACAAACAAAACCCGATTGATTTTATTGAAGCGGGTGATATTGGTGCAGCAGTAGGTTTCAAAGAAATTAAAACCGGTGATACATTGTGTGATGAGAATCATCCGATCACGTTGGAGAACATGTTTATTCCTGAACCCGTAATCTCATTAGCTGTTGAGCCAAAAGCGCAGGCTGATGTTGATAAAATGGGCTTAGCGATCTCTAAACTGGTAGAAGAAGATCCAACATTACGTGTACGCACAGACGAAGAAACAGGTCAAACCATTTTAAGTGGTATGGGTGAATTACACCTGGAGATTATTGTTGACCGTATGAAGCGTGAATTTAAAGTTGAAATTAACCAGGGTGCACCGATGGTTGCTTATAAAGAAGCATTTAAGCAAAATGTTGAACACCGTGAGGTATTGAAAAAGCAATCGGGTGGTCGTGGTAAGTTCGCCGATATCATTTTTGAAATCGGACCTGCTGATGAAGAGTGGCTGAAAGAAAATCCGGGCAAGAACTACCAGTTTGTAAACGATTTGTTTGGTGGTTCTATTCCAAAAGAATTTGTACCTGCCATTACAAAAGGTTTTGAAAACGCAATGGGTAATGGTGTATTAGCCAACTATCCAATGGTTGATATGAAGGTTCGTGTATTCGACGGCAGCTACCATGATGTGGATTCTGATGCAATGTCTTTCGAGCTTTGTGCAAAGAGTGGTTTCCGTGAAGCAGGTCGCAAAGCAAAACCAACATTGCTTGAACCAATCATGAAAGTGGAAGTTGTTACTCCTGATCAGTACATGGGTGATGTTACGGGTGACCTTAACCGTCGCCGTGGTATGCTGGAAGGTATGGATACAAAAGGTAATGCACAGGTGATCAGAGCCAAAGTTCCGTTAAGTGAAATGTTTGGTTATGTAACACAGTTACGTTCATTATCAAGCGGCCGTGCAACTTCAACCATGGAGTTCAGTCATTATGCTCCTGCACCGAATAACGTTGCTGAAGAAGTAATCGCAAAGGTGAAAGGTAAGGTGAGTGCGTAAAACAAATAGTGATTAAAAGCTATAGATACAACCCCGACAAGTGTCGGGGTTTTTTTATGCTAACCTGTTAAAAAGTGCAGGAACTATACAGGGTTACGAATTAATTTGTAATTATGTAATTCAATCTAACTGATACACTCAATCATGAAAACTAAAATTCTGGTTTCAACTGCCATTCTGTTTTTTAGTGTCATCACTGCTTATACACAAGTACCGGGTGTGAAGTGGACTAAAAAAATTACATCTGTATACTCCGGATATGAATTTATTTATGATGTACAAATTACAAGCGATAAAGGATTTGTATTAGCCGGCGCTGATACAGGGTTTACGTTAACCCCCGGTTTATTATTGGAACAGAATATGGGCGGAAGACCATGGATAGTTAAAACAGACAGTGCAGGAAATGTTTTGTGGAGAACTGTTTTAAATGGTGTTGATCCGCATAAAAGTGCTTTTACTTCTGTAACGCAGGCAGCAGATGGTGGTTTTGTTGCTGTTGGTTTTGAAGGTGGGTTTCCAGACAGTTCACAATTATTAATTGCAAAGTTTAACAGCGCAGGTATTTTTCAATGGCAAAAAAAATATGGTGGCAGTAATGTAGATATTGCACACCATATTTACAGAACTTCTACCAACGGGTTTATCATTGCAGGAACAACAAACTCAAACGACGGAGATGTTACAGGTAATCACTCTATAGGAGGTGCTGATGTATGGATGCTCCGTATTAATAATAACGGTGATCTTATTTGGAAGAAATGTTTTGGAGGCACAGGGGGAGAGAAAGCAAGATCTGTTATTCAAATGGCTGATCATGGATTTTTAGTAGCAGGTTCTGCAACATCAACCAACGGCGATTTAACCGGGAACAATGGTGCAACAGATGCATGGTTATTTAAAACAGACAGCAGCGGTAATTTATTGTGGCAAAAAAATTACGGAAGTACAGGTGTGGAAACATTCAGAAGTGTTGCAGTTACACCTGATCATTCAATTGTAGTAACCGGAAATGCAGATCCTACATCAACTATTACAAACGGAACAAAGCCTTTAGAAAATGTATGGGTAGTAAAAACAGATTTTAACGGTAATGTTATATGGTCTCAGGCATACGGTGGCTCAGGTTTTGAAAGAGGTTTTCATGTTCTTCCACTCCCAAATAATTCTCTGCTGGTTGCTGCATATACACGTTCTGATGATATGGATGTTTCAGGTAATAACGGCAATGCAGATATGTGGCTGATCAATATTTTACCAAATGGTACACTTAACTGGCAAAAAACAATTGGTACCGCAAACAATGATTATGGGTTTGCTGTCTCTTATCTTACCGAAACAGATTTTATTATTGCAGGTGTTACTGATTCATCTGCCAATAATATTACGGATGGGTATTTAGCAAGATTGGGCAATTCAAATATCATCAAAGGCGTATTGTATTATGATGTTAATTTAAATGGCCTGAAAGATCCGGGTGAAGTTTTTTTTAATCAGGCTTTAGTGAAATCTCAAAACGGTCCTGTTGTATTAACGGCAATGCCTGTTAACGGAGCCTTTTCTTTTGATACAGATTTAGGAACATATACAACAACAGTTCAGTTGAATAACCCTTACTTTAATGTTGTACCAGCATCAAAGAGCTCCACATTTGCTACCTATTTCAATAAAGATTCCTTCAGCTTTGCCATACAACCTATCCCTAATCAGCAGGATTTAATCGTTCATCTTATTCCAACAACCCCTGCAAGACCGGGCTTTAAATCGTATTACGCACTCAACTATAAAAACGTTGGTACCACCACGATTTCTTCGGGCAGTGTGAAACTGATCAAAGACAGTAGAACCAGTTTTTCTCTCAGTCTGCCATTACCTGCATCAATAACCGCAGATAATATTACATGGAACTATACTAATCTGCAGCCACTTGATTCCATTACAATTGGTATTGAAATGAATGTAGCTCCGCCTCCAACAGTAAACATCAACGATACATTGAAGTTTACTGCTGTGGTATTACCTGTTGCAGGCGATCTTACTCCTGCTGATGATACCAGCCGTTTAAGACAACGTGTTGTTGGTTCATATGATCCCAATGATAAGCTGGAAAGTTTTGCAGGACGTATTCCATTGCGAACAGTACAGGAAGGTGCTTATATCAATTACGTCATCCGTTTTCAAAATACAGGAAATGATACTGCTTTTTTTGTAAGACTGCTTGATACATTAGACACGAAATTAGACTGGAACAGTTTTCAAATGATCGGAAGCAGTCACGCATATAATCTTACCATTAAAGACGGCAATAAACTCAATTGGTTTTTTGATAACATTAAACTTCCCGACAGTACTACAAATCTGAACCGGAGTATCGGTTATGTTTCTTTCCGTATCAAACCCAAAACAAATCTTGTAGCGAATGATGTTATTCAGAATAAAGCCAGTATTTATTTTGATTACAATCTGCCAATTGTAACCAATACAGCTGTTACAACTGTAACTGCAGATATAGCAACCGGAATCAGAGATGTACAGAATAATGAAATGAAACTGTTACTGGGTCCAAACCCTGCAAACAGTTATTCATTGCTGCAGATAAGTGGTGAACTCACTGGTAAGTTTGAGCTGAGAATAGTTGACAACAACGGAAGAGTTATTTTGCAACAAACACTTCGAAAAAATTCAATTGCAGAAACCATACAGGTGCCACTGAATATTCAGCAGCTCCCGGCCGGGGTTTATTATATTCAGCTGCAGCAAAAAGAAAAAAGCTGGCAACAAAAGCTGTTGTTGCAGTGATCTATTACTTATCCCGGTCTTTTGCCGGGATTTTTTTTGTGCTGTATAAAAATCCTTAGCTGCTGTAATGCAAGTAGCTATACTTTATCAATTGATATTGTATTTGACACTTGCTCTTCATGTGCAAAACGAAATTTGAAATTTCTGTAAAACAAAAGTAGATTTAGTTAAACTTTATTTTATGAGAAAGATCATTTTCCTCCCCGTTTTAATGCCGGGCATGATGTTGTTATTTCTCTCTTGTATGAAAGAGCGTGGTCCCGGCAACAGATCAGTTACATTGCCTGATGAAATTGTTCAGGTAAAAATTTCTACGGATCAATCGTATCAGCTCGATTTAATTGCTGATACAGAAGTGAGCATTGCCAAACAGGCATCTCATTATCTCATCAGTGAAACAAGATTGCATGTTGACAAAGGAAGCCCGGTTTATTTCTATCAGCCAAAAAACGGATTTAGCGGTACCGATGAAGTGAAATTATTGTCTGTTACAAAAATCAGCGGTAACGATAACGGATATGGTGGCTGTAACAATGGCGAGAAAACAATTTCAAAGTATACAATCATTAAAATAACGGTTGGTCAGTAATCAACATTAGTTGAGAAAAAAAATCCCGGCTACAAGCCGGGATTTTTTTTACAATTTTTCCTATCAGAACTTATTAATCATCTGGGTATTTGTTTTACCTGCAAATACAAACTTCAATACATAGGTTCCGTTTTTTAAACTGCTCATATCGAGCTGAAGGTTTTGTTCACCCGCAGCAAGTGTAACCGGCTTTGCAATCATTCTTCTGCCTGTCATATCATAAATTTCAACAGTTGTTTTCTCACTAACCGTTGTTGTTACTTTTACATTTAATATACCATGAACAGGATTAGGATACACTGTATAATAAGAAACCGGAATGGTACTGCGGTTAACTGTTTTAATATCAGTAAAGCTGATATCACCGTATTGATTCTTTTGTACAAGACGGTAAAATGCTACTCCGTTATATGGTTGCAGATCGGGCAATGCATAGGTTAATACATTATTTGAAGCTCCTTTGCCATTTACAGTTCCAATCTTTGTATACGTTCTTCCTCCGTCAATGGAACGTTCAATATCAAATTGCTGATTGGCGCTTTCATTTTCTGTTGTCCATTTCAGGATTACTTTTTCAGTTTCATTCACCGTAAAGAAAGAGGTGAGTGATGTTCTGCGCAGTGCCTGATCATTTCTTGAGTACCAGATAGGAGAGGTAACGATTCTTGTTCCATCGGTTTCTGTAATATCTAAATAATAATAACGCTGCGATAAATTACTCAACGTATTATCCGTAAATGTAAAGGTACCACTTGTGCTGCTGGCAAGTTCAGTTGCTGCAGTGCCGCTTCCGGGTACACCGGACATAATTTTTACAGAAGTAACTGCTGTTGTAGTTACACTGCCTACATTAATTGTTGGTGCACCTGCCTGTGTAAGAATACTGCCGATTGGTTGATTGTTGATGGTATAAGTAATTCTTGCGCCGCAATCCTGCGATGCGTAGAACCGCATTCTTCTCATACCATCGAGTAAATTATTTTCACTTAGTGATGGTGCTAAAACAACCAATCTTGTTTTAGCTGTTCTTCCAAATGTCATGTTATGATTATCATGATCAATGGTTGGGCCTACATGATAACCTTTCGACAGCATATTTCTGTAATAGGTTAAATAAGACATGGATGTACCGGGATTTGTATAGCTGGTGTTGGTAGAAAAAGCAGGACCGCTTTCAACAGTAGTACCAACCACTGCATCATCTGCTGCCATATCAAAAGCACCATTCAGCAAATCATTATAATCGGTAGAATTAGGGTGTGCTAAATAAGCCAACGCATTATTTCCATGACGGTTAATAATATCAAACAAACCACCTGATCCTTTGTATAAACTTTTAGGAACATAAATCTGATATTGTCCGGGATCCCATCCAATTAAAGAATCAACACCATATACAATTACATGACCGCCGCCGCTGATAACACCCCATTCCATTCCATACAAGCCAACAAAAGTAGAAGTAGTTGCTGCTGCTGCCTGCGAACGGCCGGGTTGCCAATCAGCAATATTCATTCCTGCTGCAGGATGATTGTGTTCGCTGATACCGAGAAAATCGAAACAAAGTGAATTCTTTGCAAATGCATAATCATCAGCAGGAATTTTTGTAACATCATCTGCATTACCATCTGAATAGCTGCTGTGTGCATGCAGATTACCGAAGTAAAAATTCAATGGTCCGGCAGGTGGAGTTACATTGGAGTTGCCGCTGAGTTGAACTTTGTTATCGTTTAATCCTGTACTGCTGAAGTTAATGAGACCATTGTAATTTGTATTTACAACAGCCGGTACAAAACGAACAGTAACTGTTTGTCCTGCCTGCGCTTCACTTAATGTATAGTTGATAGAAGCAGTAAATGCAATTCCATCTTTTGATAACTCAAATCCTGATGGAGCAGTAAGAGTTAATGCTGCTGAAATATTTGTTGTTGTATAGCTGAATGTTTTATTTGCCGAAACTGAACCTGCTGCTGTAAAACCAAAATCAAGAGAAGCAGGGTTTACACTAACCGTTGCAGCCGGCTGCGGCATTGTTGTAAACGACCAGGTTGCTGATCCTGTAAAGCCTGCAAAATTATTTCCTGCAAGATCTCTGAAAGTTCCCGCAGGAACTTCAACATAATAAGCGGTGCTGTAAGCCAATCCGGAAAATGGAATGGTTGCAGATGCGCCACTGATCGTGATGGTTGATGATGTAACAGAAGTTGTATTCACTGTAACGCCGTCGCTAACTCTTTTTACAGCAATGTTTCCTGTTACACCTTTTTGAATGTTTTCATTGAGAGTTAAAATTAAATTACCATTGAGTGCAACAGCAGTTGATGTATTTGCCGGATTTAATCCTGCAAGCACAGGAGCTGTAACATCACTTGCTCCTAAACTGAATGAAACATCATCAATGGCTAATCCATCATCAGCACCACTTGCATCAGCATCACTCCATCTTAACCAAAAGAGGGCATTGTTGGCAATACTTAAGCCGGTAATGGTTACAGTTTTTACAGTTCTGTTTGCTGCTGCATTACCGTCTTTAGCACCGGTTGTGGCGGTATTGGGAGATAAAAAATCTAAACTGTTATTGTCGGTCCATGTGCCTGTAGAAAGAGATGTTGCATTAAGACTGTATTGGAAATCCAGTTGATCTGTTCTTCCTGCAGTACCGCATCTCCATTGTTCACCTGTGTATGAGATGGTGATTGAAGTAATGGTTTGTCCTGTGCTGTTGCGTATCTGCACACCAAGAGTTGAAGTTAACGAACCTGAAAGCAGTGTGCCGAATGCTCTTTCTGTATTGGTTCCTGTACCGTAGCTGTATGTATTACCTGTTGTTGATGCTCCTGCATCAGTTGCGTAGCTTGTATTTGCATTGGCTCCTGTTTCAAGTAATCTCCATCCTATTGGTAATGTGGAAGAGGTGCCCGATGTTGCTCTGAGTGTATTAAAGTTTTGAGTATAGGTTGTTGTTGTGGAGGATATGACTACCTGTGCCTGTGCAGTAACGGAATAAAAGAGTAAAAACAGCAAAAGAAATTTGCCTGTTGAGAATGCGTTGATTTGTTTCATGAACAGTTTTTTGGTTGATGAAAGAAACCAAATCATTCGTTGTTGGGAAATTTTGTTTATACACAGGATGTGGATTAGTGTTGATGTCTGATTTCAGAAACAGTCCGAATGAGGTGAGGTTGTTTCTAAAGAATTCCTCCTTAAAGTTTGGTTAAGCAGATCGTATAAAAAATGAATTATTTTTATCCGTTCAGTTAATAATTGCGAATCGGAAAGAACTGTACAACACCCGCTTTTTTGTTTAATAAGGAGTAGGTGTTTGGCTAAACGCTTTTCATATCAAAACTCAAATAATCATAAAAATAAACCCCGGTACATTCCGGGGTTTATTTTTTATCTGCTGTTTGCATCATTCATTCGTATGCTTCGGCCTTTGAATTTTTTACCATCAATGGCACTGATCATTTGTTTGGCAGCCTTGCTGTCTACTTCAACCCAACTGTTGAGATCACGCATGTCAATCTTGCCCAACACATCTTTCCGTAATTCACTCATGTCTAAAATAAACTGGAGAAAGCTGGCTTTGTAAAAACCATCTTTTGTACCGAGGTTTACAAAGAGCTTGGTGTAACTGCCGCTTCCACTGCTGTTGAAATCACGACCCTGTGTATCACGGTAAGGCTTACGTCCTTCGCTGCTGCGACCCGGAACTATACGTTCACGTTCTCTTTCACGACCGGTACCTCGACCATCTTTTTTAAACTTGTCGAATTCACGGCCACGTTCACGGATGTTGAGATCTTCTGCGTTTTCGTAATATTTCAGGAAACGGTCAAACTCCATGGAAGCTACACGTTTCAGAATTTCTTCTTTGCTGATGTCTGCAAACTTTTCCTGCAACATGGGTACATAGGTTTCGTACTCTTCATTGCTTACATCCATGTTGATGAGCTTATCCATAAACGAGAAAAACTGTTTACGGCACACATCTTTTCCGGTTGGGATTTCAAGTTTATTAAAACGTGATTGTACAATACGCTCAATTTGACGAACCTTTCCGATTTCACGGCTGTGTACAATGCTCATACAAATACCCGTTTTACCGGCACGACCTGTACGACCGCTACGATGGGTGTACACTTCAATATCATCGGGCAATTCGTAGTTGATAACATGTGTGATATCTTTTACATCAATACCACGTGCAGCTACATCTGTTGCAATCAACAACTGCAATGTTCTGTCACGAAACTGCCCCATAACGGTGTCCCGTTGTTGCTGGGTAAGATCGCCATGCAAGGCATCAATATCATACCCTTCACGGGTTAACTTCTCAGAAATATTTTGTGCATCAATTTTTGTACGGGTAAAAATGATACCATAAATACCGGGGTTGAAATCAATCAAGCGTTTCAATGCTTCGTAACGGTGTTGTGATGATACCACGAAATACTGATGATCAATGTTTACGTTGGCCGTATTCATTTTACCAACTGTTACTTCAACCGGCTCTTTCATGTACTTGCGGCTCACCTTACGAATTTCCGGTGGCATAGTTGCACTGAACAACCAGGTACTTTCTTTCTTAGGTGTGTTCTGCAAAATGAATTCAATATCATCCTGAAAACCCATGTTCAGCATTTCGTCTGCTTCATCCAGCACCACATATTGAATTTCACCGAGGTTAATGGCTTTGCGTTCAATTAAATCAATTAAACGACCGGGAGTGGCCACTACAATCTGAACACCCCGTTTGATATCACGGATCTGCATGCCGATTGATGTGCCGCCGTAAACAGCAACCACCTGCATTCCCTTCATGTGTTTTTTAAAAATTTCGATCTCTTTAACGATCTGCAGGCAAAGTTCACGGGTAGGGCATACAATTAATGCCTGTGGATATTTTTTGCTTTCGTCTAATAATTGCAGCAAGGGTAAACCAAAAGCTGCTGTTTTGCCGGTACCCGTTTGGGCCAGGCCGATTAAATCCTTTGTTCCGCTGAGCAGGACAGGGATTGCTTTTTCCTGAATAGGAGTGGGAGTTGTAAAACCGAGTTCACTAATCGCTTTCATCAATCTATCGTCCAAACCAAGCGCTTCAAATGTGTTCATATACTGTGTCAAAATTTGCGCAAAGGTAAGGTTTTAGAGGTAGGAACAGGCCATTTAAGCCTATCAATTGCTGTACTGACTTACATTTGCAGGCAAAACAGCATTGATGCGAAAACTGGGAATGGACGAATTGAATCGTAAAACCGTGGAGGAGTTTAAGGAAGCCGATAAAAATAAGCTGATTGTGGTGCTGGAAAATATCCGGAGCATGCAGAATGTAGGCAGTGTGTTCCGTACAGCCGATGCGTTTTTGGTGGAAGCAGTTTACCTGATTGGCTACACACCTCAGCCTCCGCACAGAGATATTCATAAAACAGCATTGGGCGCAACAGAAACCGTTACATGGAAGTATTTCTCCAAAACAACAGACGCACTAGCCGAATTGAAGACAAGCGGTTATAAGATATTCGGCATTGAACAAACACAAGGAAGTATCTTGTTGCAGGATTTTAAACAGGGAGCTGAAGAAAAGATTGCCCTCATTTTTGGAAATGAAGCAGAAGGAGTAGAGCAGGAAACCTTGCATCAATGTGATGGCTGTATTGAAATACCGCAGTTTGGGATGAAACATTCACTGAATATTTCTGTAGCAGCAGGAGTAGTGTTGTGGGAGATTGTCAGAACTGGGATTTTAAGGGAATAATGGGATTTATGAGATAATCACTTAATGATGATAATTGTTGATGCTTTCTTCATTGTATATTTTTTTTTAAACGAAGTTTATTTTATTAAGAATGACAAAGGTTAAAAACTACCTCTCTTTAATTAAGTTTTCACATACCATTTTTGCCTTGCCGTTTGCGTTAATTGGATTTTTTCTTGCACTGGTAAATGGGGGTGTTGAAGTCTTAGTCAAAAAAAGCGGAATTATCTTCATGAGGTTGAACTTAACACTTACTGATATTTTGAATGGAGAAAATATGCTGGCAGGTACTTTTTGGAGGATTGTATTTTGGAAATTCGTACTCGTTCTCCTCTGCATGGTCTTCGCCCGCAGCGCAGCCATGGCTTTCAATCGTTATTTAGACAGAAGCTTTGATGCAAAAAATCCACGCACTGCAATTCGTGAAATACCTGCCGGTATTATTTCAGCCAACAGTGCCTTGTTGTTTACCATCATCAGCAGTGTGTTGTTTGTTGCCACAACTTATTTTATCAATACCATTTGTTTTGCATTATCACCCGTTGCATTACTGGTAGTGCTGGGTTACAGTTATACCAAACGTTTTACTCCACTTTGTCATTTGGTGTTGGGACTTGGTTTATCTCTTGCACCCATCGGAGCATATTTAGCTGTAACAGGTGCGTTTGAATTGTTACCCATTCTGTTTTCATTCACCGTTTTGTTTTGGGTGAGTGGGTTCGATATTATTTATGCCTTGCAGGATGAAGAATTTGATAAGCAGTACGAATTGAAATCAATTCCTGCATGGTTGGGAAAAGCAAAGGCATTGCGTGTATCAGAACTCCTGCATGTGTTGGCAGCCATCTGTGTCATTGCAGCGGGTGTGTATGGAAGTTTTGGCTGGTTGTATTGGATTGGTGTAGCTGTGTTTGCAGGTATGCTCATCTATCAACACTCCATTGTTAAACCGGATGATTTACGCAAAGTGAATATTGCATTTATGACAGCAAACGGTATAGCCAGTGTAGTGTTTGCGGTTTTTGTGATTGTGGATATAATTTTATAACAAATTAAACTTAGAACGTCACCTCGACGCAGGAGAGGTCTCCAACATTTCAAACAGTTTGATTTTATTGAGATGTCTCCTTCGTCGACATGACGGCCCAAAGATGGCTCGAATAATGTGTATTGATTACGGCGGTAAACGCACCGGCATTGCGGTAACCGATCCTTTGCAGATCATTGCAACAGGGTTAACAACCATTGCTACCAAAGATTTTATTCCGTTCTTAAAAACCTATTTCCAACAGGAACAGGTTGAAAAAATCATCATCGGCATGCCAACCAATTGGGATGATTCCGACACACACGCCACTCCACTGGTTAAACGTGCCATTGAGCAGTTGAAAAAAAACTTTCCTTCTATTCCTGTTGAAACAGTGGATGAACGCTATACATCCAAGATGGCAAAAGATGCCATGCTGGAAATGGGATTAAAGAAACATCAGCGCAGGGATAAAAAACTGGTGGATGAAATCGCCGCAACCATTATGCTGCAGGAATATATGCAGCGATTGTAGAATTCAGATGTACGATTTCAGATTTATTCCTTCGCCTCCAGTGCTTATATTTGCAGCTAAATTTTTATGGTTGTGGGCGCAAACCTGCAACCTGCCTGTCGGCAGACAGGCCTGAAATCAAAAAATCAAAAATTGAATGATTCTTCCAATAGTTGCATACGGATTTGATGTATTAAGAAAGGTGAGTAAAGACATCACCCCCGATTATCCCAACCTCTCTAAGTTGATTGAAGATATGTGGGAGACCATGTACTCTTCAAATGGAGTGGGACTTGCCGCACCTCAGATTAACCGTGACATTCGCTTGTTTGTAATGGATAGTACACAGATGTTTGCCAACATGGATGAAGAAGAGACGCTGTTATATCCCGATACTCCCGGAATTAAGCAGGTGTTTATTAATGCACATGTGGAAGAACTGTTGGGGGATGACTGGGTGTTTAATGAAGGTTGTTTGAGTATCCCGAAGATTCGTGAAGATATTTACCGTGCCGAAGAAGTGACCATCCGTTTTATGGATGAACAATTTAAAGAGCATGTGAAAACGTTTGATGGGTTAACGGCACGTGTCATTCTGCACGAATACGATCATATAGATGGCAAACTGTTTATTGATTATCTGAAACCATTGAAACGAAAAATGCTCAAAGGTAAATTAGATGATATCTCTAAAGGGAAAGTGAACGTAGATTATAAAATGATATTTCCGAAATAATAGGTTATGAAAAACATGTTTTTAATTTTCGCTGTACTTCTTGCTTACAGCGCTAGTGCTCAGATTGAAATTTTAACCGTATTAAACCAAAAGCCTGATTCAAGGTATATTATTGGATTTGGGGGGATGTTAAAATTTGGGATTCCCGTAAAGGAGAGTGCTGATGAAATAAATGTTGAAGTCGGACTTAAATACATTCCTGAAATAGAGTATCCTGATGCTTATGGTATGGCATATCTTCCGATAAAGATTGGTTACATGTACTCATTTGACAGGAGCGGAACCGGCTTTTATGCCGAACCACAAATTGGATACAGCGTTTATGGTGTTAGAAGTTTTCAGAATTTAGATGGAAGAGATGTTGATGAGAGATTAACAGGTCCTGTTAGTGGTCTCAGTTTTGGTTATTTGTTTCCTACTGAAAAAGTATTACAGTATGATTTGTCAATTCGTTACGAAAACATCTTTTATAAACAGGGAGCATTTCACACAATTGGTTTGCGACTTGGCAGTCACTTCAATTTTCGTAAAAGAGATTACTGATTATCTGCTGTAAGGTTTTTGGCCTTTGTATACACCCGCCATTTCTCAATTACTTTCTGCATATCTTCTGCAAGGGCACTTTCAAACAAGATTCTGTTTCGTGTAACCGGGTGTGTAAAACCTAAGGTTTCAGCATGCAGAGTATGACGTGGACAAATAGCGAAACAATTATCTACAAATTGTTTGTACTTGGTATAAACGGTTCCTTTTACAATCCGGTCGCCACCATACGTATCATCATTAAACAAAGGATGTCCAACGTGCTGCATGTGTACACGGATCTGATGTGTACGTCCTGTTTCCAATCTGCATTCAACCAAAGTAGTATATCCAAAACGTTCGAGCACTTTGTAATGAGTAGTAGCTTCTTTTCCATATTCACCATCAGGATATACATCCATGATTTTTCGGAAACGTTGATGCCTGCCCACATGACCGGTGATGGTTCCGCTTTCTTCTTTCAGATCGCCCCAAACCAAGGCAATGTATTTGCGTTCAACCGTGTGGTTAAAAAATTGTTTGGCTAAATGTACACTGGCCTGTTCTGTTTTTGCAAGTACAACCAGTCCGCTTGTATTTTTATCAATCCGGTGTACCATGCCAAAGCGTGGCAGTTCATTCTCTGTTAATTCAGGTTGTTGCTGTTTCAGATACCATACCACACCATTCACCAAAGTGCCGCTGTAGTTGCCGCTGCCGGGATGCATCACCATTCCTGCCACTTTATTTACAACCATCACATCAGCATCTTCATATACAATGTTGAGCGGAAGTTCTTCAGGCTTAACTTCAGTATCCTCCGGTGAAGTATCAGAAAATGTAATGATCTCATCACCCGGCTTTACTTTGTAATTGGCTTTCACAATGCCGTTGTTCACCAATACGAAACCGTTTTCAATACCACGTTGTACTTTATTACGGGTAGCACCTTCAATCTTTGTCATCAGAAATTTATCAATCCGCAACGGTTCCTGCCCTTTGGTTACTACAAAACGTTTCCGCTCGTATAACTCTTCTGAGCCATCGCCGTTTTCAAGTTCATTATCCTGTGCCAGTAATTCTTCTTCGTTCATTGTCTGCAAAAATAAGCCCTGCAGGATTATGAATTGAAATGATTGTAGTTTTGCAGCTCATGACACAAGAGGTACTATTTGAAGATTTAGGACAAATGCCCTATCAACAGGCATGGGATTACCAGGAGTCTTTGTTGCAGCAGAACCTTGAAATAAAAAGGAAGCTTCGGGTTTTAGCCGATAGTCGGGAGCCGATAGTAGATAGTAGTGTGCAGGTTGATCATCACTTTCCGCAAACCACTCACCACTTGCTTCTTGTAGAACATCCGCCTGTTTACACCTTGGGTAAAAGTGGCGATGTAAAAAATATTCTTATCAGCGAAGAAGAACGTAATGCTAAAGGCATTGAATATTTTGCAACCAATCGTGGCGGAGATATTACGTTTCATGGTCCGCAGCAAATTGTTGGTTACCCCATTCTCGATCTTGAAAAATTTGAAACTGATATTGGCAGGTATCTCCGCAAACTGGAAGAAGTGATCATTTTAACCATGGCGATGTATGGATTAAAAGGTGAACGAAGCAAAGGAGAAACAGGCGTGTGGTTAGATCCTGATATAAAAGGTAAAGAACGAAAGATCTGTGCATTGGGTGTACGTTGCAGCCGATGGATTACTATGCATGGTTTTGCATTTAATGTAAATACTGATCTCAACTATTTTAATTACATCATACCCTGTGGTATTGAAAACAAACAGGTTACCTCTTTACAAAAAGAATTGGGGCATGCACTCAATTTTGAAGAAGTAAAAGAAAACGTAAAAAAGAATTTTGAAATCGTGTTTGATGTTCAGTTAACGTAGTTGCTAAAGCGGCTTGGCAAAATAGATGAGCATATCCGCATTGCCAAACACCAGTTCTTTACCATCGGCTTTATAGATCAGTAAATTCCAGGTGTAACTGCCTGCTTTAATTTCCACACTCTTATCTTTTACAATAATGGTGCAGGGCAATGTTTGTGATTTTTCTCTTGTATAGCAGGTAATCTCTGCAATAGCTGTTTGATCGTTTACTGCAGAAATAGATTTGATGTTTTTGATGAACACCGTATTTGAATCGAGTGCACCGGGTTTTCCTTTACGGCGATAAATATTCCAGCCGCCAATGATGTCGGCAATTTTAAATGAAACAGGTGTTTCATATGCAGGCTCGGGCACTTCGGTTTTTCCCAATGTTTCCCGCCAGAAGATTTCTCTTTTTTCCAGTACATGAATAAAGCCTTCATCGTTATACAAAACTATTTCGTTGGGCTTAACAGAAAGAATGGTGTAAATATCTGCAGCTGCAATCAGCACATTTCCAGGTTCTTCAATCATAGCATATCCACGCATGATGTTTTTTGTACCGTCTCTGGTTTCTAATTTATCTGGTGGAGTAAAATGAAGAAAAATGGTATCGCCAATGCTGAGTTCTTTTTTGTTTTCAAGCATGCGTTTTACTTCCTGCCATTTTCCCATGAACTGTTCAAGTTCATATTGCGGCTGGCCTTGTTTGTTCGTTGTTTTATTCGATGGATTATTTCCTTTTCTGGAAACCTGTTGAGCAAAGTTGTTTTGCAACAGCAGGAGAGAGGCAATAAACAGTAAGGTGATTTTTTTCAAGCTCATGGTCGGGTAAATTTGGATTACGCTGCGAACTCCCTTACAAAGTACAAAAACAAACCCAGAAACACATCTGTTTTCTAAACTTTAGTTGTCTCTGGTTATGAGGAACTTATTTTTCTCTTTCAGTTTGCCTTCTTCAAGCAATTCAAAAAAATACCAGCCCGATTTCATAAAATTTACTTTGTCCAGCGTAAGATAGGATTCTTTCACTTCCGGAATCAGGAACAGGAAGCTGCCATCTTCTTTCGTAAAACGGATGGAATATTTTTTACTGCCGGCATCGGGGAGTTTAATCACCGCATTTCCATCATCTCCTGTAAAAATGTAGACAGATGGAACCCAAACCGGTTTCGGCGGAGGAGGAGCCGGTTTTTCTTCGGGCTCTTTTACTTTTGGTTTGTCAACAGTTTTTACGGTTACAATAACAGGTTCAACTATCTGTGTTTTTGATGTGTCTATAAACAACCGTTTCGACACGGTAAAAAAATAGTTTGATCCTTCGAGTAAAATAAAAATCCGGTAAAAGCCGCTGTCGTTTTTGGCCGTTTTATCTGTAAACGTATAACTCTTTACGTTTGGGTTGGGTAATGAATGAATGGTACTGAAATTTCTTGTACTGTCTTTTGAACGTTGAATATTGATCTGTGATGCATTTTTAAATACACTGATCCAGCTGATGGTGATCTCTCCGTTTTTTTTCTTTGCAGAAAATTTCGGGAGTGTATCATTTTGTGCAAGAAGAGAACTGCTGCAAAAAACTAAAACGAGGAGCAGGAATTGTTGTTTGTTCATGGATGTTGTATGTCCGGTTGTTGGTGGTTTATCCTGCGCAAATATAATGCCGTTCAGAATAATAAACTCCCTGCAGGTATACTCCTGTTTCCCTGTAACCCGCCGGTATGAAGCACCAGTACCTTACTTTCTGCCGGAAAAAAGCGCCGGTTAAACAAATCAGTTACAGCCTGTATTAATTTGCCTGTGTATACAATATCTGTTGCAACTGATGTATGGGAATAAAACAGATTCATGAATTGCAGTTGTGCGCTGCTGTATTTTCCATAGCCATCACCTGCATAATTAAAAAGAATCATTTGTTTGGCCTTGGCTACTGGGGTTAAATGCTGTTGAAGAAATCCTTCCTGCTCTTCAGCTTTTATTTTTAATACCGGTATACCAATAATTGTTTGATGTGATTTTGCAGAACTGACAATCCCTTTAAATGTGGTACCCGTTCCCATGCAACACAAAATATGTGTGAACGAATCAACAGATTCAATAGACGGCAGAATTTCTGTACAACCTTTTAGTCCATCTTCATTATCACCACCTTCAGGTACAAATAAAAAATCAGCTGCATTTTTTCTGATGGCCAATACTTTTTCACTGTTTCTGTTGTACTGATTTCGTTGTACAGGTATCAGCTGCATTTGCTGTTCTTTACAAAAAGATAATGCGCTGTTGAGGGGTTCAATAATTTCTCCACGAATGATACCGGCCGATTGTAAACCTTCGGCTTTACAGGCAAAAGCTGTTGCAGCCAGATGGTTGGAATATGCGCCACCCATTGTAAGAATGCCTTGCAGGCCCTGCTGTTTGGCCTTTTCAATATTGTAATGCAGTTTAAACAATTTGTTACCCGATACAAGCGGATGAATCTTATCCAATCTCAAAACGGATACACGAACCTGTTTTTCTTTAAACAGATCATCATGCAGTTCTTCTATGTTGG
>JALHRP010000044.1 GCA_022841365.1 Chitinophagaceae bacterium | reverse complement strand
GAACTGCACAAACACGAACAATAACAACAGGTAAATTCTATTCAGCATTCTTTAATGTGCTTCAAGCCAGTTTGTGCCTGTTCCTGCTTCTGCAATTACAGGTACATTGTTTGTTAACGGCATAGCGGTTTGCATACAATCAATGATCAGCGCTTTCATTTCATCAACCTCTTCTTTTACTACATCAAACACCAATTCATCATGCACCTGCAAAATCATTTTACTCTTCAGTTTACTGTTTTGCAATGCCGCATGTGTTTTAATCATGGCCAGCTTGATCATATCAGCCGCTGTTCCCTGTATGGGTGAGTTGATGGCGTTGCGTTCTGCAAAACCTCTTACAGTAAAGTTGCCGGAATTGATATCTCTCAACCAACGCTTGCGGCCCATGAGTGTTTGAACGTAACCATGTTCTCTTGCAAAGTTCACCGTATCATCCATATATTTCTGGATACCTGCAAACTCCCGTTTATAATTATCAATAATCTCTTTTGCTTCGGTGCGGCTGATGCCTAAATTATCAGCAAGGCCAAAGGCTCCTTGCCCGTAAATAATTCCAAAGTTTACACTCTTGGCTTTGTAACGCATTTCTTTGGTTACATCTTTCTCATCAATCTTATACACTTTTGCTGCAGTAGCAGTATGAATGTCTTTGCCTTTAATGAATGCATCACACATCGCAGGATCGCCGCTGATAGCTGCAACAATACGCAATTCAATCTGCGAATAATCGGCACTTACCAGCACATGATTGTGATCTCTGGGAATAAATGCTTTGCGAATTTCTCTTCCTCTTTCTGTACGTACAGGAATATTCTGGAGATTGGGATTGTTACTTGCTAAACGACCGGTTACTGCAACCGCCTGCCCGTAGGTTGTATGAACTCTTCCGGTTTTGCGGTTAATAAGCAATGGCAATGCATCAACGTAGGTTGATTTTAGTTTGGTTAACTCACGAAAGGTTAAAATGTCTTCTACAATCGGACTTGTATGCGCCAGTTTCAGCAACACATCTTCACCCGTTGCATACTGTCCGGTTTTTGTTTTTTTCGCTTTGGGATCAAGTTTGAGATGATCGAAGAGTACTTCGCCTAATTGCTTTGGTGAAGCCAGATTAAATTTTAATCCGGATGATGCATATACTTTTTCTTCTGCTTCCTTTGCATCCTTTTCTAATTGTTTGGAATAGTCATTGAGAAAATCCACATCTACCCGTATCCCTTCAAACTCCATATTGGTTAATACTTTCACCAACGGATTTTCCACTTCATAAAACACACGTTCCACTTCTTTTTCTTTGAGCTTTGGAAACAATGCATGTTTTAACTGCAACGTAATGTCTGCATCTTCAGCTGCATAGTCTTTAATTTTTTCCAGCTCCACATCACGCATAGTACCCTGTTGTTTGGATGCAGAATTCTTTGGAACTTTTTTACCAATCAATTCTTCAATGTGCACGGGTTCGTATCCGAGAAACTGATCGCTGAGCTGATCCATACTGCGTTTACCTTCCGGTTCAATTACATAATGTGCCAGCATGGTATCAAACAAACTTCCTTTCAACTCCACATCATACCACTTTAACACCAGCAGATCGTATTTAATATTTTGTCCGATCCATATTTTTGATGCATCATCAAACAATGGTTTAAACAATGCCAGTATCTTTTTGGTTTCAGCCTGATCAGCAGGACATGGAACATACCATGCTTTATGCGGCTCATATGAAAAACTCAACCCGACCAGCTCACAATCATTTGCATCTAACCCGGTTGTTTCACTGTCAAAACAAACTTCTTTTTGCTGACTCAATTCAGCCACCAGTTTTTTTATTTCTGTATCTGTTGTAACAGCAATGTATTCATGTGGCGTATTGTTGATGTTTTTAGAAGCAGCTATGGCCTCCCCTAAATCCCCTCCGGAAGAGGGGACTTGCAGCCCTCTACTTTCTTCTGTAACATCATCCTCATTCAAGTTTATTTCCTGATCAACTGATTTCTTTTTATCTGCTTTTCTTACTTCACCCATGGTAGTGTCAATCACATTGCCAAACAAATCTGTTTGTACACCCACCGGTGCAGATGGAGTTGCCGTGACATCTTCCCCAAGTATGCGTTTGCTCAGTGTTTTAAATTCAAGCTCGGTAAACACCTCTTTCAGTACATCTTTGTTCCACTCTTTTAATCTGAAATCTTCTTCATGAAATTCAACCGGCACATCGGTAATAATGGTCGCCAGTTTTTTACTCATGATGGCGAGATCTTTTCCTGCAGCAATTTTTTCACCCATCTTTCCTTTTACATTGGCTGCATTGGCTAATACATTTTCAAGTGTACCATACTCTGCCAGCAGTTTGGCTGCTGTTTTTTCGCCCACACCGGGAATGCCGGGAATATTATCTACCGCATCACCCATCATACCAAGTATATCAATCACCTGACTCACTTCATTGATGCCCCACTTGGCGCATACTTCGGCAGGCCCCATAATTTCTACATCACCACCCTGGTAAGCAGGTTTATAAATTTTTACCTTCTCAGTTACAAGCTGTCCGTAATCTTTATCGGGTGTAACCATAAACACTTCGTAACCTGCTGCTTCTGCCTGTTTGCTGAGTGTACCAATAATATCATCTGCTTCAAATCCGTCTTTTTCAATAACGGGAATATTGAAGCCTTTAATAATCCGCTTAATATCGGGGATTGCTAAGAGCAGGTCTTCGGGTGCTTCCTGCCGGTTGGCTTTGTACTCTGCAAAATCGGTATGCCTTTCTGTGGGGGCCTGGGTATCGAAACAAACCGCCATGTGAGATGGTTTTCGGTTATTGATCAGCTCTACCAAAGCGTTGGTAAACCCAAACTGTGCATTGGTGTTTTTGCCTTTGGATGTATTGCGTGGATTGCGGATGAGTGCATAGTATGCACGAAAGATGAGTGCAAGCGCATCAAGGAGGAATACTTTTTTATCGTCGGCCATACCGCTAAGTTAACCACCTCTGTTAAAGCATAAAAGAGAAATTTACGAAACAACAAAAGCCCCGTAATTACGTGGCAAAAAAAAGAAAAAACAGGAGGTGGTTGAAACCACCTCCGCAAAACTTACATTATGAGAAAATTCAACACCGGCAGCATAAAAAGTATAGGGTACGGATCGCCGGGTCGTTGACCTGCTTTACGAAATCTTAATACAACTACAGTAAATTACTTGGATGTATTTTCTGCCATTTCATTTTCTAATGGCTTCGCCTCTTTTGTTTGCTGAGCTGTCTGTTGTTTTGCAACTTCAGATTTACCCGCAACTACACGTGCAAGAAATGAATCTTCTTTGTAAAACACGTTTAAATAAATGGCGAAAAGGAAAAATACGAACGAGAAGAAACGCAATGGTTTTTTCATGATAATTGGATTTATTTATTGGTTTTCTTAATAGCTAGGACAACTCAAATGTAGAAACAGTTTTCGAATTACACAACAATAATTACTCTAATTTGTAAAATTCAGCAATAGTACTTAAACAGGTATTGGTAAATTTACGGTCGCCCGAAAACCTCTACAGCACTGGATCACAGCACACCCTCTTTGATTTCTTCCCACAGTTCACGATAGCATTGTGCTGCATAACTGCTGCGGGCAAATTCTTCTAATGGCGCTTTGTGAACACCCATCTTTTCAACATCACTCAGGTAAGGTATATAGTTGGCGAAAAAGCGTTTGTCTTTATACAGCTCTTCCATTACTTCGTTGTGCATGTTACGGCGCAGATCAGTCATGGTAAAAAAGCAGGTCATTTTTTTATGATCAATACTCTTCTCTTTAAAAAAATCTTTGACCATCTGATAGGTGCGTACAGAAAGTGTTGTGGGGATGATGGGCATCAATACAATATCAGCCGCATTAAAAATATTTTCAGCAAGTGAACTTAATCCGGGAGGACAATCAATAAAAATAAAATCGTACTCACTCTTTAATTGTTTTAAAATAGTTGCCAGTCTTTTTTTAGATCCCTGCATTTCGTCAATCATAATATCATGTGCTTTTGCAGTTACATCTGCAGGGATAATATCCAGGTTTTCGTATTCGGTAGTCATCACGTTTTCAACCAATGCCGCATCTTTCCCAACCAGATCACGCATCATTACTTTCTGCTTGGGTTTTACTTTGTAATAAAACGAAGTAGCTCCCTGCGGATCAATATCCCACAACAATGTTTTGTACCCGTCTTTTGCTGCGAGATAGGCAAAGTTTACACAGCTGGCGGTTTTACCTACTCCACCCTTGAGATTGAATAATGCGAATGTGAACATGGCTGATTGTTTTTGAGGAGCTTCAAGTTAAGGAAATACAGGGAATTTCAAAACTCCTTCAGGACCTACACTGCCAAATAGCCGATTGGCCGGGGTGTTCTGTAAGATGAAGCGGTTTTTTGCAGGCAGGGTGGGCATTTCAGCCTTTCATCCCTTCCAGTTCCTTCTGCATCCGGAACATCTCATCTCTTAAACGGGCTGCTTCCATAAAATCAAGATCACGGGCTGCTTTTTCCATTTGCTTTTTGGTTTGAGCAATGGCCCGTTCCATTTGAGGTATGCTTTGATACACTTCCTGATCTTCTGCTGCCTCCACCAACTCACCGTCGGGCGACATGGCATAAGGCTTCGACAGATCATATCCCTTAATATCTAACACAGAAGTTTGACCCATCACCTGCTCAATGCTTTTCTTGATGGTTTTGGGTGTAATACCATGCTCAATATTGTATTGAATTTGCTTTTCTCTTCGTCTGCTTGTTTCTTCAATGGTGCGGCGCATACTGTCGGTCATCTTATCTGCATAAAAGATCACCAAACCATCTACATTTCTTGCAGCACGACCTGCAGTTTGCGTTAAACTTTTCTCGTTGCGTAAAAAACCTTCTTTATCTGCATCAAGAATGGCAACTAAACTTACTTCGGGCAAATCCAATCCTTCCCTTAATAAATTCACACCCACCAATACATCAATCACACCCAGCCGGAGATCACGCAGAATTTCAATCCGCTCCAATGTGTCTACTTCACTGTGTATGTATTTTGATTTGATGTTGATCCGCTTCAGATACTTATCCATTTCTTCCGCCATCCGTTTGGTTAATGTTGTTACCAATACACGATCACCTTTTTTTACACGGCGGTCAATTTCATCTAACAGATCATCAATCTGGTTTACACTTGGGCGAATTTCAATGGGCGGATCCAATAAACCAGTGGGCCTTACAACCTGCTCTACCACTACACCGCCGGTCTTTTGCAGTTCATAATCATCGGGTGTGGCACTTACAAATATTACCTGATTGAGTAAACTTTCAAACTCATGAAAATTCTGCGGACGGTTATCCATTGCACTCGGCAAACGGAAACCATAATCAACCAATACCAGTTTTCTGCTTCTGTCGCCGCCATACATTCCACTCACCTGCGGAATGGTTTGATGGCTTTCATCAATCATCATCAAATAATCTTTTGGAAAATAATCCAGCAAACAGAAAGGTCTTGTGCCGGGCATGCGACGGTCAAAAAAACGGGAATAGTTTTCAATACCATTGCAATAACCAAGCTCACGGATCATTTCCAGATCATACTCTGTACGTTCTTTGATCCGTTGTGCTTCAATATATTTTCCAACACTTTTAAAATAGGCTTCCTGTGCTGCAGCTTCGTCCTGTATTTCATAAATGATCTGCTGCATCTGATCTTTTGGCGCAATGTATAAATTGGCAGGAAAGATGGCGGCATTCTCCATTTTGCTGATGCGCTTGCCTGTTTTTATTTCGATGGTTTCAATGTCTTCAATATCATCTCCAAAAAAAGTAATGCGGTAACCAAAATCAACATACGGCAGGTTGATATCAACCGTATCGCCTTTTACACGAAAGGTTCCTCTTGAAAAATCGCCTTGCGAACGGCTGTACAAACTGTTTACCAGTGAATGCAAAAATCCCTGCCGTGAAATGGTTTGATTTTTTTGAATACGGATGATGCCGTTTTCAAAATCAACAGGATTACCCATACCATAGATACAACTCACACTCGCCACTACAATTATATCTCTGCGTCCGCTTAACAATTCACTGGTAGCATGTAAGCGGAGTTTATCCAGTTCTTCATTAATGCTCAAATCTTTTTCAATATACGTGCCGCTTACGGGCATGTATGCTTCGGGTTGATAGTAATCGTAATAACTCACAAAATAACCTACGGCATTATCGGGAAAAAATTGTTTGAACTCACCATACAACTGTGCCACCAGTGTTTTGTTATGTGTAAGCACCAATGTTGGGCGCTGTACATTCTGAATTACATTGGCCATGGTAAATGTTTTACCACTACCCGTAACACCCAAAAGCGTCTGGTATTTTTCTCCGTTGAGAATTCCTTCGGTGAGCTGCTGAATCGCCTGCGGCTGATCTCCGGAAGGCGTATAAGGTGATTGAAGTTTAAAAGGCATCGTATGCAAATTACGAATGAAAACGATTAATTTACAGTGCAACCAAAACCTTCATTTTTTGATTAAGTATTTACAGTTAAACAAACAGTTTGATGTGCAAAAAATGCAACAGGAAGTTGCATTGCTCGAAAGTGGTTTTTGGAAAGCACACTACAACAAAGCCCATTACGAAGGTGGTTGGACCATTCTGCCTCTCCGTTCCATTAACGGAAGTATGGATAATATCATTTCCATTCATGCAACAGCTGCAACAACAACCCCTTCATATGAGGATACTGTCTTGCTAAAACAATGTACCTATCTCCGTTCAGTTTTAAATTTCTTTCAATGCGAAAAAACATCTGTACGATTAATGAAACTGGATGCAGGCGCAGTTATTAAAGAACACAGCGATCATGATTTAAGTTTTGAAGATGGAGAGGTGCGGTTTCACATTCCTGTAAGCACTAATCCGGCTGTTGAGTTTTTTCTTTCTGATGAACGTATACTGATGCAGGAAGGCGAGTGCTGGTATCTGAATCTTACGCTGAAACACCGTATCAATAACTTCGGCCATACAGACAGAATTCATCTTGTGTTAGATTGTAAAGTTAATGACTGGCTGAACAAGCAATTCGCAACAAACACTTTTTGCACGAAACAAGTTGAAGAGGAACAACAACCTGTATTTCAAAGCAAACAAAAACAAATGATTATTGCCCAACTGCGCTTACTGAATACTGTAACTTCACTTGAACTTGCAGATAAAATGGAAAAAGAAACGGAATGAACAACGATTTGCTGCTTTCTACATCCATTCAATTCATTCAAACTATCGGGCTTGAAGTAATATGCTGTGATCTGCAGAATGAAGCATGTTTTTTACCCGGACTTTTTATCAGCAATGGCAAAATTCTGATTGATAAAACAATACTGAAATACCCCGGTGATCTTATTCATGAAGCGGCTCATCTTGCTGTTATTCCATCATCTGAGCGAAATACGATCTCCGGTTCAGATATCGCCACACGAATAGATGATGCTGCTGAAGAAATGATGGCCATTGCATGGAGCTATGCTGCCTGCAAACATCTTGCAATAGATCCTGCATTTGTGTTTCATGAGAAGGGGTATAAAGGCGGAGGCAAACAAATTATTGATGACTTTGATGGAGGCCGTTATTTCGGAGTTCCTGTGTTGCAATGGCTGGGGATGACGGTTACAGGCTCGCCCAACTCAGCTGAAAATTATCCGGCCATGTGTAAATGGTTGAGAGATTGATTTTCTTACTTTTCATATTTTACAACGCATGATTATTCTGCAAATGACAGGTTTATCCGGTGCCGGCAAAACAACCCTTGCAACAGCATTGCAACAGCAATTAACGCAGATTAACGTTGCCGCAGAAGTCATTGATGCAGATGTATACCGAAAGACGTTGAACAAAGACCTTGGTTTCAGTATTCCCGACAGAAAAGAAAATATCCGGAGACTGGGGCATGTAGCTGATCAGGTTTGTAAACAACAGAAAGTTGCTGTGATTGCAGCGATTAATCCATTTGAGGAAACAAGACAGGAACTGAAACACAATTACAACGCTAAACTGATATGGATCAAATGCAGTGTTCCTGTACTCATTCAGCGGGATACAAAAGGATTGTATCAGAAAGCGCTGTTGCCGGATGATGACCCGCAGAAGATCAGGAATCTTACAGGCATTAATGATCCGTATGAATTGCCTGAAAATCCTGACCTGATCATTGATACTTCCAACACCGATGCAGACAGTTGTGTACAGCAATTGCTTCAATATTGCATCAAGCTTTTGCAAGACGGAGCTCCTCCAAACGGTCGTATAACTGATAGCAGCGTGTAAGAAATGGAGGTAATTCAGCAGTTAGTTTTTCATCTGTAAAAATCTGATCAGGGCGCTTTGCATGAAACCGGTTTCGTTCTTCAAACAGATGTTCAGTTTCGGTATCCAGATCAAGTTTAAGTAAGCGATACATTTCAGCAATGATGTATTGCATTCCCTGACTGTAGTTAACAAGCAATACATTTACATCGCCCGATGCAATGGCAATCATTTTCTGATAGTAAGTCTGCAGCACATCGGCCATATACAAATCAAAATTGCTGTATTCTCTTTCTGTAACATTTAAACCAAATAATTGCGGCTCTACTAATCCCGGAACAGCATGAAGTCCTCTTTGCTTTTGTTGAGATTGAATAACGGCTGCAGGCTCTCTGTACAGTAAAACAAAAAGTGCATCAGGATATAGTTTCCGATACTGTTCATAAAAATGCAGGTGCCAGCTGTCGGTTTTCACAAAAAGATGTGTTTGTTGCGGCTGATAATGATACAAACCTACAGATGCTTTTACATATTGTTCAATTTGTTCCGCCTTATAATGTTCATGTGTATAATGTAAACGAAGCAACTGATCAATAAAAGGAACTTCAGAGAGAACTGCATGCCGGTTATTACAGCTGAGCATTTGTGAAAGTAATGTTGAGCCGCAACGTGAAACATGAAAAATAACTGCAGTTGTCTGCGCTGCATAATCCTGTGAACAACAATTTGAGATGAACTCAAGATCAGATACTGCTTTGAATTTCTGCCGGTTTTCGTTCATTGTGCGGCAAACACGGATGGTATCATCAAAAAACGGTTCAGTAAATAATTTGTAGCCGGTGAACAACCATTCACAGTACATCTTTTCTTCTTCTCTGATCAGCCTCCACGGAATCCAGCCTTTCAACAAAGTGTTATACTGTTTATTCATTGCTAATACTGCATAATTCTTTACAAACTTCTGCAACGGATACCCAGCTCCCGCTCAACCCGAAGCAATTCTTTTTGTTTCAACAGATCGTTAGGTTTGCAAATGAACATCTGTAATTTATCTGCATGCTCTTCAGTTAAACCATCGAGATTTTCTATCCGGTTGCCGTTAATGTAAAGCTCTTTTAGGTTTTGCAGTTTTTGTACCTGATGAATGGAGATGACCTGATTATCCTGCACATACAGCATTTCAAGCGCTGTAAGATCTTCAATACCATCCAGAGAAGAAATGAGGTTATTGTAAAGAAATAAATGCTTTAATGTTTTAAGATGTTTTACTTCCTGAACAGTTTCAATTTTTTGAAATACCGCTACCAGTGTTTCAAGATGTTGTAATGCTGCAACACCCGATAAATTGGTAAGTTCAAAATTCATATTCGGATAGGGAGCAGAAGGCCCTGCAAACCGTAAAGCAGGAGCGGCATAAAGTTGAGCCAACTCCTCCGGAGTTGGCTCATTGTTATGTTGAAATACTGTGATTGAAAATGCAGTTTGCCATTGGGGCTCCAGTTGTTGCCACCATTCCTGCAACGGATTATTCATTTAATAATATTGTTAGTTACGGCTGGGGAAAATACCTTCTGTAGCAATATAAAAATTAACAACAAGGTAAGGTTGAATGTTTGAATGTGGCTGGCTACCACCTGCAATACCAATAGCTGAAGGGCTCATGGCAACAACTGTACCTGTTGATTTATATTCCTTGTCTAACGCACCACTGTTTGCAAGTAAGTTCCCCTGTGGCGCAGAAGCATCTCCAGGATCAGATACTGCAAGAAGTGAATGTGTATGAGCAGGCATTTGCGTACTTAACAATGTAACCGTTTCTGTACCACTCACTTCACCTAAAGTTCTGGGTGTAAGACCGGGCCCGCTTCCTTGTCCCATTGGAACCCTGCCCCGTAAATCAGGTAAATTAAATGTGGTGGTGCCATTACCGCCAAAGGTTGTTCCTAAGAGAGAAAACAACGCAGTATTTGTAGCAATTGATATGGTTTGCCCATTACAAAAGGAATATCCTCTGGGAGCAAAGTTCATTCCGGCCATGAAAATTTCTGATATAAACGGTTCAGCAGGCATAATAAAATAGTTTAAGCGTTATAGTTTAGTTTTTTTTCAATCTTAAAAATGTGCTGTCCTGAAAAGCTATTTATCCGTACTTCATGATTGTTACGGATTTCTGTTTTCACAAGCAATGATCGCTGTTCACTTTTTGGTAACACAGCTGTTCGCTCTCTTTGCAGTAAAGAAATGAGATCCACATGACCTCCATCGTTGGCCAGTTGCTGTAATCCCTCTAACTCAAAGCGGTTGATCCTGAAAAGTTTTTTCCCGTTTGTTGAAAAGAATGTGATGATCACATCATTGGGTACAGTCTTCTTTTCGCCCCAATAAATCCATATGGGCTGTGCAATGATATTTTCTGCATCAAAAGAAATGATTTCACCCGTATAAACATGATGACCCTTACATACAAATGAAAGAGCCCGATCATGTAACTGCATTGGCTGATTAAACAATTGCCCGTTTTGTGTTTGACAGAAATTTTTCCAGCTCTCCTTCAGATCATCGATTGCAGCAGGTTGTGCAAAAAGTTGAGATGGAGAGGCAATTGCAAACCCTGCCGTAAGCATTGCTGCATTGGCTAAAAAACTTCGTCTGCTGTTATGATTCAATTTCATGTTATTGCTTAATCAGTTTTTCAGTGATAAAATCATTGCCTCTTCTTAAGTGAAGAATGTAGGTTCCTGCAGGATGCTTACTGAGATCTATCTCCATTACACCAGTTCCCGTAACCTGACTGATCAATCTGCGCCCGCTTAAATCAAGTACAGAAAATTCTACTTTTTCAGGAGTATGTATTCTTAGCTGAAATACTCCGTTACCCGGATTATTAAAGATTGAATAGTACGCTTTCTTTGGCAGATCAACACTTACTATAGAAGAATACTTTCTGTTTGCATCAAAATCAATTTGCAACAACCGATAGTAATTTTTTCCGGCAAGAGCTGCTTTGTCTGTAAATCTGTATGTGTTTTCAACTGATGAGGTACCTGCTCCATTTACAAAACCAATGGCCTTCCAGTTAACCGCATCAATGCTTCGTTGAATTTCAAACCCTTTATTATTACTCTCAGATGCCGTTTTCCAGACTAAGTCTATATCGTTATTATTCTTTTGAGCGGAGAAACTAACCATTTCCGCCGGTAAGGTTACTACTCCTGAAATAAACAAAGCCGATGCTCCGGTACAACTTGTACCACCCACCACATTCCAGGGGCAACTTGAATTGGCAGTACCAGTAGGTTCAGTTGTGTTACATGCATCAAAATAATAAGGCTGACCATCAAAATCCAGAACCCACACATTATCCGGCGCTCCAATCCAGTAAATACTTACAGTTACACCGGGGATGCCATCAACCGTTCCTGTTCCCTGATAAGCTGACTTACCATTAATATCTGTTATTTTATTCAGGGTGATGTTGCTAGGCATACACTGCCCTCCAACTGTAACTGTTTGAGCTTGTATCGAATAGCTGAAACCGATAAATAATAGCAGACAGGCAATTCTCATTTCTGAATAGTTGAATGAGTAAGATATAAAGCTTTTTTATAAAGTCAAATGAAAACATATTATTTTTTTTAATCTAAAAAGATCGTCTTTTTGCCCAATCTTTACTGTCAGATCAGCAAAATAATTTGAACAAAAAACAGTTGTCGGCAGTTAGTAAGTCATTAAAGTTTATAGCCTTTCACAGTCTTGCACTCAAAGGCTTTACAAAATTTTACATATTCTTATCCATCGCCGGAAATTCTGCCACCAAGCTGTTTAATAAGGTTCACCAAAGCTGGTATGCGGTTAAAGAGGACTGAAGTTTACAATCCTGCTTTAAAACACTTGTACCTGCTGGGGAGTTGAATCTGATCTTTCACGAACTTGCGCTAATGAACTATCTCGCCCACGCCTGGCTTTCTTTTCATCATCCGGAGATATTGGTCGGGAATATGATCAGTGATTATGTAAAAGGAAAAAAGAAGTTTGATTATTCGCCTGGCATTCAACAGGGAATGGACCTGCACCGAGCCATTGATACATTTACGGATGAACATCCCGTCACCAAAAAAGCAAAAGAGATCTTTCGTCCGCACTATCGTTTATATGCCGGTGCGTTTGTTGATGTTGTTTATGATCATTACCTGGCGTCTGATAACAGCATTTTCAGCAATGAATCGTTACAGGAGTTTGCAAAAGAAACGTATCAAACATTAGAACCTTATAGTGCCGTATTTCCTGAACGCTTTGCCATGATGTTCCCCTACATGAAAACACAAAACTGGTTATACAATTACCGTGAGCGATGGGGAATAGAAAAAAGTTTACATGGTGTTGTCCGTCGTGCAACTTATTTAACCGAAAGTGCCACTGCCTTTGCTTTGTTTGAAGAACATTATGATGAGTTGCAAACCTGTTATGATGAATTTTTTCCTGAACTGCTGGTATTTGTACAAAGCAAGTTGAAACAATAATGCTGTTACAGGTATGCCATACCTGAGATAGCCGTTAAAGATATATCAGCGTGTTTCAAGGTATGGCATACCTTCTACTGATGTTCAGTCACCCATTGGGTGAACAGACATCAAACCTGAAAATGTTTAAACCTTTCCACACAACAACGCTCCAGCATTTCTCGGTCGTCGGGGTGTGCAATATCAATCAATGCCTTTGCCCGCTGTCGTAAATTTTTTCCATACAATTGTGCAACACCATACTCCGTTACAACATAATGAATATGCCCACGTGTAGTTACCACACCGGCTCCCTGTTTTAAAAACGGAACAATGCGGTTAATTCCTTTTGCGGTACGTGATGTAAGTGCAATAATGGGTTTACCACCTTCGCTCAAAGCTGCGCCACGCATAAAATCCATTTGTCCGCCAATACCGCTGTACTGCGTTGTTCCAATACTATCGGCACAAACCTGTCCTGTTATATCTACTTCAATAGCGCTGTTAATGGCAATCACTTTTGGATTTCTTCTGATCACATGCGGATCGTTTACATAATCAATATCAAGGAACACAAACGCAGGGTTATCGTTTACATAATTGTACAATCGTTTTGTACCAATTGCAAAACCCGTAACAGTTTTGTACGGATGGATTTTCTTTTTTACATTATTGATCACATCCATTTCTACCAGATCAATAATACCATCGCTGCACATTTCTGTATGCACGCCGAGGTTTTTATGATTGCGGAGCGATTTCAACACCGCATCAGGAATGGTACCAATGCCCATCTGCAGCGTACTTCCGTCATCAATCATTTCTGCAATGTATTGACCGATCTTCAATTCATCTTCGCCCACTTTAATTCCATAATCCACTTCGGGCAAAGGTTCATCTGCATAAACCAATGAAGTGAATCGCTCTGTATGTATCAGACTGTCGCCATGTGTACGTGGCACATTTGGGTTTACCTGCGCAATAATATATTTGGCTGTGTTTACTGCACTTCTTGCAATATCCACACTTACACCAAGCGAACAATAGCCATGCTTATCCGGCGGCGATACCTGTACCAATGCCACATCAATTGGCAGATACCCTTTCTTAAACAGATCGGGAATATCACTCAAGAACACAGGAATAAAATCGGCCCTGCCTTCATTTACTGCTTTACGGATGCTGTTACTTACAAACATGCAGTTGATGTTGAAGATGCCTTCGTATTGCGGCTGATCAACAGTAATATCGCCCTGCACGGTAATAAACACCAGTTCCACATTGTTTAAACGGTTGGCTTGTTTGGCCAGTTCCCTCAACAGGAACAAAGGCGTCTGGGCACTGCCCTGAACAAATACCCGTTGCCCGCTTTGAATAATAGACAGTGCTTCTGCTGCTGTTTGATAATTGATTTGCTGGTACATAATCTTTTCTTAAGTGCAATATTAAATTACAATAAGCTGTACAATTCTGCTCATAAACAGGGGAAAAAGTGATTTTAAACAGCCCTGTTTCACATAAATTTCCAGTTGAAGCTGACCGTGTGGTTCGCCTTGTATTTTTTTGCAGACCTGCACAATAAATTAGCCTGAAAACTTTACGGGTCATTTCGGCTAAATTTGCGTTTCTATAAACAACTTTCAGGAAAATAAACCGGTCTGAAAAAAGATGAAATGACAATGAAAAGCGTTGATCTTATAGACGACCATCTTAAAAGAGAATAAACAGAAAAAACAGCACCATGAAATCAGTATTGATGATTCTTGTACTTGTTGCAGCAGGGTTTACAGCAACAGCTCAAAACGGAAGTAAACTTCCACCCTTAGATAAGTCGCCCATGGATATGGCGTATTATCCTGTTAATTATCCCATCCTGCGTATTCAGCCCAATAAAATAACCGAGCCCTTGATCGCCAGAGTTATTTACAGTCGGCCATCAAAAAGCGGACGAAAAGTTTTTGGCGAACTGGTTGAAGATGGAAAAGTGTGGCGACTTGGTGCAAACGAAGCAACAGAAATTGAATTTTACCGTGATGTAAAAATCGCCGGCAAACTGGTAAAGAAAGGCCGTTACACCATGTATGCATTTGAGAATCCGTTAAAGTGGACCATCATCATTAATAAAGAAACCGATATCTGGGGAGCCTTTAAATATGATGCCGGTAAAGATGTGGTACGTATTGATTGCCCTGTGATAAAAACTCCTGATTTTACAGAGTCCTTTACCATGATGTTTGAAAAAGCAAGCGAAAAAAGTGCTGTGCTGATTATGGATTGGGATGATGTGATGGTGAAGATGCCGTTTAGCTGGTAAGCGAAATGTACGAAGTTAGATGTACGATGTAACTTAAATTTATAGGCTCTGATAATTATTGGCTCTGCAAAATTGCAGAGCTTTTTTTATTATTCTTGCACATGAGCTTTTCTATGAAACAATTTGTAGCAAGGATAAACTTTCGACAGATATTAGTCTATACAATAGCGTTTTGGTTCTTCATGCACTCCTTCGAAACGCTTTCGTATTTGCTTCATTTAAAAACAATTCAAGCAACAAGAGCAACCCCCGCTAATATGGAGGAAATGCAAAAACTAAATGGCATTGGACCTGTAGAAATAACTTCGCTATTAATAGAAAGTGGCTTTTCAGCAATAGTAGGTTTGGTCATTGCGTTCATTATCGGAATCATAATCTCACGAAAAAAACATTGGTTATGGTTGAATACATTAATCTCTTTTATCAGTATTATTTTTATGATAAGAACAAACTTGACTGGCTGGGATTATTTGAAACCAGTTTTATATTACCCTGGTCGCCTATTTGAAAATTTGTTTATTGAATTTCTGCTAAATGGGGTATTGTTACTAATAATCGGCCTGTTACTATTTTTTTTAAAACCAATCAATCGCTTTATTTCAGGCAAACCAAAAACTATATAAAGTTTTTCTTTTTGGTTTATCTGCATCGAAAGTTCGATTTTTACAGCATGTGTGGTATTGCCGGAATTATTTCAATGAACCCCCAACATATTTCAACCGAACGGTTGAAACGAATGACCGATGCACTTGCTCATCGTGGACCTGATGGCGAAGGCTTCTGGATCAACTCAAATAATACAGTTGGTTTTGGTCACCGCCGATTGGCCATTATTGATTTAACGGATGGAGGTAAACAGCCCATGCACCTCACCCCAGCCCTCTCCAAAGGAGAGGGAGAAAAACACCGTTACAGTATTACTTACAATGGTGAGATCTATAATTATATTGAACTGAAAGAAGAGCTGCAAAAAAAAGGATACAACTTCCATACAAAATCTGATATAGAAGTAATACTTGCAGCATATGATTACTGGAAAGAAGATTGTCTGAAACAGTTTGATGGTATGTTTGCGTTTGCTATCTGGGATGAACAGGAACAACTCTTGTTTGCAGCAAGGGATTGTTTTGGAGAAAAACCATTTTATTATTTTTTTGATGGCGAACAGTTTTTATTTGCCAGCGAAATGAAAGCCTTGTGGGCAGCAGGTGTAAAAAAGAACATCAACCATACCATGTTGCTCAACTATATTGGGTTGGGCTGGGTTAAAAATCCGGTTGATCTGTCGCAAACCTTTTATCAACACATCATTGCATTACCACAGTCTCATTATCTCAAATTAAACCTGCGTACCGGCAGTAATGAAATTGTACAGTACCGGGATCTGGATAAAGAAACCGTTGCAAATATCAGTGAAACAGAAGCTATTGAACAGTTTCAGCAACTCTTCAATACATCTGTAAAAAGAAGATTACGAAGTGATGTGGAAGTAGGTACAAGCTTAAGTGGCGGATTAGATAGTTCATCAATCGTTGCTGTAATCAGCCAACTACAAACTAATAAACTACAAGCTTTCACTTCTTCCTTTCCGGGTTTTGAAAAAGATGAAACAGCTTATGCCAAACAAGTTGCAGATCAATTTCAATTGCAACATCATCTGGTTGCACCCACTGCAGAATCGTTATTGAACGATTGGCAACAATTCATTCATCATCAGGAAGAGCCTTTTCAATCTGCCAGCATCTATGCTCAATATAAAGTGTATGAGTTGACGAAACAGAAAGGCATTAAAGTAATTCTCGATGGACAAGGTGCTGATGAAACATTGGCCGGTTATCACAAATACATTCATTGGTTCTTACAAGAGAAGTTGAAAGGTGGAGGGTATAAGGTAGAAGCAAAGGCCTTCACTCAAAATAATATTTCGTTTGACTGGAGTTGGAGAAATAAACTCGCTGCTAAGTTTCCTGAAATAACAGCTGTACAATTAGAAAGTAAAGCGTATAAAGAAATTAAATTCAACGCCGGTATTCAACCTGATTATTTTAAAACACATATCAACAAACAAACCATCTTCAAACCCATTGTACGAAAACTAAATGATCTGCTGTATTACAATACCATGCAGTTTGGGTTAGAAGAATTGCTCCGCTATGCCGATCGTAACAGTATGACGCACGGTGTGGAAGTTCGTTTGCCGTTTCTGAGTTTTGATTTGGTACAGTTTATTTTTTCACTGCCTTCGCATTATAAAATCCGGAACGGGTTTACCAAATACATTTTGCGTGAAAGTATGAAAGGGTTGCTGCCTTCTTCCATAGTTTACCGCACAGATAAAATTGGTTATGAACCTCCACAACAACAGTGGATGCAAACGCCTGCTTTTACGGCGCTGTTGCACGAAAGCCGCCAAAAGCTGGTGGCAGAAAAAATTATTGATGCCGATGTGGTAAAACAACCCATTGCAGCAAAAGCAGCACATGCTGTTAATAATTACGAATGGCGCTATTTCAATGCGGCAAATCTTTTGTAATTCCTCATCTTTGCAGTCCCCGTCAGACGCCCTCGTCGGACGGGGCATTTACTGTATGATCAAAACATACACTTCAACAATTCGTCCGACGAGGGCGTCTGACGAATAAAATAAATACAATGAACCTCAATACAAAAGTCATTCACGCAGGTGCACATCCCGATCCTTCAACCGGTGCAATCATGACACCCATTTATCAAACAAGCACCTACGTACAGGAAGCACCGGGCGTAAACAAAGGATTTGAATATGCACGCAGTCAGAACCCCACCCGCTTTGCATTGGAAGAAGCTGTTGCTGTAATTGAAAACGGAAAATTTGGTTTGGTGTTTGGAAGTGGTGTTGCTGCAACAGATGCCGTGATCAAATTACTTGCTCCGGGCGATGAAGTGATTGCAGCCAATGATATGTATGGTGGCACGTATCGTCTGTTCATGAAAGTGTTTGAAAAATTTGGTTTGAAATTTATTTATGTTGATACCACCAATCCTGAAAATGTAAAAGCGGCAGTTACTGCCAATACAAAACTCATCTGGCTTGAAACGCCTACCAATCCATTAATGAATATCACCGACATCAAAGCGATTTCCGCTATCTCAAAACAAGCGGGTGCTTTGCTTTGTGTTGATAATACATTTGCTTCTCCTTATTTGCAAAATCCGTTGGATCTGGGTGCAGATATTGTGATGCATTCAGCTACAAAATATCTGGGCGGACATAGTGATGTGATTCAGGGTTGTCTGGTGATGAATGATAAAGACCTTCGTGATAAATTATATTTCATCCAGAAAAGTTGCGGTGCTGTTCCCGGGCCCATGGATTGTTTTCTGGTACTCCGTGGTATTAAAACATTAGCTGTGCGGATGAAAGCACATTGTGAAAACGGTGAAAAAATTGCTCATTGGTTAAAAGCCAATCCAAAGGTGGCAAAAGTATACTGGCCGGGCTTTACAGATCATCCGGGTTATGCCATTGCCAAAGAACAGATGCGTGGTTTTGGTGGCATGATCAGCTTTGAGTTAAAAGACGACAGCATTGAAGAAGCAAGAAGAGTATTATCATCTACACATTTATTTTCATTAGCAGAAAGCTTAGGTGGTGTTGAAAGTTTAATTAATCATCCGGCAAGTATGACGCATGCAAGTATTCCAAAAGAAGAACGTATAAAAAATGGTTTGAGCGATTCACTTATCCGTTTAAGTGTGGGCATTGAAGATGCTGATGATTTGATTGCAGATCTGGCGAAAGCGATTGGGTAGCCCTGAGCGTCAGTCGAAGGGCGTGTTTGCAGTATCGAGCGGAGTCGAGATACAAGCAACAAACAGAAGACTTACATTAAGTATGAAAGGTGATGAATAAAGATTTAAAACAGCTCCTCAATACGAAGGTTGATTTTTACAATCAACCTTCTTTCATTAAAGACGATCCCATCTGCATCCCACATCTGTTTACCAAACAACAGGACGTTGAGATTGCAGGTTTTTTTGCAGCCATCTTCGCTTGGGGCAACCGCACCACCATCATCAACAAAACAAGAGAGTTAATGCAGTTGATGAATATGCAGCCGCATCAATTCTGTCTCAATCACACTTCTGCTGCATTAAAAAAATTAAGCGGCTTCAAGCACCGCACTTTTACTGCTGATGACTTATATTATTTCATTGAATTTTTTCATCAGCATTACAACAAACATGAATCACTGGAAACAGCCTTCTTCCCAACAAAAGGAATGACGGTTGAACAGGGCTTAAATCAGTTTAAAAACTATTTCTTCTCCTTTGAACATTTAAAACGAACAGAGAAACATGTATCAGCACCCATGCAAAAATCAACCTGCAAGCGATTGAATATGTACCTGCGCTGGATGGTGAGAGATGACAAGAAAGGAGTTGACTTTGGCATCTGGAAAAACATTTCTCCGGCTGATCTCATTTGTCCGGTGGATGTGCATGTATCAAGAATTGCCCGTCAGTATGGTTTGCTTCACCGTAAACAGGACGATTGGGAAGCAGCGTTGGAACTCACCGCCAATCTGCGTAACTTAGATAAGAACGATCCCGTGAAATATGATTTTGCATTATTTGGCACCGGTGTTATGGAACATAAACTATAGAATCGCTTTCAAATGAATCCTGTAAAACTCATTCAGTTTTGTATTCTGCTGGTAGTAAACTTTATCATTGTTGCGCTCATCAACTATGCGTTTTTGGTTTGGGTTGCCAATAAACCGGATACAACCATCAGTTCGGTATTGGTAAAGAGTGCAATCATTTCCATTGTGCTGACAATCCTGTTTACGTTTTACAATAAGCGAAAAGACAACACGAATGAGTGATTCGCATCAGCATATCATCCCATTGCTTAACAAAGAACTTTCATTGGAACTTTCTGAAAAACTAGCGATGAATGAACTGGAACAACAGCTCAGCAATCACATTAATCATCTCATTAATACAGATTTTGAAAAGCTGATCTATTATCTCTACCGTATTGATGTAAACGAAACAAAAATGAAACAAGTGCTGCAGCAACAGGGTGGCGAACATGCCGCACAGTTAATTACCCAACTGATAATTGAACGGCAATTACAAAAAGTCAAATCAAGAGCAGAGCACAGCTCCGCTGCAACAGAGGATGATGATACAGAACGCTGGTGATAAATTATTTGTTTTCGCTGCTGTATGTTGTTGCACAAAGAATACAATCCATTAACTTTAAGCATCAACAATTAACCAACCGCTCATGAACTTTTTCAAACGATTGCTGAAATGGATACTGATTCTTCTGCTGGTTCTCACGGTAATTTATTTTCTCGGCCCCAATCCATCCACACCAACGTATACAAACGCATTACCTGTTGTTCCTGCAGATGCAGCTGCATTAGAAACATACATTGCTCAACAGGAAGCACAGCACAAAGTAAAACCGGAAAACGAAGCAAGAATTATCTGGGCAAACGATTCAAGCAAACAAAAAACAGCATACGCCATTGTTTATCTGCACGGTTTTTCTGCTTCGCAGGAAGAGGGTGATCCCGTTCATACAGCCATCGCCAAAAAGTTCGGCTGCAATTTATTCTTAGCCCGTTTGTCGGATCATGGCATTGATACCTCTGATGCAATGGCCAATCTTACTGCAGAAAAATACTGGGAAAGCGCAAAGCTGGCTTATGCCATCGGAAAACAACTCGGCAATAAAGTTATTCTCATGGGCACTTCAACCGGTGGAAGCAATGCCTTACAACTTGCAGCAGATTTTCCTGAGATTGCATCATTGGTATTATTATCACCTAATATTGAAATCAACGATCCCAATGCATGGCTTGCAAATAACCCGTGGGGTTTACAGATTGCAAGACTGGTAAAAGGTTCAAACTATAATATCACCAAAGATCAACGGGAGATTTATAAAAAACACTGGTACTCTAAATACCGGTTAGAAAGTATTGTGGCGCTGCAGGAATATTTAGAAACAACAATGACCAAAGAAACATTTCAAAAAATAAAACAACCTGTGCAACTGCTCTACTATTATAAAGATGAAGTGCATCAGGATAGTGTGGTGAAAGTAAGTGCCATGTTGAATATGTTTGATGCACTTGGTACAACTGCCAATCAAAAAAGAAAAACAGCCATGCCCAATACCGGCGATCATGTAATGGGTAGTTATATTAAATCAAACGACTATCAGGGAGTAGAAGCAGAGATCACCAGGTTTATGATTGATGTATTAAAGATGCAGATGGTTCCTTAAAAAATAATATCAGCACTAAAAAAAGTTGGGCCCGGATAGAAATCCTGGGCCCTTTTGCTTACCTCTGAAACCACAAAAAAATAGATTTTTTATGTCCAGATATTTATATGGAATGAACCATCTTCACTGGGAAAATAAATTAACAATGGGGTAGAACATGAAGTTCATCAGCGGGATATGGTGCAACAAAGTAAGCTCTGCAACGGAAATTGGAAATGGGACAGAAAAAAACCAGAAGTGATGGGATAAATATAGAAAGCCCATCTCATATTTGCAAGCACTTTCAGGAAGAAAGTTCTTTTTGAGCGGCTGCAAATGCTTTTTGTTTCTTAAAATCATACCACCATTGCGGTACTGTTTTCTTCAGCACCGTATCAATAGTCCGCATCCCGAATAAATTCCAGGCCCCCTTTAGTTTTGAGAATGCTCCGGGTTGCATAGCCCGCAGGCTCATGGCAAAGCCACTGTCAATATATTCCATATGGTGCCAATAACCGGCAGGCATAAACAGCGTATCGCCATGTTCCAAAACAGCTTCAAAACCACGGGCTTTTTTAATTGCAGGAAACCGGCTGTAATCCGGGTTGCCATTTTGCTGATGGTAATGGCTAAAATCGGCCAGACTTAATACTTCAAACGGCTTTCGGTATAGTTTATACTGCTCTTCGTACGGAAAAAGGAGTACCCGTTTGCGCCCCACAAACTGAGTATGCAGAATATGCGACAGGTCAATATCAAAATGCAGATGTGTAATGGAAGTGGCACCACCAACAAACAACATCGGATATTTTTTTACGAAACCCTTCATATACGCTTCGGGCCATGTAAAGTCACGGGTGAGTTGGGGAGAATGATCAAAAATATTAAAGAGAAAAATTCGCCAGCCGGCAGGTCCCTGCGAAATCATGTCAATATATTCACCAAAGGTTTTATAGTCATCTGCAGTATTAATGGGTGTGTAAGCATCGCTTTTAATATTGTTGTAAATGCCCACACGGTGATGACCCGCCACTTGTTTTAAAAAATCCCAATCCCATTTTTGATATGCCGGCCAGTCTTTTGCAATTGATTTAATAATAACGGGTTTACCCGGCAGGTAGTAATCACGATGAAATTGTTCAGCGCTTAAATGCTCAAATGTATCAAGCGTTTGTAACTGCATAACAAAGTCTGTTGACAGGTAATCAAATATAATTGAACTAATGGAGATTCACTCTTCTTAATATCATAAAATTGATACAACCGATTGCTTAATTTTAGACCTATGCTTTTGCACATACATCCGGATAATCCGCAACCCAGACAAATAAAGACAGTGATTGATTGTCTGGTAAACGGCGGTGTCATCATTTATCCAACAGATACCATCTATGGTTTGGGTTGTGATATCTTTCAACACAAAGCAGTTGAACGGATTTGCCGCATCAAAAATGTTGATCCGCAAAAAGCACAACTCTCGTTTATCTGTCATGATCTCAGTGATCTGAGCACGTACACCAAAAGTATTTCCACACCGCTGTACCGTTTGCTGAAACAATATTTACCCGGTGCATTTACATTTATTCTGCCAGCCAGTAAAGAAGTGCCGAAAATATTAAAGAGTAAAAAAGATAACATTGGTTTGCGTGTACCGGATAACACTATTGCAAGAACGATTATAGAAGAACTCAATCGTCCCATCCTCAGTGCTTCTTTACCCGGCGAAATGGTAGAAGAATACACCGACCCTGAAGCGATCTATGAAAAATTTAATAAGCTTGTAGATATTGTAATTGATGGCGGTATTGGCGGTATGGTTCCATCAACGATTGTTGATTGTACAGATGATGAGCCTATTGTTATTAGAGAAGGTTTGGGTGAATGGGTGGGTTGAATAATAAATTGGCAATAGGTAATAGGCAAAGTGAGCAGAAATAAAGGCGAGATAAATATCAAATCACAACAAAGGCCTTAGCTAAAAATATTTTATGACGAAGAAAATAACAACAACCATTTATTTTTCAGCACTGATTATTATTATATTTCTTGATATAAATCGCTTTTACAACTACTTTATTCTTGTATTTGCAGTAAACAACTTAATTCAAATTATTTCGGATTATGTTATTGCAAACAGAAAAATAAATTACGAAATTTCATTAGTGAGATTAAATGGCGAGCCCACTAAAAAACAATGGATCATTTCAGTTCTGATTATTACAATAATACTTACACTTTTTAAGTTGTATATGGAGAAGTTTTTCTTTCTTTTTCTTTCAATTGTGGTAATACAGTTGGTTTTTTATCTCATTCAGTATTTAGTAATAAAAAGCAAAAGTTATCCTGACCTTACAATTAACCAACAGGAACTTGCATTTAATGATCTGTTTCTGAAAAAATATTCTATTGATCAATTAACAAAAATCAATTTCGACAAATTTACAGATGTGTATATACTCCTGTTTAAAAATGATAAGCGAGTTGAAATTCGAAAAGAACTTTATGCAGAAGAAGATTTAATGATATTCCTGTCTCAATTAAAGAACAGATCAAATGCAGTTATATCAGAAGATGCTAAAACAATTCCTTCAACCGCACCGGATCAATATTAAACGATTTTCGGTGATGTGCACATAACCCATGCTCTTCAATCGCTTTGCGGTGTTCGGCTGTACCATAACCTTTGTTCTTCTTCCAGTTGTACTGCGGAAATTGTTTGTGCAGATTGTACATGTATTCATCACGGTAAGTCTTGGCTAAAATACTGGCGGCAGCAATAGAAGCAAATCGCCCATCGCCTTTTACAAATGTTTTGTGTGGAATGCGTTTGTATCTGATAAACCGATTCCCGTCAATCAACAACAGCTGTGGTTTTTGTTTGAGTTGGTCAATGGCCAGGTGCATGGCTTTGAACGATGCTTTCAGAATATTGATCTCATCAATCTCTTCCACTTCTACTTTTGCCACTGCATACGCCGTTGCCTGTTCTTGAATAATTAAGCGAAGTATATTCCGGTTGCTTTCGTTTACCTGCTTGCTGTCGTTGAGCAGCGGATGATAAAAATCGTTTGGTAAAATCACAGCTGCTGCAAACACAGGACCTGCATAGCAACCACGCCCCGCTTCATCACAACCGGCTTCAAGAAGTTCATCCTGGTAAAAAGATAAAAGTGACATTTCATCAAAAATAAGATCATCTTCATTACCCACCCCTAAATCCTCCCGCCAATGCGGGACAAGCTCTCCGGAGAGGGGACTTCTCAAATCCAAAATAAAGTTCAACATTTGTATATGGCTACGCAACAAACACAAGACGATCTGTTTCGAAAGAATTATCCGTTATTCGAAGATCAACTGGTACATGAAATTGAGGAGCAAGGGGAGTTCAGAACTTTTCCTGCCGATGAAGTGCTCATGCGTAAAGGACAGTATATCCGCAGCACCATGCTGGTACTGAACGGGCTCATTAAAATTTACAGGGAAGATGATGAGGGGAACGAGTTTCTCATGTATTATTTAAAACCCGGCGAAGCCTGTGCCTTATCTCTTGTTTGTGCTGCAAAGCACGAAGCAAGTCCCATTATGGCAAAAACAGTTGTTGAAACGGAAGTGATGATGGTACCTGTTGATACAATGAGCGAATGGATGGGCAGGTATAAAAGCTGGTACCAGTTTGTAATAGAAACCTATCGTAACCGGTTTGATGAATTACTGATTACGTTAGACAATGTTGCCTTTCGCAGCATGGATGAGCGCCTGGAGTTTTACCTGAAACGTGCAAAAGAAGCACAAGGCACAACCCTGCTCAATATCAGTCACCACGAAATTGCACAGGAACTTAACACTTCAAGAGAAGTGGTTTCAAGGTTATTGAAAAAAATGGAGCAGAAAGGAAGAGTAGAGCTTCACCGCAATGCCATTGAACTGAAAAATTTATAATTACCCGTCTGTGTGATTTGTATCACCTTCCGCCTCTGAAATTGCTTTCACATTTGCAGCATGGAAATAATCGGCTATATCGCATCTGTTGTTATTGGTATTTCGCTCGGGCTTATTGGTGGTGGCGGCTCCATATTAACCGTGCCTGTATTGGTGTATCTGTTTGGCGTTAATCCGGTATTGGCAACAGCGTATTCATTATTTATTGTGGGTGCAACTTCTCTCGCAGGCGTTATTCCAAAATACAAACTGGGACTGGTGAATATAAAAACAGCAGTGATCTTTGGCACACCCGCCATTGCCGCTGTTTATGCTACAAGAAAATGGATTGTACCGGCTATTCCTGATGAAGTATTCACCCTTGCAGGTTTCACAGTAACCAAACCCATTTTAATGATGCTGCTGTTTGCTGTGCTGATGGTTTTTGCATCGTACTCCATGATCAAAGGAAAGAACGAAGATGAAAATAGCAACGGAGGCGAACAGCAATTTAATTATCCCTTGATTTTGGTTGAAGGAGCTGTTGTTGGCATCTTAACAGGATTGGTTGGTGCCGGTGGTGGTTTCCTCATCATTCCTGCATTGGTATTGCTCAGCAAATTACCCATGAAACAGGCAGTTGGCACTTCATTATTAATTATAGCAGCTAAATCACTGATTGGTTTTTTGGGCGATGTGGGGCATCAGGTAATTGACTGGAAACTCCTGATCATTGTAACCCTGCTGGCCATTACAGGTATCCTCATCGGTAACACACTCAGCAAAAAAATATCCGGCGATAAACTGAAAAAGGGGTTTGGCTGGTTTGTATTGGTAATGGGGATCTACATTATTGTGAAAGAACTACTCATTAGATAATTAAACTTACCAAAGTCAATTCCAGTGATGTTGTTAAAGTGTCAGCAATTGGAACATAGTTATACATTAGTTTGGCCTCCCTCTCTGGAGGAGAGGGAACGAGGGTGAGGTTATGTGACTAAAGTCATAGTTTACTCCATCAAATGATGGGAGCTTTACAAAAAATCAGAAACCTTGAATCAAACATTTACAGATATCATTAACAGCAATAAACCTGTTTTAGTTGATTTTTATGCTGACTGGTGCGGGCCCTGCCGTACAATGAAACCCATTCTGGAAGAAGTAAAACAAAAGGTTGGAGATCATGCAAGAATCATCAAAATAAATGTTGACGCTAATCCTGCTGCTGCTGAGGCATATCATGTAACAGGTATACCGGCTTTACTTATTTTTAAAAACGGGAAAATAATCTGGAGACAGGCAGGTGTAGTGCCGGCACATCAGTTAGTACATCAGCTTGAAAAAATAATCGAACAGTAATTCAAAAAATAAAAATCTTCTTATGAACATTGAACAGATTTATACCGGATGCCTTGCACAAGGTGCCTACTATATTGAAAGTGATGGTGAAGCAGTGGTCATTGATCCGTTGCGTGAAGTAAAGCCTTACCTGGAAAAAGCAAAACGTAACAATGCAAAGATCAAGTATGTATTTGAAACACATTTCCATGCCGATTTTGTAAGCGGCCATATTGATCTTGCAAAACAATCAGGTGCAACAATTGTGTACGGTCCAAATGCACAACCCGATTTTGAATTTCACTCTGCAAAAGATGGTGAAGAGTTAAAAGTAGGTAAGCTTACATTTAAAGTGTTGCACACACCCGGCCATACCATGGAAAGTACCTGTTACCTGTTGAAAGATGAACAGGGAAAAGAGATTGCCATTTTCACAGGTGATACATTGTTTATTGGTGATGTAGGCCGGCCCGATCTTGCACAAAAAATTGCAACCGATCTTACACAGGATATGCTCGCCGGTTATTTGTATGATTCGCTGCGTAACAAGATTATGCCATTGGCCGATGAGTTAATTGTTTATCCGGCACATGGTGCAGGAAGTGCATGTGGTAAAAACATGAGCAAAGAAACATCCGATACACTAGGTCATCAAAAAGCAAGCAACTATGCATTGCGTGCCAACATGACCAAAGAAGAATTCATCAAAGAAGTAACAACAGGATTAACTGCACCTCCGCAATATTTTCCGTTGAATGTAATGATGAATATTCATGGGTACGACAGTATTGAAGAAGTATTGAAACGTGGCACACAGGCTCTTAGTCCGGAAGCATTTGAAACCGCTGCCAACGAAACAGGTGCGTTAATTCTCGATACCAGAGATGCAGAAATTTTTGCAAAAGGATTTGTACCCAATTCCATCAACATTGGTATTGATGGAAGCTTTGCTCCATGGGTGGGCAGTATGATACCGGATGTAAAACAGGAAATTTTATTGGTTACAGACGAAGGTCGTGAAGAAGAAGTGGTGACCCGTTTGGCCCGTGTTGGTTACGATTATTCACTGGGCTATCTGAAAGGCGGTTTCAATGCATGGAAAGAAGCGGGCAAAGAAATTGATCAGATTAAACGTGTATCGGCAGAAGAGCTGGCAGAAATTGTATCAAAAAATAACAATACAGCTATTCTGGATGTACGGAAAGAAAGTGAGTATCAAAGCGAACATCTGATGAATGCAGAAAACACACCCTTAGACTTTATTAACGACAGCATGTTAAAGGTTGATAAAAACAAAACCTGTTATGTGCATTGTGCAGGCGGTTACCGTTCAATGATCTTTACATCCATACTCCGTGCCCGTGGTTATGATAACCTCGTTGATGTGCGTGGTGGTTTTAAAGCAATGAAAGACAGTGGCAAATTTAACCTCACTGATTACGTTTGTCCAACAACACTTTTATAAATCGAATAACAAAAAACATGTTCAATATTTTAAAAAAACTATTTGGGGCAGGAATAGATTTTAAATCGCTCAAACAAAACGGAGCAGTCATTATTGATGTGCGTACTGCCGGTGAATTCAGTAGTGGTCACTTAAAAGATGCTGTTAATATTCCTGTTGATCAGATCAGCTCAAAAATCAACGATATCAAGAAGAAAGGAAAACCTGTGATTACCTGCTGTGCAAGCGGTATGCGCAGCGGTGCTGCTGCATCTATCCTGAAACAGGCCGGTGTTGAGGTATACAATGGCGGTTCATGGGTATCTTTAAATAATAAACTTAACTGATGTTGAAGCGATTAAACCTGAAATGGATTTTACCCGGTTTAATAACCGGAGCAATTGCCGGTTTCTTTTACTGGAAATTCTATGGCTGCGATGGCACTTGTTTAATTACCTCAAGTCCGGTACGAAGCATGCTGTATTTTTCTGTAATGGGTGCATTGGTGAACAAGATGTTTCAACCAAAGCAAACAAAAGAACCGGACGAAGTTTCGAACAACAATTGATTTAATAATCTTCGTACTTCTGCAGCATGCAGAAGCATTTTATTCAATGTAATTTTTATCACACATTTCCGGCAGCAGGTTAACTAACTTGCAGAAACATAAACGAAATGATTCATGAACCTGATTGAATTTATTAAGCAACCCTGGCCTTGGTATGTAGCCGGTCCGTTAATTGGGTTAACAGTACCCACACTGCTTCTCATTGGTAACAAAAGCTTTGGCATCTCTTCTTCACTCAGGCATATCTGCGCAGCATGTTTGCCTGCAAAGATTCCTTTTTTCAGCTACGATTGGAAAAAAGAAATCTGGAATTTATTTTTTGCAGCGGGAATTTTTTTAGGAGGCTTTCTTGCTTTTCTGTTTTTACAAAACCCCGAGCCAATGACAGTAAACCCAAATCTGAGTGCAGAGCTTGCTACATATGGCATTACAAACTATGATACATTAATGCCAACGGAAATTTTCAGCTGGAACAATTTATTTACACTGCGTGGTTTTATTATGATGGTGGCAGGTGGTTTTCTTGTAGGCTTTGGCACCCGGTATGCCGGCGGTTGTACCAGCGGACATGCCATCATGGGTCTCTCTACGTTACAATGGCCATCACTTGTTGCAACTATCAGCTTTATGGCAGGTGGATTTATTATGGCCAACCTCATACTTCCATTTATTCTTAATCTTTAAAGCACGAATGATGGAACAATTAAAAAACGAAATAACAGATATCAATTATACCGGAGAACAAGAAACTAAGCTGATGAAAAGAAATACTGCTATTGAAATGTCTTCTCCGGAAATTGCCTGCTCCAATGATTCAGAATTGTCACATCCCTGGTGGCATAATTTTAAATATGCGTTTACCGGTTTACTGTTTGGGATCATCTTTGTAAAAGCAGAAATTATTTCCTGGTTCCGTATTCAGGAAATGTTCAGGTTACAGAGCTTTCACATGTATGGCATCATTGGGTCGGCCATTATTGTAGGCGCCATCAGTGTATGGATCATCAAAAAATTCAAGATCAAAACCATTTATGGCGAACCCATTAGTTTTGCTAAAAAATCATTTCACAAAGGACAGATTTACGGTGGCTTACTCTTTGGTTTAGGTTGGGCTGTAACAGGCGCTTGTCCCGGACCGTTATTTGCACAGATAGGAAACGGCGCTACAGTTATTGCCGTAACATTGTTAAGTGCCATTGCAGGTACGTGGGTATATGGTAAATTTAAAGATCAGTTGCCGCATTAAATACAAGCACTGTTGAATGACAATGCAAAAAACCATAACAGTTTTCATTGTTCTGTTGCTATTGATCAGTTCTGTTCAGTATAGCTGCAAAGAATCAACCACAAAAGAAACCGGATCTGTTGATTCAATTTTTCAGCAACCGGTTTGGGTTGGACCATCCGCCGGTCAAATTCCATATTATTCAAGGCCGGATGGGAAACTCATCTGGTATGGTCATCAATTAATATCCAACACAGCAAAGTATCTGGGTCCAAAAGGTTCGGTGATGCAGATAACCAATGGGATGAACTGCCAGAACTGTCATTTACAGGCGGGCACAAAACCATGGGGTAACAACTATGCAGCGGTGTACAGTACCTATCCAAAATTCAGAGATCGCTCCGGTGGTATTGAAACAATTTACAAACGCATCAATGATTGTATTGAACGAAGTTTAAACGGAACGGCACTTGATACAACTTCAAAAGAAATACAGGCCATGTATGCATATATCAAATGGCTGGGCGAAGATATAAACAAAGGTGAAAAGCCAAAAGGCTCAGGCATTGCAGATCTTCCTTATCTCAACCGTGCTGCCGATCCTGTTAAAGGCAAAACAGTATTTGTACAAAAATGTGAAACCTGTCATGCATCAAATGGTGAGGGGCAGTTAAACATAGATGGGATCACCTACACTTATCCGCCTTTATGGGGAAAGAACAGTTATAATACCGGCGCCGGATTATTTCGTTTGTCGAGATTCGCCGGTTATGTAAAAAATAACATGCCGCAGGAAACAGATTATCATGCACCACAGTTAAGTGATGAAGAAGCATGGGATGTGGCAGCATATGTTAACTCACAACCACGTCCATCAAAAGACCTGAGCAATGACTGGCCCGATGTTTCAAAAAAACCGGTTGATCATCCGTTTGGTCCTTATGCAGATACATTTAGTGAACAGCAACATAAATTTGGTCCTTACGGTCCCATTAAAGATTACAGGGAGAAACAAAAAAAATCTGTATCTAAAAACTAAACGATTGCAATGCCAGACACACACATCACTCACCTGAACAATTGCACCTGTAACAGTTGTTCAGAAGAACAGCCGGTTACACCCATCACACAAAACTCAAGAAGAGATTTTTTTAAATCAGCTTCTGCAATTGCAGCCGGTGCAGTACTTCCTGCCTCTATTGTAAATGCAGTAAGTGGCGATGCCTATCATGCAAACGAATTGTTTACCAATAAAGCAGTGAAAGATGGTAAAGCAAAACTGATAACTATTCTGCACACATCCGATATACATGCCCAGCTTTACACACACGATGAATTCTTTTTTGAAAACAACAAAGCCGTATATAAAAAGCGTGGTGGTTTTGCCGTATTGAAAACAATGCTGCATACACTCAAAGCACAAAATCCTGCCAATACTATAATTATTGATGGCGGGGATTGTTTCCAGGGTGGCGGTGTGGCAGCATTAACAGAAGGAAAAGGGATTGTACCGTTGATCAACAATATTGGATACGATTTAATTTTACCCGGTAACTGGGAAGTTGTGTATGGAAAAGATATGATGCTGAAAGATCTGGGCGGCTACAACAGTGCAAAGATCTGCGCCAATATGTTTCATGATACGGCAGATGAATATAAGAACGATTTAATTTTTCCTCCCTACTGGACAAAAATGCTGGGTGGTGTTAAGATTGGTTTTATTGGTTATAACGATCCGCTTACACCCAAACGTCAATCGCCTGCTTACAGTAAAGGCATTACGTTTACAAAACCTGAAATAAATGTGGCGAAGTATATTCATGTGCTGAAACAGTATGAGAACTGCGCCATGATTTTTTTAGTAACACATATGGGTTTGGCACAACAGGTTGATCTTTCAAACCAACCGCAACTGCAGGGCGTTGATTATATACTTGGTGCCGATACACATGAACGTGTGCGTGAGCCCATACAAGGCAAGTATGCAAAGGTTACAGAGCCCGGAGCATTCGGTTCTTTTGTTGCCAAACTTGATATTGTAATTGAAAACGGACAAATAAAAGATGAGAACTATCAGTTGCTCGATGTAGATCCGTTGAAATACAAACCGGATGCTGCCATGGAACGGCTGGTTGAAAAAGTAAGTGCTCCACATAAAAAAGAACTCAGCAAAATAATTGGTACAACCAAAACAACATTGGTTCGCTATTATGTGATAGAAAATCCAATGGACAACTTGATCACCGATGCTTTGATGTGGAAATGTAAAAATGCAAACGTTGATATTGTAGTGAGTAACGGTTTTCGTTTTTGTCCGCCATTGGCAGTTGATCCTAAAAAAGGATATGCTGAAATCACCAATGATTTTTTATGGAGTATGCTGCCGGTTGAAAGCGATGTAAAGATGGGTGAAGTGAGCGGTGCACAGATACTTGAATGGATGGAAAAAGAATTACACAATGTATTTGCAAAAGATCCTGCAAAACGCTTTGGTGGCTGGGTGGTTCGCTTTAAAGGAATGGAAATGAATTTTACCATGAACAATGATTTGGGCAAACGGGTAAACTTCATTAAGATTAACGGACAACCGCTGGATAAAAATAAACTGTATACTATGCTTGCCTGCGAACGTGAAGGCGATCCTGATGATATGTTGTGCAGGCTTGAAAAAGTGAAGAACCCCCGTAAACCTGGTTTTACATTACATGGCATTATGCGTGAATATCTGGCTTCACATCCAATGGTTGCGCCAAAAATTGAAGGCCGTGCAACAGCAACTGATGCTCCTTCTACATTATTATCGCAACTGGAAGGATATAATTATACATTTATCTGATAAATTAACACATATGCAATCCATTAAACTCTTGCTTGTTTCAGCACTGCTCATCAGTTCTTCTTTTTTAAAAGCACAATCAAAAATTGTTTGGGAAATGGCTTCGGGCGATACAGCCCAGCAACGCATTCTGTTTAAACAGGTGGGCAATGTACTTGCAGCAGCACCCGATACAAAGATTGAAATTGTATTTCATGGTCCGGCTATTTATGGTTTACTCAAAGACACCGGTTATTTTAAAGAACAGATACTTGGTTTTCATAAAAAGGGAGTGGTGATGGCTGTTTGCAACAATGCGTTGAGAAACAGAAATATAAAACCAGAACGTGTAATTCCCGAAGCAATCATTGTTCCGGTAGCCATTTTGGAATTGGTGAAGAAACAGGAAGAAGGCTGGAGTTATATTAAAGCCAACTGATTGTTATGTACTTCCATGCGGTATTAAATCAGTCGCAGGAATGATTCCTGTCAGTTGGTGATTTTCATCACCTGATTACCTTTTGCTGCATTTTACATTTGATGCAATAAAAGGATTATGAAACAACATTACCAGATACTCATCATTGGCGGCGGAAATGCAGGCATTTCAACTGCGGCACAATTACTGCGAAAAAACAAAGCACTCGACATCGGTATTATTGAACCGTCCGGGCACCATTATTATCAACCTGCTGGACGCTTGTTGGTGCA
>JALHRP010000043.1 GCA_022841365.1 Chitinophagaceae bacterium | reverse complement strand
AGAAAAATCCAAATCCTTAATAAACAAGTTGAAATAACAGCAAGAGCTGACTATTTTGCAGCTTCAACAAAAACAATCCACACAAGGTGGAAATGGGCGTATGCAGTTATCCGTTATCATTGTTAATTACAACGTGAAATACTTTCTGGAGCAATGCCTGCTTTCGGTTCATAAAGCCATTGCAGGTATACAGGCCGAAGTGTTTGTGGTAGACAATGCATCTGCAGATGGCAGCCGCAGTTATCTGGAGCCCCGTTTCAGCAACACCCGTTTTATCTGGAACAGCGAGAACATCGGTTTTGGAAAAGCATGTAACCAGGCGTTGCAACTGGCAAGCGGCGATTATATTTTATTCCTTAACCCCGATACGATTGTTCCCGAAGATTGTTTCACTGCATGCATTTCTTTTTTAGAACAACGGGCCAATGCAGGAGCGTTGGGTATTCGTATGCTCGATGGAAGCGGAAATTTTTTACCGGAAAGCAAACGTTCTTTCCCTTCGCCATTAACTTCTTTTTATAAACTCAGCGGACTGTCTTTTCTTTTTCCCAAATCAAAAACCTTTGGTCGCTATCATTTGGGTTATTTGAATGAACAACAGAATCATGAAATAGATGTATTGGCAGGTGCTTTTATGTTTATTAAAAAAGAAGTGCTGGATAAGATTGGCGGATTTGATGAAAACTTTTTTATGTATGGCGAAGACGTGGATTTGAGTTACCGCATTCAACAGGCTGCATATAAAAATTATTATTTCAGTGAGCGCTCCATTCTTCACTTTAAAGGTGAGAGTACAAAAAAAAGTTCGGTGAATTATGTGCGGATGTTTTATGTGGCCATGAGCCGCTTTGTACAAAAACATTACTCAACTTCCAAAGCAGGGTTATTCAGTGCATTGATCAATGCTGCTATCTGGATGAGAGCATTCCTGAGTATCATCAAACGCTTTATTCAACGTATTGGCCTTCCTGTGCTGGATGCATTGCTCATCTTTCTTTCTTTCTGGTTAGCAAAATATGTATGGGTGCATTATGTACGACCGGAAACTGTTTATATCAATGAACTTCTGCTGGTTTCCTTTACAGGTTTTACATTGTTGTTTCTCACGGTGAGTTACTACACAGGTTTATACGAAAAATATTTTCGTGCAAAGAACCTGTGGCGCTCCACCATTATCTCCATGCTTATTATTCTTGCAGCGTATTCACTGTTGCCTGAGCGTTTTCGTTTTTCAAGAGGCATTGTACTTACAGGTTCTGTGTTCAGTTATTTTATTTTAAATGTATGGCGATGGTTGTTGTTGAAAACAGAGGTGTTGCAAAAAGCAGCAGACGAAGCAGATCATTTTTCTATTGTTGCAGGAACTCAGCAGGATCTGCACACAATCAATCAGATTTTAAAAGATGCCGGCAAACAACAGGTAGTACAGGGTTTTGTTAGTCCCTTCAACGAAGAACATTCTCTTGGCACCATCAACGACATCAGCAAGCTGTTACAAAATACACCGGTTAAAGAACTGATCCTTTGCGAAAGCCGGGCATTGCCATTTGCACAAATCATTTCTTTGTATGAGCAAACAGGTAAAGAAATAAAGTTGAGGTTACATGCTGCAACAAGCACAAGCATTATTGGCAGCGATTCAAAAAACGAAGCAGGTGAAGTGCTGAACAGCCAAACCTATCAGCTGGCCAGAGCTGTAAACCAACGAATAAAACGGTTGATTGATGTGGGAATTGCTGCAACACTGTTGCTTCTTTTCCCTGTTCATTTTATATTCAATCAACATCCGATTAAGTTATTAAGTCATTGCCTGCAGGTGTTGCTTGCTCAAAAAACATGGATCGGTTATTCTGCAGAGCATGTTGGCCTTCCGCAGATAAAACCCTCTGTTCTGGGGCCGGCGGGTGTACCGCACCGCCAAACGCAGTTAAACGCAGAAGGTCTGTTGCTGGCAGATGAGTGGTATGCAAGAGAATACAAACCGGCATATGATCTGCAAACCATCCTTACCAGCTATAAAAAATTAGGCATATCGTAAGTCATTGTTGTTACATTTGTTCTTACTGATCAATACGCATGTCATTAATTGAAATTAAACTTCCAAAGTCGCTGAGCAAGGCGCTCAATTTACCCGTTAACTCGCCCAAAAGGCAACAGGTGAACGTGCTTAAAAAGTTATTGAAGAAAGCGACGCATACACAGTTCGGGCAACATTATCATTTTGATGAAATTTTAAACAGCAAACACCCCGAAAAAAAATTCCAGGAACTGGTGCCTGTTCACGACTATAATAAAATCTATTCGCAATGGTGGCATAAAACACTGGAAGGTACTTCTGATGTTTGCTGGCCCGGCACCATTAAATATTTTGCATTAAGCTCAGGCACCAGCGAAGCTGCCAGTAAATATATTCCCATCACCAACGATCTGATGCGTGGCAACAGGGTAGCCATGATCAAGCAGTTGCTTTCGTTGCGTACGTACGAACATCTTCCCGTTCGCAGCATGAGTAAAGGTTGGTTGATGCTGGGCGGCAGTACCGATTTGCAGAAAGGTCCGGGTTATTATGCCGGCGATCTCAGTGGCATCACCGCCAAGAAAATGCCTTTCTGGTTTTCGCCTTTATACAAACCGGGAAAACAGATTGCCAAAACAAAAGACTGGAACAAAAAACTGGAATACATTGTAAACGAAGCCCCCAACTGGGATATTGGTTTTGTTGTGGGTGTTCCTGCATGGATACAGATGTGTATGGAAATGGTGATTGAACGTTACCAGCTAAAAACCATTCACGACATCTGGCCCAACCTTGCATTCTTTGTACATGGCGGCGTTTCGTTTGAACCTTATAAACATGGCTTTGAAAAACTACTGGGCAAGCCTTTGATTTATATTGAAACTTATCTTGCAAGTGAAGGTTTTATTGCATACCAGAACCGGCAGGATACTTCTGCCATGAAACTGGTAACCAACGAACATATCTTTTTAGAGTTTGTACCATTTGAAGAAAAGAATTTTGATGCTGATGGAAACATCATTGACAATCCGGAAGCACTGATGATACATGAGGTAGAAGAAGGAAAAGATTATGCCTTACTCCTGAGCACCAGTGCAGGAGCCTGGCGCTATTTAATTGGAGACACAATCCGCTTTACCAATAAAGAAAAATGCGAGATCGTTATTACAGGACGCACCAAACATTTCTTAAGCCTGGTGGGCGAACACCTGAGTGTTGATAATATGAACAAGGCTATACAAACCGTAAGTGAGGACTTAAATATTTCCATTCCTGAATACACGGTGGTGGGCGAACCGCACGGAAATTTCTTTGCACACCATTGGTATGTTGCCTGTGATGACCGTGTAAACAGTGAAGAGTTGCGGAATAAAATTGATCTTACTTTAAAAGAAATCAATGATGACTATGCGGTGGAGCGTGGCAGCGCATTAAGAGATGTGTATCTTGATATTTTGCCCGAATCCAGCTTTATGAAGTTTATGAAGCTCAAAGGAAAAATTGGTGCACAACATAAATTTCCCCGTGTGTTAAAGGGAAAAATGCTGGCCGACTGGAAAACATTTCTTGAGACGGGTACTTTATAAAATTTAATTCACGTAGAACGCTGACCTGAACGGATACGCAACAATTCGTTTTCATTCGTGTAATTCGTGTGTGATCTTTATTTTACTTTCATTCATGACCGAAGCAATCATTAAAGGTTTGGCATTGGGTTTATTACTGGCCATCAGTATGGGGCCGGTCATTTTTTCTATCATTAAACAGAGCATCAGTAACGGATACAAAGGCGGGTTGAGTTTTGTAGCCGGCGTATCAGCAAGTGACCTTACACTTGTACTTGTAAGCAATGTGTTTACAGAACTCTTTAACCGCTTGCTGCGTTTTGAAAAAATTATTGGCACCGGCGGCAGTTTACTTTTAATTGGAATTGGCGTGTATTTTCTTTTCTTTAAAAAATTAACGGTTGATGAAGTGGGCGACGGCATTCAAATGAAACGCAAAGCAGGCGACTATGTCCGTATATTCTTTGCCGGTTACTTTGTAAACACACTCAATCCCGGTGTGATAGCTTTCTGGTTTACCTGGGCCACTGCTTTTATTACAACACCAGTAAACGAACGCATTGCCATTTTTGCCTCCTGTTTGTCTATCGTTTTAATAGCAGACCTGCTGAAAGTTTTTCTGGCTAACCGTTTACGTAAAAAGCTCACCTTAAAAACCATCAACATCATCAACAAATTTTCGGGCATCATTTTAATTGTGTTTGGCATTGTGCTGATAGCAGGTATCCTTTTTTATAAAAATTAAACCTGCAGGTTTACAACCTTCTTCTGGTATTAACAAACTGTTTCATTTTTGTACTGTTCTTTTGATGTGTTATGATGAAAGCTGTTTCTTTCCTTTTTCTGTTGCTGTTTATATCAAGTGTTGCTTCCGCACAATTCAATCAATTGATATTGCGGAAAAACGGCATTGCACATAAACGATATACCGAAGGTTCGGTTATTCACATCAAAACAAAACTTGGGTTACAATACAGCGGTGTGATTTATCTGATCCAGAATGACAGTATTTATTTTTCTGATGGAGGCATCCACAAAAAAGATATTGTTGCCGTACTCAAAAAACAGCCGGGCAGAGAAAAAATAATCCCCTTCAGCAACGAAGCCTTTCTGTACACCAACATGGGTATTCCGCTGTTTGTTGCAGGCCTGGTGATCAGTGGCGAACCGTTTGTTACTTCGCTCATTGCAGGTGTTACCCTGGTGTATGCGCCCATTCTGCTTTACAATATTAAACGCCTCATCACAAACGCAGCAAGAACATACCCCATCGGAAAAAAATACGATCTGCACATTCTGGATCTGCATCCGGCAGAAAAGATTCCCGATAAACTTCCATAATGTATATTGCAGCAATGGCCGCTAAAAAAAATCCAGCAACAAAAAGGACTTTTTTTCAAAAGATATTTCGCTTTCTCAAGCGGCTGTTTATCTACATGTTTATTGCGCAGTTGATCTACATCATTCTGCTCAAGTGGGTTGATCCTCCCATCACCATTACACAACTTGTAAGTGTAATAAAAGGCAATGGTTTAAAACGTGATTATGTTTCCATGAGCAATATATCAGCACAAGCAAAGCTTGCCGTTATTGCATCAGAAGATCAATTGTTTCCGGATCATAACGGGTTTGACTGGAAGCTGATTGAAAAGGCAATGAAACATAATGAACGAAAGCCCACACGCATCAGAGGTGCTTCCACCTTATCGCAACAAACAGCAAAGAATGTTTTTTTATGGCAGGGACGAAGCTGGTTCCGTAAAGGACTTGAAATGTATTTTACACAAATGATTGAATGGATATGGGGTAAGAAACGCATTCTTGAAGTATACCTCAACGTAGCAGAAATGGGAAACGGTGTATTTGGAATAGAAGCGGCAGCGCAGAAATATTTTACAAAACCGGCAGCATCGCTTACAAAAACAGAAGCTGCACAAATTGCTTCCTGTTTACCCAATCCAAAAAAATATTCGGTTAAACCATTATCGGGCTATGTAGCTGCAAGATCCGGATGGGTGCTGCGGCAAATGCATAATCTGGAAGGAGATGCAGATATACAACAGCTCACAGACCTGAAAAAATAATCATCTTATTTCAGTAATTTATCAACTGCCTGCACAGCTTTTTGAAAACGCTTGTCGTAGTTGCCTGTAATTTCAACCCAGGGTTTTGTTTGATGGCTCAGTGCTTCTTTGTAAATAGCATATAAGCGTTCTCTCATTTTCAGATCAGGATATTCACGCAGCTCATCCTGTATCCACGGAATATCGGGCTTGCACAACAGATATAAATCGGGACGCTGTTTTTTACATTGCTCCAGTATCCAGGGGTGGCATTTACCAAACACCACTTCGCACCATACTTTCATCACATACATATCCGTATCAAAAAAAATGGTGGATACATTTTTTTCGATGGCATCATCTGTATATTCTTTTGCTAACTGAAACTGATTCTTTGCAATCACCAGCAGATCATCATAGGTATACTTGTGATCAAGCACCAGTAAATATTCTCTTGCATACTCAGGACACCAGACAGAATGATAATGCTGAGCAAGTTTTTCGCACAACACAGTTTTACCTGTAGATTCGGGGCCAATGAGAATTATTCTCCTGAGTAAGTTCATAAAGGCTGCAAAATAGAGGTGTAATCATTACCAAACAATTGTAATAACCCTATCGTAATTTTACCCTTCGCATCCATTCTGTTAGTCCAAAAACGGCCATTATCAGCAGTACAACATAATAAACACTTGTAAACACATATTGTTTTACAAAGTAGAGCGGAACAGAGGCAAGATTGGTTGCCATCCACCAATACCAGCTTTCAACTTTCTTTTTCGTCATCAGCCACATACCGGTAAATGCTGTGGCTGCAGCAAATGCATCGGCCCAGGGAATGGCACCGGGAGCAAAATTTTTCTGCAGATATAAAAGAGAAAAGTAGAGGACCAGATAAAAAACAGCAAAAAAACCAAGCTGATACAACCACCAGCGTTTATCTGAAAACGTAATCTGCAGCAAAGAAGTTTGTGCAGCATCTTTCTTTGCCCACAGCACCCAACCGTAAATACTCATGACGCTGTAATAAAAATTGACTGCAGCCTCGCCAAATAAATGTCCTTTAAAACTGAGCCAGATATAAATAATGGTATTGATTAATCCTGCGGGATAAACCAGAATATTTTCTTTACGGCTGTACCATACACTGGCTATACCTGAAAACACAGCAATATATTCCAACGCTGTTGTATTCTTCATGCCTGCAATAAACTGCTGCCAGATTGTATCCATACTTGCTCAAAAGTGAAATTAAATTCTCAGATTCGGCAGTAAAAAATTTTAAAGCATCTTTGCAAAAATTTTGATGTTATGACGATTGCTGTTCTTGGTGCCGGTATGGTGGGCCGGGCTATTGCCCTTGATCTTGCAAAAGATTTTTCTGTTTGTTCGTTTGATGTGAGTGAAAAAAACCTGCAACTGCTCAAACAAAAAAACAGTGCCATACAAACACAGGTAAAAGATTTACAGGATTATGCATCCTATTCTTCGTTTCTGCAAAATGTTGATCTGGTTGTAACAGCTGTTCCCGGTTTTATGGGTTACAATACTCTGAAAGCGGTGATTGAAGCGGGAAAAGATGTGGCCGATATTTCTTTTTTTCCGGAAGATGCTTTAGCATTGGATGCATTGGCCAAAGAAAAAAATGTAACAGCCATTGTTGATTGCGGTGTGGCTCCGGGCATGAGTAATTTTATTATTGGCCGCTACAATGCAGAAATGAACATTGATGCGTTTGAAATTTATGTGGGTGGGTTGCCTGTTCATCCAAAAGCTCCGTTCTTTTACAAAGCACCTTTTTCGCCCATTGATGTCATTGAAGAATATACAAGACCTGCCCGTTTGAAAGAGAATGGAGTAATTGTAACAAAGCCTGCATTAACCGACAGAAAGATGATGCAGTTTGAAGCTGTTGGTGAACTGGAAGCATTTAATACGGATGGATTACGTTCGCTGTTATTTACCATGCCCCATATTCCTACACAGATTGAACAAACACTCCGCTATCCCGGTCATGTAGATTTAATTGTTGCATTAAAGCAAAGCGGTTTTTTCGGTGAAGAAAAAATCACTTTAGCAGACAAAGAAATTTCTCCACTGCAATTCACTTCCAAACTGTTGATCAACGAATGGAAGCTGGGCGAAACAGAAGAAGAGTTAACGGTGATGAAAGTAATTCTTCATGGCGAAGGCAAAACCATTACCTATGATCTGCTTGATTATTATGATAAAGCAACACAAACCTCTTCTATGGCCCGCACAACAGGCTACACCTGTACCGCTGCTGTTCATTTAATTGCCAAAAAGCTGGTAACAAAGAAAGGTGTCTTTCCTCCTGAATTAATTGGCGACGATAAAATCTGTTTCGACTTTGTGTTAAACCATTTGCAGGCACGATCTGTGCAATGGAAAATGAAAACGGATCATTTTTCAGTCACATCATAAAGAGGTTATGGTGAAAATAATTTTTTCGCATAGATTTACTTACTCTAAAAAAATAAAATAGTATGATACGTCACGCAACAGCCGTTTGGAATGGCTCTGGTAAAGAAGGTAACGGACACCTCACAACACAAAGCACCGTTTTAACTGATACGCAATATTCATTTCTCTCCCGTTTTGAAAGTGGCGTTGGTACCAATCCGGAAGAATTGGTAGCAGCAGCACATGCCGGTTGTTTCAGCATGAAGCTGAGTTTTGTTTTAGGTGCAGCAGGATTTACACCTGAAAAAATTGATACAAAATGTGAGATCACTTTTGTTGAGGGAACATTATCTAAATCGCACCTCATTGTATCAGCTACTGTACCGGGTATTGACGATGCAAAATTTCAGGAGTGTGTAAAAGATGCTGAACAAAACTGTCCCATTTCAAAATTGCTGGGAAAAGGTTTAGAGATCAGCAGCGCTGCAACACTGGTTGCATAAATAATCAACGTTTATTTATACAGCCGGTTTTCACATGAAGACCGGCTGTTTTATTTTAGAGCATGGAAAAGATCAATCTCGCAGAAAAATTTTCACTGTTTACCGAACTCTGGAGTCCGCAAATTGCAGGTGAGTTAAACGGGCAACAGGTGAAGTTGGTAAAGTTCAAAGGTCCGTTCACCTGGCATCACCATGAACAGGAAGATGAATTATTTTATGTAGTGAAGGGAAGTTTTGATATGGAGTTTACCGATCATACCGTAACAATCAATGAAGGTGAGTTTATTATTGTACCAAAAGGAACAGAACACCGGCCCAACGCAAAAGAAGAAGTGCATGTGCTGTTGTTTGAACCAGCAACTACGTTGAACACAGGTAATGTGGAGAATGAGTTTACGAAGAAGGAGTTGGGGCGGTTGTAAAAAATATACTATGATGATACGAGAGAAAAGCTTGCGGCTGTATGTGGTTCGTGAGACACGAACCAAGGCAGCGGAGGTTGTCATTTGCTTAATTATTGCTGATAGTTTGTAGCTGATAAATTTGTAACACTAGTCATCAGATCAAAGAGACTGCGAAGATTTACTTTATATTAATTACTGTTGCGCAAATAATTACTGCCGCCAAAACAAGATTTATTAAAATATCATACCACTGAATTTCTCGATTTGCTAATTTATGTCGCCAATTGGATTGCTTAAAAGTGTTTACTATATAATTACCTGTGCGTTTCTTGATAAAATAATTTATGGGCCAATAACAAAACAAAAATAATGGCAGTGCTTTTAGTGAAGTTGTAGATCCCTTTGCAATTAATTTATTAATACCCCTGTCAACAAAATCAGATGAATTACGTACTGCAAAGCTTTGGTTGTCCTTTGTTAAAAAGTATACGATAAAAAATAGCAATGCAATTATTCCCCAAATTTTATATGTATCTGTGTTGTCAAGGTCTATTAAAGTGTCTTGAGATAGTAAGAACATAGGAACACCTACTCCGTAAAAGAATATTATCAAATTAAGGGCCTCCAGACTTATTATATTTATTTGATAAGCCAATAAAATAAAAAGTCCCATTAAAACAGTGATTGAAAGCAATATCTTTTGTCTTAACGGAAGCTGTGATAGTGGAATCATAAAATTACCTTCAACTTAATAATTTAAGTTACAATATACTTCTCTGTTTCCTCGCCTTGGTTCGTGTCTCACGAACCAATTATTCGAAAATTTGTTGCCTTGGTTCGTGTCCCACGAACCATTCATTCCCTAAAACTCATTTCTTATATCCTTCAAAAAAGGAAAGTGAATAATATTCTTCTCATAAAAAGAAGCACTCGAATAATAATACCCGCATGGGTCGGTTGCAAGATTCCAACGCTCTCCCAAAGGATTCAGATGAATATATTCCAGCTTTTGCAACGCAACCTCAGGTGAATACAGATGTATTGCAACAGAATCTCTTTGCCAGAATTCATGTTCTTTATTTGATGCATCAACTTCGTATTGGGCCAATGCAGTTGGGTTTTCCTGTAATAACTTCTTTCTGAATTGATGAGCAGTGTATTTTAAAAATGATCCTTGTACGGTTTCTTTTCCGTTCATGGTTTTTGTTCTCCAAATCACATGAAGATGGTTTGGCATAATGACAAATGCAAATACATCAAGTTTGCCTGCATTCGTGAGCCATTCAAACGAATCAATAATGATTTGTTTGTAGCTGTCGTACTTAAGAAGCGGCCTCCAGCTATTGATTGTTGCAGTAAAAAAGAAGATGTCGCCAATCTCCATGTATGATTTCCTGTGATGCTTGAAGTAATCCATCGTTTAGCATGTATGTGAGAACTAATATAAACATTCTTTTAAGTTATAGTTCGTTAGGCACAAACCATAGGATCGGGATACTTGAAATAATTAAATGAATGGTTCGTGAGACACGAACCATGGCTGAAGGAACCAATAAAAAACAAAAAAGCGATGCAATGCATCGCTTTCATATCCTGTAAATCATATTCATCCTGTAAATCACGGTTCAGACTTATTCCGCCTCGGCCACCACTTCTTCCACTTCAGGAATCATCCGCTTCATCATTCCTTCAATACCGGCTTTTAAGGTAATCATCGAAGATGGACATCCGCTGCAGCTTCCCTGCAACATCAGATTCACTTTGCCATCTTTAAAACTTTTGAACTGAATGGCACCGCCATCCATTTCAACAGCAGGCTTTACATAGTTCTCCAGAATTTCCTGAATTCGTTTCACCACATCGCTTTCATCGCCACTCAATACCACTTCATCTCTTACGGGCTCAATAATTTTTGATTCATCAATCACCGGCTTGCCTTCTTCCAGATAATCTTTCAAAAACTGGCGAACAGAAGGGATCAGCTCCTGCCAATCGGTATCGGGTGCAGAACGGGTGATGGTTACAAAGTTGCTGGCAATAAACACCGCTTTCACAAACGGAAATCCAAACAATTCCTGCGCCAGCGGTGATGCTTCGGCAGCAGCTACCTCAGGAAAATCAATACTCTTACCGGGGTACAACAGTTTGTTGGCAACAAACTTCATGGTTTCCGGATTTGGCGTCATTTCTGTATAGATGCTGATTACGGGGTTTCCTGTCTGAATCATAGTCTCAAAACTTTAAGCTGTAAAATTAGCAAGATTTGGGCTTTGTTCAGTTGCCAATTCGTTAATTGACAGAAATCTGGCCTTATCGGCCGTAAAATTTTCCATCATTCGTAAATTACAGTACTTAAATATTCTGTTATGCTATCACCAAAAATTGAAAAAGCCCTGAACGAGCAGGTTTTGCTCGAAGCGGAATCGTCACAAATTTATTTAGCCATGGCCAGCTGGGCCGAAGTAGAAGGATTTAGCGGTGTTGCCGCCTTTCTGTTTCAGCACAGCGATGAAGAACGTTTGCACATGCTCAAATTACTGAAGTTTGTAAATGAACGTGGCGGACATGGGACCGTACCGGCATTAAAAGCGCCTTCATTAAAATACAAAGGCGTAAAAGAATTGTTTCAGCAGGTATTGGATCATGAAATACTGGTAAGTACAGAAATTAATAAGCTGGTTGATATCTGTTTAAAAGAAAAAGATTACACCACGCATAATTTTCTGCAGTGGTATGTGAGCGAACAGATTGAAGAAGAAGCATTGGCCCGATTGATATTGGATAAACTGAAAATGATTGGTGCCGATAAAAGCGGTATGTATTTCTTTGACCGTGATATTGCAACAATGGGTGCAGCAGAAAAAGCTCCGGCAGAAAAAAAATAATAAATGAATCAATGGAAGCTTCATTTAATCTTCCATTCATTTGTTTATCTTTCATTGTGCGCATTCATTCACCATTAACTGTTTTTTATGGAACGGAAATTATTCGGCTGGCACAGTCCGGCGCTTGGAAAAGAAATGCCCATTGTAACCTATGGCCATTACGGTTTTGCATTACTGTTAGTACCAACTGCTGCTGCAGATTATTTAGAGTACGAACGTTTTCAGTTAATGGATACGTTAAAACCATGGATTGAAGCGGGCAAGGTTAAAGTATATTCGGTTAACAGCATCAATACCGAAAGCTGGATGAACAATGAAATGGAGGGTTCACATAAAGCCATTCGCCAAAACCAGTTCAATGAATATATTTTTAATGAAGTGGTGCCGTATATCCGCAACGATTCATCACAAGAAACTCAAATCATTACCTGCGGTGCTTCCTTTGGTGCATTGCACAGTATGAATTTGTTTTTGAAACGCCCCGATCTTATCAATGGTGTTCTGGCCATGAGTGGTGTGTATGATTTAACTGAATACACAAAAGGTTATTACGATGAGCAGGTGTACTTCAACAGTCCCATGCATTATGTTCCCAACTTAACAGATCATCATGTGCTGGAACATATCCGCCGCAGCAATCATATACACATCTTTAGCGGAAGCGGTGCGTATGAAGACCCCACAAGCAGCGGACGTTTTGCAAAAATTTTATACGATAAAGGAATTAACTATGAATTAGATATCTGGGGCGAAGAATGGCCGCACGACTGGAACACATGGAGGGCTTTGTTGCCACATTATCTGGAGACGAGGTTTTAATTTGCGCAAAGAGGCACAGGGAGCACAGAGAAAATCATATGCCCTCTGTGAACTCCGTGTCTCTGTGTGATCAATTGTTTTATAACTTATGCTTCAACTCCAACTGATCCGTTTTCTGTTTTAATTAATTCAAACACTTTTTGCGGTTGCAATCCTTTTTCTGTTTGATGAGAGACATACACAATTGCTGATTCACTTGCTGCAGCAATGCGGTTAATGAGTTGTATCACTTTGTTTGCATTCTGTTCATCCAGTCCTGCTAACGGTTCATCCAAAATTAATAACGGCGGATGTTTCACCATGGCTCTTGCAATTAATGCCATGCGTTGTTCACCGGGTGAAAGAGAGCAAAACGGTTTGTTTGCTTTTTGTTCTAATGATAAAAATTGTACCCATTCAAAAGCCGATCGTTGTTGCATATCTGTTGGGATGTTATACAAACCGATCTGATCTAAATAACCAGACACGATCATTTGTGCAAGTGTATGTCTGGTGCTGAACAGATCGGTCATGGCAGGAGTGAGGTAACCGATCTTGTCTTTGATCTCCCAAACGGTTTCTCCGCTTCCTTTTTTTCGTCCAAAAATGTAAAGCTCTTTCCCATAACCTTTTACATTATCACCCGTGATCATGGTGAGCAAGGTTGTTTTGCCGGAACCGTTGGGACCTTTCAGTTGCCAGAACTCCCCTGCACGGATCGTCCAGTTAATATTTTGTACAACCTGTTTCTCATTATAACTCACACTCACATTACTGAAACGTACCAACTCATTACTGTTTAGTTGAAACGAATAAAGCGGAGCAGGAATCATTTCTGCTTTATCTGCATCATTGGTTGGTTGTAGATGATGGGGTAGTGATGTGGTTGAAATAAACTCTCCATGTTCATTCAACACCAGATTGTTTTCAATAAAAGAAAGTGCTTCCCTGTTGCGGTGTAAGAGTTGAATAAGTATGGTATGCTTTGCTGTTTGTTGCAACTCATTTTTAAGTTGTTGCTGTGCTTCTGTATCCAGATTATCAAACAGGTTATCTAAAATCAGCACCTCAGGTTTTAAGGATAATAAATGTTTCAGCACTACTTTCTTTTGTTCACCGCTTGACATTGAACGAAGTGTTTGTGTTCGTGTGGCTTCAATTCCGGAGTAGCCATGTATATCCTCTTTGTGTAAATAGTGCTGAACAGTGTATGCAGAAAACAACTGTGTATCCAGTTGATTGAAGGGTTCAAAAACTCCCTTCGCTTTTTTATCCAGCAACTGCTGAATAAACAACTGCTTATTAAATGAATTGGAAATGATAACGATACAATGCTGCATCCGTAAAGAAAACAAATAAATCGGACTTAAAGTTTTACAGGCTTCACAGTATAACCCTGTTTCCGCAGCAAGGCAATCACACCAATATCGCCACCTAAGTGTGCAGCACCAACGGCAAAGAAAGAGGAGCCTTTCAACATACTGTTTTGCATGATTGGTATCCAATTTTGGTTTCGCCGTTTGTGTACCGCAATAAAGTCTTTACCAAATACATCCCCCTCTTCAACTGCTCCATGAAAGATAACATCAATGTCCTGCTCTTTGTAAAGGCTTTCTTGTAGTTGGGAATTTCTAACCTGTTGTTGAAAGTTCATTGCGAATTCATACACGGCTGTAACAAATACATTATCAGGAATGGCATCAAATACTGCAACAGATTCTTTGATGGTCTCAAGTCCTTTAATTTTCTTTTTGTGCATAGCGGCTAGGTCAACAAACCACAGCTCGTACGAATCAGTTTTCTCACAAATTTTTATTTTATTTGATAGCAGACCAAGCAGCAGAAGGGGCTTATAGCGATTGTATTGTATTGCCGATTCGCCTGTTATTCTCATAAATACACTATCGAATTTTTTAAACGCATCTTCGCCGAGTTGCTGTTGAATTGTTTTTCCTGTAGTCCTTTGCAAAGCGTTCATCCATTTTGCATCAATCGACGAATCGGCCAGGTCAATTTCCAGAAACACTTCATTGGCTTCAAGAAAATTTTCTTTAACAATTTCTGGGAAAAAGAAATTATCCTTACAAATCGCATGTATGGTGCCGAATATGAAAGAAGGATGCATTAGATCACTACCGGAAATTTCCCACAGCAAACTACTTTCGGATTTAATTTGTGAAAACCCTATCGTACTAAAGCTGATGGCAAAAAGCAGATTCGTTATTACTTTTTTCATTTAAATACATTTGCTTGTCAGCTCCCAATAAAAAGTAAATTAAGAAGTATTTACTAAAACTGGGCCTTTATTGGTCTCATCACCAACCAATTTTTCGTTACAACTTCACCGGCTTCACAGTATAACCCTGTTTCCGCAGCAAGGCAATCACACCAATATCACCTCCTAAATGTGCAGCACCAACGGCAAAGAACGAAGAGCCCTCCTGCATACTTTTCTGCATCACGGGAATCCATTTACTGTTGCGTTTGGTGAGCAGCTCTGCTTCTGCATTCAGTGCATCTGTACCCTTCACCGTCATGCGGAAAAGCGAATCAACATCCTGTGTTTTATATACAGCAACCAGTTTCTGAAAGTCTGCAATTTGTTTTTGAAACTGATTCACCATTTCCTTGAGACTGATGATTTCCAAACTGTCGGGAATGGCATCAAACACTGCAATCTGGTCTTCCATGCTTTCAAGACCTTTAATATCTTTCTGATGTTTTGTAGCCAGCTTCATAAAGCTTTGTTCATACGATTCTTTGGCGGGACAGTTCAATGTTTTTTCTGTAATCATGGTCATGAGCATAAACGGTTTAAACGTATTGAACGACATGGCCGATGATCCTGTAATTTTTTTATACGCACTGTCAAATTGTTTAAATGCTGAATCGCCAAACAGCTGTTGAATGGTTTGTCCTTTTGGTAACTGCAGCAATGTCATCATCTTCATGATTATGGAAGGGTCGTCCATATCCAGTTCCAGATAAACTGATTTTGCGTTGATGAATTTTTCCTGAACGGTTTCAGGGAAAAAGAAATCTTCTTTGCAGATCATGTGCACTGTACCAAAAAGATAGCTCGGCTGTTGCAACCCTTTGCCACTGACCTCCCACAGCAGACTGCTTTTATCATTTGTTTGTGCAACAGAAGTAAATGAGAACAGAATTAAAAACAGGGAAAGTAATTTTATTTTTTTCATACTAATGAGTTGATTACTGTTATTTAACACAGAGACACAGTGGAAAAGAGTTACACAGAGAATAGCAATCTCAACGTTCTCCTTTTCTCTGTGTTGAAAAGAGGAGCGAAATTAATCTTCATTCATTTCTTCTACAATGGTCTTAAGTTTTTCTACATGCTGACCATAGAGTTTGCGAACATACCATTTATTAATAAAGTAAACTGGAACGGTCATTACAGCAGAGAAAAGAACCAGTATTCCGGTAAAGATCCATACAAATTTACCCGACGGGTCTGCTACATCTTTGGTTATATCGGGCGAATAAAAAAATACAATCAATCCCGTTGCAATCATCGCAAAAGGAAACAGTGCGGTACCTGCCAGCAAATAGAAGCGAACGTATTTTTCAAGCGTTACGAGCTGTGTTTTTAAATTTGATTTTACCTCGCAGGTAACACATTCCATGCTGTTGAGTAATTTATATTTTCGTTGATAATAGAACAGAAAAAACACAGCAATTACCAGTAATAGCCATGCGTTCCATTGCATGCCCCCACTGTATGCAATAAAATAATAAGCAATTGTAGCTACATACAGCACCAGCACTACAATCAACTCCAGCAGCAGATTGCGTTTCATTTTTGCAATAGGGCTCTTTGATTTTTTGCGTAACAGGTTCTGCAGCTCTTCTCCCGAAGTGCTGTTTTTCTGTGTTGCCACATCACCCCACATTTCTTTTAACTGATCAAGCTCCATGATATTCTGCTTTAGTGAGTGTACGTAATTTGTCTTTGATGCGATTCATTTTTACCCGCAGTGTGCCGTTGCTGATACCCAGAATTTCTTCCATCTCTTCATAACTTTTATCTTCGAGATACAGCATCACAATGGCTTTTTCCACTTCTGTTAAACGGCTGATGGCTGCATACATTTCTTTTAACTTCTCTTCCTTTAGTTTTTCTTCTTCTGTATCTGCTTCTTCTTTTGGAATAAACTCAGGAAAACTCAACGTTACTTTCCTTGATTGTTTGCGCAGATTACTGATGGCGGTGTTCAATGCAATCCGGTACATCCATGTACTGAATTTTGCTTCGCCCCGAAACGAACCAAATGCCCGCCATAGCTGAATGATCACTTCCTGGTACAGGTCTTCCTTGTCCGCATCATTGCGGCCATAGAGGTGGCATACTTTGCGGATGATGCCCTGGTTCTGGTTTACTAACTGTAAAAAATCCTGTTCAGCTGTGCCGGTCATTCAACCAATTGGTTTATGTACTTGTATTTGTAGTAAAATTGCAGCATAAGTTACAGCTCTCAAAAACTTGAATGATGAAAAAAATGTATCATCTGGCTCACTGCACTACCTGCCAGGCCATTATTAAAGAAACAAAGATTGATAAAGCCGCTGTTGAGATGCAGAATATCCGTGAAGAAAAAATCACTGCCAAGCAACTGGATGAAATGAAAAAGCTGGCCGGCTCTTATGAAGCACTGTTCAGCCGTCGTGCATTAAAGTACAAGGAACTTGGTCTCAAAGACAAGCAACTCACAGAAGAAGATTATAAAAATTATATTCTTACAGAAGATACGTTTCTGAAACGACCTGTGACTATTGTGAACAATCAAATCTTTATCGGCAATGATAAAAAAACAGTGGAAGCGTTGAAGAAGGCGTTGGGTTGAAGGGCCTCATCCTCTTATCCCTCTCCAGCCCTTCGACTTCGCTCAGGATTTTGGAGCGGTGCTGTATTACTTTCTCAAACTTTTTTTTCTTACACATCAGCTGCATATTTTCAATCAGAGCGCTTACTGTCTAAATATATTATTAAGTTTCAAACAAAACAGGCTCTTTCAACTCTTTTTCTCTTTTGATCTCCTAGCTGATAATCCGCAACTTCGCATAGTTGAGCATAATTTTCTTTTCACCATTCAATTCAAACTTCACCGTTGCAATCGGATTGTGGGCACTGCCTTCCATTTTGATCACTTCACCAAAACCAAATTTCTGGTGTTCCACTTTTTGCCCCTCCTGTAAATTACTGGTATCGCTTGCAACAAAATCAGCAGCCGGTTTATGTTCAACCGTTTGTGGTCTTGCAGGAGTGGTGATATAAGAAGTGGCTGCTGTTTGTTTTTTTGGTGGTGCGCCATAACGTTTCTCTGCTCTTGCCGGATCATCATAATCAGGTTTGTTGCCCCAGCCTTTCATACGATCAAAAGCTGAACTGTTTCCAAACGTACTTTGGTTTTTACTTCCGCCTCCTGCAAAGCTGCGATCAATATGTTCTTCGGGCAATTCATCTAAAAAGCGGCTTGGTTCGTTTTGTACAATCTGCCCGAATTTATAACGGGTGTTGGCATAGGTAATCCAGAGTTTTGTTTTTGCTCTTGTAATTACTACATAAAATAAACGTCGTTCTTCTTCCAGTTCTTCTCTTGTATTAATGCTCATGGCATTGGGAAAGAGTAACTCTTCCAATCCCGCTGCAAACACACATCCAAACTCCAATCCTTTGGCAGCGTGGATGGTCATCAGTTTTACACTGTCGGCATCAGGGTCTTTATTATCGGCATCGGTTAATAAAGTGATTTGTTGAAGGTAGCTGCCTAAAGTGGTGGCCCCCAATGCCCCCTCTAAATCTCCTCCGCCAGTTGGCGGAGAGACTTTGCCTTCGCTCGTTACCTCGCTTGTAGGAGAGTTTGCATTATTGTTTAAGTCGTTGAAAAGCCGGCCTTGTGTGTTAGCTGCTCCTTCCTCCTCCGGGGGAAGGTTGGGAAGGGGGCCCTTTTCTTCTTCCAATACAATTCCATCTTCATCAATCTGGCTTCTGTTCTGTGTATCATCCACCCACTCTTTAATAGAGTTTAATAATTCCTGAATATTTTCATAACGCTGCAAACCTTCTGTACTCTTATCATTAAATAATTCTTTAACGATGTTTGTTTGCTTGCCCACGTGCACAGCCACTTCATAGGCATTGTGTTTCTGCAACATGCTGCCAAAGCTTTTGATCATGGTTACAAAACCATCAATTGCTTCAAGTGTACCGGATTTAAAACCAAATTGGGCAGCCCTTGTTAACACTTCCCACATGCTGATGTTTTGTTCATTGGCATGCAGCACACATTTATCAATGGTTGTTTTACCAATACCTCTTGCAGGGAAATTGATGATGCGCTTTAATGCTTCTTCATCTCTTGGGTTTACAATTATTCGCAGATAGGCAATAAAATCTTTGATCTCTTTGCGTTGATAGAAACTGATGCCTCCATAAATAATATAAGCAATACCCATCCTGCGCAAACTTTCTTCAAACGCTCGGCTTTGTGCATTGGTACGGTAAAGAATGGCAAAATCTTTATTGCGGTAATGATTGCGGAGTTTTTGTTCCTGAATGGTATCGGCAACAAATTTACCTTCATCATTATCCGTCATGGTTCTTACCAAACGGATTTTTTCACCTTCTGCATTTTCGGTAAACAGGTTTTTTTCAATCTGATTTTTATTGTTGCTGATCACTTCGTTGGCAACTTTCAAAATGCTTTGTGTACTGCGGTAGTTCTGTTCCAGCTTCACCACTTTCACTTCATCATAATCTTTCTGGAACTGTAAAATGTTTTCAATGGTTGCGCCACGAAAGCTGTAAATACTTTGTGCATCATCACCCACCACACAAACATTTTCGTGCATGGCACCAAGCAACTTAATGATTTCGTACTGTGCAGGGTTGGTATCCTGGTACTCATCAATCATGATGTATTTAAACTTGCGCTGGTACTTGCTTAAACTGTCAGGAAAATTTTTCAGCAACTCATAAAACTTGATCAGGAGATCATCAAAATCCATCGCACCGTTTTTAAAACAGCGCTTGGCATAAGAATCATAGATCTGTGCAATAGCGGGGCGGTTGCTCCGCATATCTTCCTGTTGAATATGATAATCTGTGGCATACTCTGCCGCTCCAACCAATGCATTCTTTGCAGATGAGATCCTGTTATAAACCGTTGATGGTTTGTAGTGTTTATCATCCAGGTTCATTTCATTGATCACTGTTTTGATTACACTCTTGGCATCATCTGTATCATAAATAGTAAAGTTCGATGGATAACCCATCTTGGTTGCTTCACTTCTTAAGATCCTTGCAAACACACTGTGAAAAGTACCGATGTATAAATTTCTTGCTTCGTGGTTGCCGAGAATATGCTCCACACGTTCCTTCATTTCTTTAGCCGCCTTGTTGGTAAACGTCAACGCCAATATATTAAATGCATCCACACCCTGTGCCATAAGATGAGCAATACGGGTGGTGAGCACTTTTGTTTTACCACTGCCTGCACCTGCTACAATCATCAACGGACCGTTGATGTGTAACACCGCTTCTTTCTGCCGCTCATTCAATCCTTGTAAATAATCCGTCATAATGTAAATGCCTTCTTGTTTTGAACGAAGTGTCAACCGCTCAGAGTTTACACTGAGCTTGTCGAAGTGTCGAAACCCTCACAATCAATGCAGAGCAAAAGAATTCACTCAACCTTTGATACTACGTTTGACAAAGGAATCAGGCATGCAATTTACTGCAAGCCTGCCGGATAACTATTTGTGTGAGAAAATATTGCAGGAAAATCAATCTTACGCTCCCCGCTGTGCACCACCTACATGCTTACCTGCATTGCTCGATGTTTTGGTATTGGCTTTACCGCCACCTTTTGGAGCCATAAACGCCGACTTATTGGTTGGCAATGCGTTTTTCTTTTTATCTTTTTTATTCTTTCCTGTATTAAACAATGACATATCGGATAATTTATAGTTTCAGATGATGGCTGCCTGTTAAGGCTATGATCCAAAGTTAACGCTTTCTCTTTTACTGAATGTTATCAGCAACAACCTGCTGTATATATTAAGGTGAGTGCGTTTTAAACGGTTCAATTCCCTTTTACTGCTATTGCAAACTCGTTGCTGTTAAAATAAGACAGCACTGTTTTTTTTATTTCATCATAATGTGCTGCCAGCACTTCTTTAAAAATCATTGGTTTGGCAGGGTTGGGTGCTGCAGGTGGCTTTACCCATTGTCCTGTACGTTGCGTTGTTTTAAAAGGAGTCATGTAATCATACTCTATTGGTTTCGTTGTATTCATCAGCAGTTCATTGCCTTGTGAGCGAACCTTATACACCTGTATTTCAAGATGTCCTTTTACCGGATAGATGTAACGATACTCGTTTTGTATTTGAGGAACAGTTGTGCTAACTCCGTTTTCTAAACGTTTGGGGCGGCTGTTGGGTAACGTAACAGAACGCAACTCAGTTTGTCCGTTTAAAAAAACAAGCTGTATCCATTTAATAGTAACAAGAAAAACCGGCTCTGCTTTTTCACGAGTTGCTAAAAAATCAACATAAAAATCTGCAGGAGCTTTTTTACCGCTATGTTCGCCCAAATCATATACCAGCACCTGGTGAAATTCTTCTTTACGTTTGTAAAAAAACGATTGATCCCTGCTCAGATCCGCATCGCTGATGTACATCCGGTTCACCACAGCAACAGGAAGTACCTGCTGCGCCTGCACTTGCGGCAGCACGCTCATCAACAAAAGAATAACCATTACCGATTTCATGAAACATAAATATACAACGGGTTTTCATCAATTTTTGTTAAGCTGTCTTCCCTTGTACCTTCTGCCTTCACCTTGTGCCTTACTTTGCTTTCAACCTTATACCTTATACCTTCAACCTTAAGCCTTCTTTGTATCTTCGCTCCAATGATTAAAGTTGGAGACTATAACCGGTTGCAGGTGCAGCGCATCACACAAACAGGCGCTTTCTTAAACGATGGAAAAGAGGGGCTGCTGTTGCCTAAGCGTTTTGTTCCGCATGATACAAAAGTGGATGACGAAGTGGATGTGTTTGTGTATCATGATTCTGAAGGACGGCTGATCGCTACCACGCTGCACCCAAATGCAGTAGTAGGTGATATTGCTTTTATGAAAGTTGTTTCCACTACGCCGCAAGGTGCGTTTTTAGATTGGGGTTTGATGAAAGATCTCTTTGTACCAAAAAGCAAACAGGTTTCGGATATGCGTTTGGGTGGTGAATACCTGGTGAAACTGTTTATTGATGAACAGACGGGTCGTGTGGCCGCAACAGAATATATTGAACAAGGCCTCAGCAACGAAGAACTCAGCGTGAAAGAACTGGAGATTGTTGATTTGCTCATCTTTCGTGAAACAGAGTTAGGTTATGCAGTCATCATCAACAATAAACATCTTGGTCTGTTATATTTTAATGAAGTGTTTCAGAACATTGCCATAGGCGATAAAGTGGAAGGCTTTATCAAAACCATTCGCCCCGATAATAAAATAGATGTAGCTCTTGGTAAACCCGGTTATCAAAAAGTAGAAGACGAAGCAGATAAGATTCTGCGATTGCTCCGTGCAAAAAACGGATATCTTCCTTACCATGATAAATCGGCTCCCGAAGAAATTTATGAAGTATTTGGGATGAGTAAAAAAGTATTCAAGATGACGGTGGGTAAACTCTACAAGGAAAAGAAAATTGAACTCACCAAGACAGGGATGAAGTTGATTGAAAGTTAAGGCCGTTTTCTGTTGAGCCAAAAAGTAAATGATGAGAAATAAATAGCCGGAAAGACGGGAAGGCGGAAAGAGTTGATTAAAAAAGACAAACTTCTCGTCTTACTTCCTTCCCGGCAAAACATTGTTGATCCGTTTTACATTAACTCCACCTCCCGCCGAACCTTCCCTGCTCTTTATACGTAATTGATTTCATGAACCGGTTTTTCAATATCGCTTTGCTGATGCTGCTCCTGTATGCATGCAATAAAAAACAAACAGCCATCAATTATACTCCCATCAACCCGACAGCAAACGATTCAATGAAAACCATGCTGGCATTGGGTGATTCTTATACAATCGGTCAAGGTGTTTCAACAGCCGAACGCTTTCCGCATCAAACAGTCAGTATTTTAAAAACCAAAGGCATCAACATGGCCACCCCCACTTATATTGCTACCACCGGGTGGACAACCAACAGTTTAATAAATGCACTTGAAACCAACAGGCCCTCCAAACACGATCTTGTTACATTACTCATTGGTGTAAACGATCAGTATCAAACACATGATACAACAGGGTATCGTTTACGTTTTACCCAACTGCTTAACAAAGCTGTTGAACTTGCCAACGGAAAAAAGCAAAACGTATTTGTATTATCCATCCCCGATTACAGTGTTACCCCCTTTGCTACAAACAGCGATACTGCCCGTATCCGTTTAGAAATTGATTGGTTCAACGTCATCAACAGACAAGTAACTGTTGCAAACAATATTACCTATCTCGATATCACTCCCTCTTCACGTGAAGGCCGTTACGACCGCAGCCTTATTGCTGGCGATGGGTTACACCCTTCCGGATTGGAATATAAAAAATGGGCAGATCGTTTAGTAGTGTTGATGCTGGAAGCCTTGAAATAAATCAACTGTTCAACAACATTTTTGTATTTACACATCACTTGATGTTTTTATTCTGCGTCAGAAAAATTCTTCGTCTTTCCTTCTACTGTTCAGCTGTTTTCAATCCGTTCCGTATTTACTTTCGTATGCTAAAAAAAGAACGCATGAACCTATCCGCTTTACAGGAACGTATCAGCAACGTTCGAAACGAAATTATTTTGCATCCCCTCTATCCACGTTTACAGGAATTGCAGGATCTGCAGCAGTTTACACAATACCATGTGTTTGCGGTGTGGGATTTTATGAGTTTACTTAAAAGTTTGCAGCGTGGCCTTACCTGTGTAAAAAATCCGTGGGTGCCTGTTGGCAGTGCCAATACCCGTTACCTGATCAATGAAATTGTAACAGGCGAAGAAAGCGATGTAGATGCAAACGGTAACCGAACCAGTCATTTTGAATTATACCTGCAGGCCATGCAGCAATTGGGTGCCGATACCACCTCCATTGAACAGTTATTACTGCATCTGCAACAGGGTATGCCCGTACAGCAGGCTCTGCAACAATTAAGATTACCACGGGCTGTGATTGATTTCTGTTCGTTTACTTTTTCGTTGATTGATGCCGCACCTATTCATGTGCAGGCGGCGGTATTTACATTTGGCCGTGAAGATCTGATACCCGACATGTTTCATGAACTGGTTACCCGTTTATCTCAACAATATCCACAGCAGATTGCAACATTCAAGTATTATCTCGAACGGCACATTGAAGTGGATGGCGATCATCACAGTCAGTTAGCCATGCAAATGGTACAAGAACTTTGCGGAACCGACGAACAAAAATGGAACGAAGCCGCCACCGCCTGTGTTGAAGCACTTCGCCTGCGCAAAGGTTTATGGAATGGCGTTCTTGAGTCCTTAAAAGAAAGCGTATAACCAACTTACCGGATGGATCATATACACTTGATTCACCAGCCATGCGGTGAATAACAGCCCTATTTGCCGCATAATTTGCAGCGAATAAGTTCGTTTGCTCCTTTTCGTTTTTCCCGGCCTTCCCGCAAACCAATATCTTTAACTTGCGTTGTAGTAAAGTAATTCTCAATTCCCATTCGTCTTAACATACATCATGGCCAGAGCAACACGTCAACAGGGAAATTCAAAAAAAGATGAATCTCCTAAAGCAAAAATTTCAAAAGAAACCCTGCGGGAAGCATTGATCCTGTTTACGTATTTAAAACCTTACCGTTCTAAATTTATTTGGGGTTTGGTTTTTATTGCTGTGTCTGCATTTACCACTAGTTTGTTTCCTTTCTTATTAGGAAAAATGATTGATGCTGCATCACCAAGTGCAGGCAGCTCGGGTATCAGCGGCATGAACCAATTCGGATTTGGGTTGAAAAATATCAAGCTCAGTTTAAATACTACACTGTTGCTCATCTTTTGTCAACTGGCTTTGCAAACTGTTTTTTCTTTTATGCGGGTGTATCTGTTAACCGCAGCCGGTGAATATTCTTTGGCCGATATGCGCAAAGATGTGTACAGCAAACTGCTGAGTATGCCCATGAGTTATTTCACCGAAAAAAGAGTGGGCGAATTAAGCAATCGTATTTCAAGTGATCTGTCGCAGATACAGGATGCCATTTCGTTTACACTCGCCGAATTTCTGCGGGGCGTGTTTACACTCATCATTGGTTTGTTTTTTATTTTCTGGATCAGTGCCAAGCTGGCGCTTATTATGCTGGCCGTTGTTCCCGTGATTGCAGTATTAGCTGTTGTGTTTGGAAAATATATTCGCAAGATGGCCCGCAAAGCACAGGATCAGTTGGCCGAAAGCGGCACCATTGTACAGGAAACCTTTCAGGGAATCTCCATTGTAAAAGCATTCACCACCGAGTTTTTTGAGATCGGTCGGTATGTAAAAAGTATCCGTTCGGTAGTAGCCACCTCCATCAGCAACTCCCGTTACAGAGGCGCTTTTATTTCGTTTATGATCTTTAGTGTGTTTGGCAGTATTGCGTTTGTGATGTGGGTTGGTGTTGGTATGATTCATTCGGGCGAACTCAGTCTTGGCTCACTCACCATGTTTGTTATTTTTTCCATGTTTGTTGGTGGTACGTTTGCCGGCTTTGCCGATCTGTTTTCGCAACTGCAAAAAACATTAGGCGCTACACAAAGTGTGCGTGAAATTTTAAGAGCCGAAGGCGAACCTGTTGCATTAACCGCCATTGAAATAGAACCGCAACATCAGTTGAAAGGAAATGTACGTTTCGAGCATGTTGCATTCAGTTATCCAGGCAGAAAAGATGTACCGGTATTAAGAGAACTTACCCTCAGTGCAAATAACGGCGAACAGATTGCAATTGTTGGACCAAGCGGTGCAGGTAAATCAACCATTGCATCGTTGCTCTTACATTTTTATGAACCCGATAAAGGCACTTTGTTTTTTGATGAACGACCGGCTGCTTCTTTTCCGCTTTCGCAACTGCGCAGGCAAATGGCTTTTGTGCCGCAGGAAGTATTGTTGTTTGGCGGAAGCATAAAAGAAAATATTGCGTATGGTAAACCCAATGCCAGTGATGAAGAAATTATTGCTGCTGCCAAAGGTGCCAATGCACATTTATTTATACAGCAGTTTCCTGAGCAGTACGAAACCATTGTTGGTGAACGTGGAATAAAATTAAGCGGCGGACAACGGCAACGCATTGCCATTGCACGAGCCATTTTAAAAGATCCGGCTATTTTAATTTTAGATGAAGCCACTTCATCGCTCGATAGTGAAAGCGAACAACTGGTGCAGGAAGCATTGGAGAATTTGATGAAGGGACGCACCTCGTTCGTCATTGCACACCGGCTCTCAACCATCCGCAATGCCGATAAAATTGTAGTGATTGATAAAGGCATTGTTACCGAAGCCGGCACACATACACAACTCATGAGCAACAACGGCCTCTACCGCAAACTGAATGAAATGCAGTTTGAGTTCGGAGTGGTTACACAATCGCCGGGGGTGGAGGAGGTGGAAGAATAGTCTTTTCGGTCGGCCCGGCTCCGCCGGTCTGAACAATTGAAACTATCTGTGATTATCTGCGTTCATCCGTGGCCCCGTAATGAGCATTGTCGGAACTGCATACTACCATTACTTTTTCTTTTGCCTTGACGCAAAAGAAACCCCGCCTGACTGTCGGGCAGGAAAAAGTCAAGACGGGAAATATTACCCCCATTTCCCGTCGGAAGCCCTGATTAAATTTTTGTACTACTGTAGTTAAGGACGACATTAATAACATCAACATCCTGAATCCAAAGAGTTTGATTGATTAGTAAAAGTTTAATTAATAAAGGCATTGTTACCGAAGCCGGCACCCATACACAACTCATGAGCCATAACGGGCTCTAAAGAAAACTGAATGAAATGCAGTTTGAATCCGATAGCTATCGGATTTGAGTGGTTACACAATCGCCGGGGGTGGAGAGGGGATAAATGTTTATTAATACGACAGTGAGAGCATGTTGTTTGGCGAAGCAATCTAGGTTTGACTAATATCTATCACTTCATTTTTTTTATAAAGTGTAATTAAGTTTCCTGATTTTATTCTGAACTGACTTCTTCGTTTAATATTTTGTTTTCTTTCTCCGTCAATTGCCAATTCAAGTTTTATTCCTGGATCATAATATATCACACCACTTTCAACTTGGTTTAAGAATAATGAGAAGTCAGTCGAACTGCCGAGCATAATATTATTACCATAGTAATATTGTTGCTTGCTAAAAGGATATAGTTTTTCATCCTTTCGAATGAGCGATGGCACATAACAAGCATTTGCATGCTTTGTATTCCAATGTTTTAATAATGACGAAAACGACCAAGATGCTGCAATGTTTTCTCTAGCATCGATCAGTCCAATAAAACCTCCTGTGTCTATAATTTTTTTAGTCCCTGTATCAAAGCCTTCAATAACAAGTTTAAGTTTTGTTGTTTCATGTATAGATCCAAATTTATGAATACCTCCAAAGTTCAGTCTCGCCTCCCGTCCAAGCTTATCTTTATATCCATATTTTCGAATGAAAGATTCTATTCCGGAATCAACATAAAAACCATCTGTTGGTTCAGGTGTCATTAATGTAACAACAGATGAATTATACTTTTTGAAATCTTTTACTGCAAACTGTTTGACTTCCCACCCGAGAAAATCAGGTTCGGAATATCCGTTGGGTGTAATTCCTAATTCAGCCTCCAAGGTATATCCACCACAATTTGAAGAAACACATGGTAGAATATTTCTATTCTTATCAAGTCGTTTTGAATCAATCCAGCCTAGTTGATGAATTCGTTTTAATTCTTCTATTAGTTTTTTCTTGGAATCTAATTGTATTAACTCTCCTTGTAAAGTAATTTCCTTGAAAACTCCAATATCATTTAAGTCTTTTAAAGAATCAAACTCGTTTGATATCTCTGATTCAGGCGAAACAACATGACCAATAATTTTACCTTCTGCCGATACACCTAAGAATAATAATCTTTGATTAATTCTATTAACCATTAATTCAGATGGTGCCCCTTTTGCTCCTTTTAAGAAACCAGAAAAACGAACTTCAGGATACTTAGGATATAGAATTAATTGTGCTTCTGGGGCTGTGATTAATTTCCCCTCATGATCAATCCAACTAAAATCCAGTTTTGTTTTAAATCTGGTTCTTTTCCAATCTCCTTCATCATCTGTACTAATCTCCGTTATTGGTAGAATATTTAGAACATCAAAACTTCCCCCAAAGTATACCTGATTCTTAGAGTTGTCATTTGGTGAAAGTCTTTTGATATATACCTTTCGACAATTATTATCAGAAAACAGTTTAAGAAGATGTTTTAAAGTCATTTTCTTTTTGTTTCAATTACTTCAATAATTTTTTCACCTATTGCTTCAATTAAAGGAACTACTACCGAATTCCCAAACTGCCTATATCCCTGATTCATTGAAACCGCATCAACGACAAAGTGATCTGGATAGCCTTGAAGCCTTGCAGACTCTCGGATTGAAAGACGCCTTGGATTTTTATTTTTCTGAGGAATCAAAATCTCCGAACCATCTTTATAATATCTGGCGCTCATTGTTCTTGTTGTTCCATTTAGATCAACAAGTCCAAAACCAAACCCATTCCCTTTTTCTTTATGCTTTTTTGCATAGTCCTGTAAATACTTCCACAAGTGATCTGTCAGAGTGTATTTTGGATCGACTTTATTTTCAAGAATATCTTTTACTTTTCTATTCGGATCGGGTAATTCAGGAAATTCAAATTTTTCTTTGTAGTTGAACACTTTTGCATCAAACCCTACCATAAATGTTCTTTCCCTGTTTTGCGGAACAAAATGCTTTCCATTTAATACTTTATAATGGAATGAATACCCCAATCCCTCAAGGGTTTCTTTAATTATCTTGAACGTGTTTCCTTTGTCATGCGAAACAAGGTTTTTTACATTTTCTAAAAAGAAAGCCTTTGGTCGATGCTTTTCAATTATTTCAACTATGTGAAAAAACAAGTTGCCTTGCTTTTCATCTTCAAAACCATGTTTTCGTCCTAAGCTGTTTTTTTTACTTACGCCAGCAATTGAAAATGGTTGACACGGAAACCCTCCGCATATAACATCAAACTTATTTGGAATCCATTCTTTTGTTTCGGTTTTAGTAATATCACCAAATGGAATTTCTCCAAAGTTTGCATAGTATGTTCGTTGAGCCATCTTATCCCACTCCGATGAAAACACGCATTCACCTTGTAGTCTCTGCATTGCAATTCTAAAGCCACCAATACCAGCAAACAAATCGATAAAAGTAAATTTTGGATTTGCAGGTTTTGGAAATACTACATCATCTTTAAATTGAATAATGTACTGTATAGCATCTTCCGCAGTTTTAGAGTTAATCTCTTCATCAAAATACCCCTCCAAAATATCAATGGCAAATTCGATTGCCGGCTTCTTTAATTTTTTATTCTTGGTTCTCAGGTAATGACTTATTACTGCTGATTTATAATTATCCGGTCCGAACAATGCAACTTTCCAGATCTTTTCAGACACAGTAATAATCTTAGTACTTAGGAGAGGTGCTTTTTCTTTTGTAATCACTTTCCCCTCCTTTTGTTATTAAATATGTCTGCGCTAAAAAAATCCTTAAAGCTTGTTTCTAACCCACTGCAGATAATCTTTGTAAGTGTATCAATAGAAACATTCCGTTTACCATTTTCTACATGGTTCATAAATGTTCTGTCAACCTCTGCTTTCCATGCAACTTCTTCCTGTGTGAGATTTTGGTCGTTGCGTAGTTCCTTAATGCGCAGGCCGATTTTGGTTTTCATGTCCATGAAAACAATAGTATAACATGTGACGTAAAGTACATTTGCCTTTAAGTCACGTTTTCTTTCACTCCGAAAATCAAACTGTCTATTGCATTTACACTACGGATTTTCTATTTTACAATCTGCATGAGCAAAACACCTTATTTATACAACAAAGAAGAAGCTGCCCGTTACCGCTTTACCAGTCGTGGCCGAACGAACATTGAGAAGATCGTTGAGTTTGTACCGCTTGCTGTTCCCGGGTTTTACAATCTTGGTTTTGGAGATGTTATAAAAGAAGGAGTAATCAGCGACAGGACTGTTTCGAATAATGGCGATATTATCAAAGTGCTTTCAACTGTTATTCATATCATTAAAGATTTTACACTTGAAAAGCCTGATGTAAAGATTTCATTTATGGGAAGTACAGCTCTTAGAACAGCTGTATATCAGCGGATTCTTAAAACTTATTATTCCGAGTTCAGAAAGGACTTCCGGATTACAGCAATCCAGGAAATTGATGGTTAGTTAGAAGAAGTAATGTTTGATCCATCCAACAGCGGTAAATACAATGCATTTATAATTCAAAGAAAGGTTTAACTTTATACCATGGCAACCAATAAAAAAACAACTAAAAAAGCGGCTGTTAAAAAAACAGAGAAGGCAGTTATTGTTACCAAAACCAAGGCTGCTGCAAAAGCATCTTTGTTTCCCGTCAAGGTAAAAGAAATGAACCTGCTGTTGGCAAAAACAACGCTTATAAGCCGGTAAGTTTTGCTTTTATTTTATGCAGTGTTTCATTATAGTTTGCAGGTTTTAATTTACACTCCCAAACAGTTATTATTTTCCATCCATATTTCCTTAAAGCTTTGATTGCTTTTTCATCATTCGCAATATTCTTCTCAATCTTTTCTGTCCACCACTCTGTTCTTGTTTTGGGAATGGTAAAATATTTACAGTAATTATGGCCATGCCAGAAACACCCGTTGATGAAGATGACGGTTTTGTATTTCGGTAAAACAAGATCAGGTCTGCCGGGTAATGTTATATCGTGCAGCTTGTAACGAAAACCCTGCGCAAATAAAAATTTCCGCACCAGCAGTTCAGGCTTTGTGTCTTTGCCTTTAATCTGCTGCATATTAAATCGCCGCTGCTCCCGTGTATGTACATCTGCCATGCAATAAATCTACAACGCTTTGCAAAAACAACCGTTCATCCATTCCGTCAGGTTACAGTCATTATGCTAAACGGTTCATGTTAAGAACCACGAATGTTGTTTCTTTGCAATCCGTTTAACAGTGCTTTATTATGACAGCGATTATTTTGTTTTTTACTCTCCATTGGTTCTTGTCTTTGTTCTTTCATTCGTTTTTTCTGCACCGCTATGCTTCCCACCAGATGTACACGGCCAAGCCGGGCTGGGAAAAAACTTTTTACTTCCTCACCTGGTTTGTACAAGGCTCTTCGTTTTTAGTGCCCCGTGCTTATGCCGTGATGCACCGTATGCACCATGCTTACAGCGATACGGAGAAAGATCCGCATTCGCCCCATTTCTTTAAAGACATCTGGCATATGATGATGCACACCGCAAGGATCTTCAGCGGTTTTGTTACCGGTAAAGATGTACCCGATCCCGAATTTACCCGTGAGTACCTGCCCGTGTGGGATAAGCTGGATAAATTTGGTCATAACAATATTACCCGTGGGCTTTTTATTGCTGTGTATATAGGTTTCTATATTTTCTTTGCCCCCAGCTTCTGGTGGTACCTTTTATTACCTGTGCACTTTTTCATGGGGCCCATACAGGGAGCTATTGTAAACTGGTTTGGTCATAAACTGGGCTACCGCAATTATAAAATTGAAGATCATTCAAAAAACACCACGCCATGGGGCATCCTGCTCATGGGCGAATTGTTTCAGAACAATCATCACAAGGCAAAAGACAATGCCAACTTTGCACGCAAGTGGTTTGAGATTGATCTTACGTTCCTCATCATGCGTGTAATGCACACACTCCGCATTATTCAGTTAAAGCCGGTGCATCTGCAGAAAAAAACGTCGCTGCCCGAAAAACCCTGAACATAATAAACAGGATTTGTAACAATTTTCTGATGTCTGCTACTCATCCAATAAAAGCAAATGACATCAAACAACAGGGAAGCAAAACAACATTACGGTGATGTTACCACACCGTTCAATAAATGGGCTTATGCTGCTTTTGTAGTACTGGCTGTTTATTTTCTGTTCAGGAACGATCTGTTCTCTGCTGCCTCTAACCTCGGTATTGCGTTGATCTTTGATCCGTTTAACCCCGCAGTGAAATGGGGCGATGGGAGAACCTGGCAAAAAGTTTGGATGCTTGTTCACCTCGCTGTTACGCTGGCGCTTGTTGGTTATGAACTTTGGGTGAAATGGTAATCATGTTCTTCTGTTCTGGAGGGTGTTTAAAAGAAGAAGATTGTTCAACCTCATGAAACCGGGACCGGAAAGTTAGATGAACCCTACGTTTATATCACTGAAATTTATCGTCCCATATACACCATCAAAATCTGCACATCGCTTGGGTTTACACCGGAGATGCGTGATGCCTGTCCTAATGTACGGGGTCTTATTTTGTTAAACTTCTGTAAGGCTTCATTTCCCAGTGAGGTAATTTTATTGTAGTCGAACGAAGAAGGTATTTCCAGTTCTTCGAGTTGACTCATGCGTTGTACAAGGTCTTTTTCTTTTTCAATATACACATCATACTTTACCTGTATCTCTACCTGTTCAATGGTTTGTGAGCTGTTCGTTCCCGTTAGTTCTTTTAAGGTGGGCGATGCTTCAATCATATCTTTTAATTGAATGCCGGGTCTTAATAATATCTGCAGTGCTTTTTGTTTTTGCGTAAGTGCTGCGCTGTTTTGATTGATGAGAAACGGATTGATTTCTTCCGGCGTTAACGAAATTTCGGAAAGGATTTTTTTCATCTGTTCAACAGCATGGAGTTTGCTGCTGGTTTTGTCCATGCGTTCCTGTGTAGCCAATCCCATGTTATAACTCAGTTCGGTTAACCGCAGATCAGCATTATCCTGTCGCAGCAATGTTCGGTATTCGGCCCTGCTTGTAAACATGCGGTACGGCTCGTCGGTTCCTTTGTTGATGAGATCATCAATCAACACGCCGATATAGGCGTCACTTCTTTTTAAGATAAACGGATTTTGCTCTGTTGCTTTGAGATGCGCATTAATCCCCGCCATTAAACCCTGGCAAGCTGCTTCTTCATAGCCTGTTGTTCCGTTGATCTGTCCGGCAAAGAATAAATTTTGTATTTGTTTGGTTTCCAGCGAACTGGTTAATTGTGTAGGGGGGAAAAAATCATACTCAATGGCATAACCGGGGCGAAACATCCGACAATGTTCAAAACCCGGCACTTTACGAAGCGCTTCGTATTGCACTTGTTCGGGTAAGGACGTTGAAAACCCGTTTACATAAATTTCAACTGTATTCCATCCTTCAGGTTCTACAAATAACTGATGACGATCCCGTTCTGCAAACCGGTTGATTTTATCTTCAATGCTTGGGCAATACCGTGGACCTGTACCTTGTATTCGGCCTTGGTACATGGGGCTGCGGTCGAACCCTGTCTTGAGTAAATCATGTACTGCAGAATTGGTATAGGTAATATAGCAGCTGCGCTGTTCCTGTGGTTTTATGATGGGGACATCCATATAAGAAAAGCCAACAATCTCCTCATCACCTTTCTGTTTTTCCATTTTTGAATAATCGAGGCTACGGCCATCAATTCGTGGAGGGGTTCCTGTTTTGAGGCGATCACTTTCAAACCCCAGCTCTACCAGTTGTTCGGTAATTCCGGTTGCGGCTTTTTCTGAGATCCGTCCTCCGCCCAATTGTTTTTCACCGATATGAATAACGCCATTCAGAAATGTTCCGCTGGTAACTACTACCGCTTTGGATTTTATTTCATGACCAAGACCTGTAACTACGCCATAACAACGGCCATCTTTTACCAACAACTGCCGGACCATATCCTGGTAAAAATCAACATTGGGGGTCTGTTCCAGCATCTCCCTCCAGGTAGTTGCAAACAGCATCCGGTCATTTTGAGTTCTGGGGCTCCACATTGCAGGGCCTTTTGAGCGGTTCAGCATCCGGAACTGGATCATACTTTTATCACTTACAATGCCGCTGTAACCACCCAGTGCATCAATTTCCCTTACAATTTGTCCTTTTGCAATACCACCCATGGCAGGGTTACAGCTCATTTGGGCAATGGTTTGCATGTTCATGGTGATCAACAACACTTTACTGCCCATATTAGCGGCAGAAGCTGCCGCTTCACAACCGGCATGTCCGGCACCTACTACTATTACATCGTATTCTGGAAACATGGGCGCAAAGTTAACCAATTTGTGTGGCGGGAGGTTTCTGTGCTGGTAAGAAAACACACTGTTACTGCCCCATCTTTCTGATGAATTCTGCTTCTTTTTTTACCTCTTCTATACTTCTGCCACTGTTTAACAGTTCGAATTCGTAAGGAGTAAAGCCTTCTATCAGTTTTAAATATTCATTTTGTTGCAGAATAAAGTCTTGTTGCTTAGTGGTTGAAATCATTTCTGTGGTTTCTATTCGGTCAATCAGTTGCAGCATGGACATACAAACTTCATATCCTGTTGCACTATACAGGTCGCTGAAATACTTTTTCGCCATCAATACATCTGCCCTATGACCCTTATCCTTGCTTTTCTGCACTTCTTCAATCCTGATATTTATAAAATTCCAGCAGAGCCGCAGGTCATGATCATTGCCAAAGTCGAAGTATGTAACCGGAATAATATGATCAAACTGCCAGTTCGCCCCAAAGCTTTCCCAGGATAAACCTTCTGTAAATTGCATTTCAATCCACTTTCGAAAACTTTCGATATCTAATCCAAAATACGGTGCATAAGCAACACAGGGGTTTCTTTCTAACAGGTACCTCCTCAGGGCTATTTGCCACTTTCTTTTTTCTCTGAATTTTATAAGGGATGGGGTTACTTCTGTTTGAGCAGTCCATTTTTTCCTGTTCATAGATCGTCTTGTCACCTAGATAGG
>JALHRP010000042.1:17053-35161 GCA_022841365.1 Chitinophagaceae bacterium | reverse complement strand
ACACAGGGCATCACAATGGCTTCGGAGTTCAGAAAATAAAATGTACTTGATTAGGACCTGGTTTTGTCGTATTGCAGGGCGGGATAACTGGAGGCAAACATCCTTTTCTCTTTTATCAGGCACAATCAGATAGAACACTTCATCACCATCGGCTATAGTATAACTTAAATCTGCAAGCCTCAAAATACCGGAATAGATACTGGTACTTTTTTCAACTTCAAATGCTGCAATTACGTTATTGGTTGCTTTCTGAAACCATAACACATCAATCAACTTAACAGTATTCAACGTTTCCTTTTCAAGATTGATTTCCGGAAATTGCTGCAGGCTTAAAAAGGAAAAACTATTACCGCAATGGGATTTGGAACGGTCATTGGAAGCGGCGATAACATCGTAGCCCAAAGCATTACCAATTTTCAATAAGTGGTACTGCATTTCAGTGTGCAAATCTTCTTCTTCTTTTTCCTTCTGCACATCCTCCTGTCGTTTTTCAATAAGCTTTTCCAGCTTCTTTCTTTCCTGTTCCGATAAATATTCATCGGCACCCAGTATCAATTTTTGAGTGCCGATTTCAAACAGCAGCCCGGCAATAGCTCCAAGGTCTGACGATAAATCTGTCCGGTGCTGGTTGTTGCTATCAATCATTACCTCCCGTAGTTTCAGGTATTCTGACCAGCTGCCTAATTTCTTTTTGTCTTTGAATAATGAATTAAACCCGTTAATTATTGCTGTATTAAAGGGCGGAATAACAGTGGGATGTAAAAAGTAAAGGATACTGGCTACTGCCGGGCCAAGTCCCTTAATTTTTAAACTGTCCAGCCTGATAATTTCCTTAATAATTTGTTCCTCGGACTTTGCATTCAGGCAATTTTCAAGAAACTGACCAAATGCCTGCTTGTTGTTTTCGTTTTCATATATATCAGGTATGCGGAGTTTGGGTTTCCAGTAAAAGGGATGAGAAGCTCCTTCAAAAACCTGTTTCTGCTCTGTAATACAGGTGAGCACAAACTCAATGGAAGACCCTTTAAAATCGTTGGGAAATCTTTTGTTTTTAATGTCATCAACCACCTGCATCACACCACGGCGGATGGAACGAAATGCCTTTAACCTCTCCTCGTTATTTATAAACCAGGTGTTATAAACCGACTGCTTATCTTCCTTGTATTGCCGGATGATATGGGTAAAGCTGTTGCTCATACTTAAAATATTACAGCAAAATACGCTAATGTATGAAAAGACCATAAAATGAAAGAGACTGAGTAAACTCAATCTCTTTACATTAAGCCTTATGGGAATTTAGTAGCTCTTTATTTTAAAACAGGTTTTGAAAAGCAAGTACTACAACTTGAATACAATTCCGTTTGGTTTTTTTCCAACTGGAATGTCTTTTACTTTTGTATGCGTAGAAACATTTATGACGGACACAGTATTTGCCCTCTGGTTAGTGACGTAAGCATAATTGCCATAAAAGGCTATCGCATGTGCATCAGCCCCGGTTGCAAATTCACCATGTTTCATCCAGCTGTTACCACCCATGTCAATATAATAAGAAACTTTCCCGTTGGTAGCATCGCTTACCCATAATTCATTAGCAGTGGAATTATAAGCCGCATAACCTGGTTTGAAATTTAAGATAATATCAGTGAGCTTCGTGTTGGTTGCTACATCAATTACTCCAATGCTTTGTCCATCTTCACAATCAACAAACATTTTACCTATTGATGAAGGCCATGCACCCACCGGATTCATATCTACATTCACAGTAGCAATAACAGCTTTTGTAGAAGGGTTAATTACAGTAACTGTGTTGCTCATACCGTTACATACATAAGCCTTCGTTCCATCACCACTAAAAGTAACTTCGGCTGGTTCATCTCCCACATTAATTGTGTTTTTTAACGTGTAAGTTGTGGCATCATAAACCAACACTTTCCCAGCCATATCCATCTGTGAAGTCCATATCTCAGACCCATCAGGAGAAAAAACTGCATTGTGATTCATCACTGGTACTTCTAAGTTCTTTTTTAATACTCCAGTTACAGCATCCATAACAACAACCATTCCTTTCATGCCGGGCATTCCCCCGGTATGGCCTGCACTTAAATCCATTCCCGGTACTCCGATTGCCAAGTGGTGGTTTTGGCCTGATTGATGATGGTAGATGTGATGTGGCCACATAATCATGCTGCCACCACTGCTCATTAAATTAATACTGTCGGTGACCGTATTCGTACTTAGTTTAATTACAGAAATGGTGCTGCTTTCGCCGTTTATTACATAAGCGGCAGGATAGTCAATATTTTTATCATTCATCGGCATGTCCTTCTTTTTCTTACAGGCAAATACGTAAACAGCCATAGAAATGACAGCCAGTAAAAACACATTGGATTTTAAATTTTTCATTCTTTTATTTGGTTTAGATTATTGATTGTTAAAGTATGATACAAGGACATCAGACGCAGGGTTGCCTGACAAATAAATTAATTTTCTTCAGGAAATGAAGATGACAACTTTAAATAATTACTCCTTTATATTTATTTAACCTGCGCATTATTAATTGGAACACGGTCTATATACTGCGTTACCCTGTCAATTTTATCATTATCGTTAAAATGAAATACCATGTGCATACGCTGATTCATTTCTTTACCTGACTTATACTGTGCATGCACCATACTCCAGCAAAGTGCATAGTTACCTGGCAACTGTGCTGGTATAGAAGGTTTGGTTACATGAATTGGCAACCACACTTCATTTGAATATGAAAGTGACTCTATCACTTCAGTTCTTCTTTTTTTCCAGTAATCAGCAATCACAGGTTTGCCAGCGAGGCTATCCCCTCCATTCCAGCGGAACAATGCATCATCTGAAAAACCGGCAAGCCATCCTTCAACGTTTCCGCTGGCAAGTTCGTTCATGCCATTTTTTGCAATATCAATATACTTATCATCGCCAAAGCCATATCCTTTGTCAGTCATAGGCATGTCGTGTCCGCCAGTGTGAGCTGTTTTTTCATCATGGGTATGATTTGCAGTTTCATTGCTGTTGCAGGCAATAAGAAAGACAGCAACCAGGAGAAGAATCAATTTTGTTTGCATAATTGTTGGTTTTGGTGTTGGAGTTTATTTATTTCTGTTTCTTAATGCAGGGTTAAACCTAAATATCAATGTACCACCGAAGGTGGTAAACTTTAAGCTGCTTTCATTTATTTTCGTAATTGGTAATTTAATGTATGGTTCTGCAGCAATACTCCAGTTTTGAGAGAGTCTTCGTTTTATACCAATTGAAAAATTGGATGTGAGAGATGTAAAAGAACTGTTCATATTATGGTATATACCTGCATGAGTCCTTTCCACAACAGTACTGGCATCTATCAGAAAGGTATAATCTATATTTTCCATTCTCATTTTACTGATGGAGAAACCCGCTCCGGCATAAAAACCTGTTTTCTTTTGTGAAGAAAAATGATAAAGGAACATAACAGGTATTTCAATAAAACGACAATAGCCATTTGCATGCCGAAGGCTGATGCTGCTGTATGAAGGTAAATTGAGTTTTGCCGAGTCAAAAGAAATTACCTTACCATCTGCATTGAAATATTTTTTAGAGATTATTAATCCTGTTCTTAGTTCCATTTTTGGCGTTATCCTGTACTCCAAAAGCAGGCCGTAATCTAATCCTTGTCTTGACGTTTGGTTGAATTTTACGTTGTTGAAATTTGTGCCTGCGATGGCTGCAATTGAGAGCCTACTGTTACGTTCAATTTGTTTTTGAAGCTTTAACGTTGAAATGGGAAGATTTGATGTTGAATCAACACCAGGGTAAGTAGTTACCGAAGAATTATTTACTCCGTTAGTGGGGTTTGCAGTTATTTCTTCAGGGTTAAATTCAATTGCTTTATGCAAAACGGTATTTTGTTCAATTGTATCCTTAGTAAAACTCACCAAAAGAATGTTGGCTTCTGTTAGGATATTTGATTTGTTGTTAGTCAAAAATTGGGAAGTGGGCGAAGTTTGGGAGGGTCGTGATTCTTTTTTAATTATGCTGGTTTTTCTTATATCAATTTCATCAGAATGTTTCGGAAGCAATACATTATCACTTGCCTTTTCATAAGTTAAAGTATTTCCCTTGGAATTATTATCCTGCTGTAACTGAGGAACACTATTCAGGATGTTTTGAATATTTTCGGTCGCACCTGTTTTCAGAGCATTACTTTGGTTAGCCTCATCTGTTTTTTTGATTGGAGATGAAAGCTGCGTTTCTTTAAGATTTGTGTGTTTTACATTGTACCAGTCATTAGCAGACAGATAAACAATTCCCCCAATAAAAACAGAGAATAGCATCCAGAAGAAGACAACCCTTCTCCGTTTCTTTTTTTTCGGCAATTCCCTGTCTAATTGCTGCTCCATCTTATCCCATGTAGGAACAAGAGACGAATCATGAAAGTCCTCTGCTGCTTTCTTGCTAAGCTCAAAAAGTTTATGGTCGTTAAATTCAGACATATTTTTTAACCGTCATTTTTTTTTGAAGTTCATTCCTAAGCCGGTTTTTTGCCTTAAACAGGTTGGACTTAGATGTCCCCGTCGTAATACCCAGCATATCGGCGATTTCCACATGAGTGTAACCATCTATCACATACAGATTAAATACCATACGGTAAGCTGGGGGAAGCAACGTAATGCTGTTGAGAATTTCCTGGTAACTCATGGTATCAAGCACAAATTCTGCATCGTCTTCCAGTTCGGCAAGCATAAGTAGTGCGTCTTCGGTATACATTATTTTGGGATGGAACTTGTTCCGGTAGTTAATGCAGTTGTTAATGAGAACCTTTTTAAACCAACCTTTAAAGGCAGCTTCATTACAGCCATAAAGTTCTTCGTTGTATAAATGAAGGTTCTTAAACACTTTTATAAAACCATCGCATACCAAATCCTGAACTTCTATGGTGTGCGAAGCGTAACGAAAACAAATATTTGCAGCAAATTCTTTCAGCCATTCAAATAACATCCTCTCACAGCGCCGGTCATTGGCTCTGCAACCATTCAGCATTTCCCTTAGCTCAGAATTGGTATAAGGCAAAAATTAATTGTTTTCTGTAAAGATATTTAGTTGATAGTACAAGGGATTGGAGAAAAGGGTTGCCTCGGAGAACGATTTTTTTTATCTATTAATTAATCCGGTTCAGCGTTTTGCTTTTGCCAAGTAGCCTTAGCCCATGATAACCGGTTACCACAGCGGCATTATTTTCCTTTAGCTTTGATATAGCAACTGGCTTAATGGTTCATTTCGGACAACTGTATTTCACCGCTATTCTTTATCACCTGCATCATAAGTTAAACTCCACAGTACCTTTTTACAATTTCTGTCCGTTATGCCGGTTCTTTTGCTTAATATATTTTGCGTAGTATTTCCCGTTTTCTTTATAAACATTAATTCATTTATTGCCAATCCTGTAATGCACGTTGTTCGCCTAAATCCATTTTCGGTGCATCAAGATGATACCAATAGATATGACCAACACCTGTTCCATCAGGCCCGAGTGATGGAGTTACTCCTTGAGGCAATAGACGTTGTGCAAAATTTAAACGTTCAAGTACTCTTGTTCTCGCCCAATAGATATCAACATTGTCTTCAAAAATCACATACACGAAACTCATTCCGAACATGGAAGAGCCCCGGATGTTTTTGATTTTCGGGATGCCCTGTAAATTGCTCACTAACGGATATGTTACCTGGTCTTCCATCACCTGCGGACTGCGACCCATCCACTCTGTAAAAACGATTACCTGGTTCTCACTCAAATCAGGAATGGCATCAATAGGGTTTTGCCTGACTGAGTAAACGCCATACGCAAACAGGCCGCCTGCCAGGAGCAGAACAATAAGCCTGTTGCGTAAAGCCAGCTCAATAAATTTTTGAACCATAATTTGATTTTAGGTATTCAAAGTAGTTACAACCGGTACTTAGTTAGCTTTCTCTTTTAAGTCCATGCCGCATTTGGAACACTTGCCCGGTTTATTACTCTTAATGTCTGAATGCATGGGACATGAGTACACTTTCATTACCTCCTTTTTCATTTTTTCTTTTGGTGACAGATTAAGATCCATGCCGCATTTAGAACACTTCCCGGGTTTATCACTGGTAACATCAGCATGCATAGGGCATGAGTAATTCTTCGTTACATCCGCCTTCATTTGTTCTTTTTTCGAACGTTCCAGCTTCATGCCGCAAACAGGACAATTGCCTGGTTTCTTCATAGCAACTGTATCATGCATTGGGCAACTATAGAGCGTAACATGTTTTAGTGTGTCTTTTCTCCCTGCTTTTTCCTGGGCATGGGCAGAAACGGTCATGATGGTTAACGCTGCCATCACCAGCATTTTGAAAGCTTTCATGTTGTTTTGATAATTTGTTTTTTCGATTTGTTTTTAAGTCATTCATTTCAACCTTGAAGTGTTACATTTTTATGGTTCTGTAATGGCAACAATCTGGCAGTTTGTTGTAAACAACATCTTCAGCTTTGTACTTCTCAGTATCATTGCCGACAGATGATATGCTTCTTTGGGCTTTATCTCCGGCATCTTTTTTAAATATGCTGTACTTCAAAACAAGTACTTGTGTGTACTCATTCCATACAGCCGACTTCACTCCATCCACTGAATATGCCGCAGTTTCAATTCGTCTTTTATCCATGCCGCATGTGCCGGATACTTTTATTTTTTCTGTTTTAATACCAATGGTTCTTTCTGTTTTGTCGCTTTGTGCATTGGCAAACGACACTGTAACTACTAATGCTGTTACAGTAAAAAACATTTTTAGCGTTTTCATTTTGTAAATTTTAAATGTTAGGAAATCTTTTTTTGACATATAGAAATGCCAATAGCCCGACAAAGGATTGTCCGGCTTCTAATAAAGTGTAATCTTTAAATCAGGAAAGTTCTGTGGAGAATATAAACAGCAACAGCATTACTTCGGGGAGGTGCATTGCTGACAGGATTTTCTTCAGTTACAGAAGAAATTTGTATAGAAGGTAATTCAACATATTCAGGAATAAAGGCTGTTCCCATTATTCCCATCAACTGAAATGAAGATTCGACAATTTTCTGGTCAGTGCTATTCTTTACAAACTTAAATTCATCCTTGCAGCAACCCTTTTCTTTGGCCTCACCAGTTTTCATTCCACAACTATCACAGGTGTTGGATTCTTTATGCCCCAAACCCCATTCAGCAAGCTTGCCCATACAGTAGTGCATATGCACGGTAGCACCAGCGGAAGTACTGATGTACAAGACTGCTAATATGACTGCTGCGAACCTTTTCATCTATATCAAAGTTATAATAATCTATTTAGATTTTCCCTCATTTCTATTTCCCAATGTAAAGGGATGAATTTAACTCTATTAGGTATATGACTAATATCAGCCCGGCACATGAGTTCTGTAAGCATATCGACCAAGACAATTATTTACAGCAATCCTTTTTTCTTACGAAAATCGCTTTGAATATTCTCCAGAAAAACTGTCCTATTGATTTTACTATGGTCATTATATCATTGTTACTAACATAATTGCACTCATACCAATCATAAGTGCATCTTCAATAATAGTAATAGTGCTCATAGGTAAATTAAACACATCACCAAGACAGGCACATTTTATTTTACGCTTATTTAAAACACTTTGCAAAACTCCGATAATGCTTACCGTCATCACCACAAAGGTAATAGAATTGGTAAGGATGGGTTTGAACCCGACAAGAAAGGCTATACCCAAAGCAAGTTCAGTGAAAGCATACACGTAGCCCCAGCCATTCCATTTTTTTGCAACAATATCATACATGCTGTAGCTCTCAGCAAAACCTTTCAGGTTAAGCAGCTTAAAAAATGAAAAAACTAAGAAGAACCCGGCCATAAAATGGCTCATCCATCGCATCCAGATAAAATCTCCATTTATATATTCTGTCAGAAAGGTAACACCCGTAATATAGCCGAATATCAACAAGATTGGTTTATAAGTCACTATCCATGACTTTCTTTCTTCTTCCTCTAACGCAGAAACAACAGTACTAATCTGAGGATGCGTTTCTGATAATTGGTATTTGGGGTAATCATTTAATGAAGCTTTCAAATCTTCAGTTGCTATATGCTTATCCATATCAATAACAGCTTCTCCTTTTGCTAAATCAATACTAACATTTTTAATTCCTGGTACTTTTGATAAAAGCCCCTGCACTTTAGCCTGGCAACTGCCGCAGGTCATTCCGCTAACGTTATAAGTATGTGTCATGGTAATAATATTAATGACACAAAGTTCCTTCAACAGGCCACTGACAATGTTATAGAATTATGGGAAAGAGTTATACCTATTTGTAATGAACATTATCCAGTGATTGGCGGTGGGTACTGCCAATTTTTTTAAAATGACTTGGTGTAAGACCAGTCACTTTCTTAAACTGTGCAGATAAATGGGAAACGCTGCTATATCCTAATCTGTAAGAGATTTCACTCAGGTTTAATTCTCCATATACAATCCATTCTTTTACCTTTTCGATCTTTTGCAAAATAAAAAACTGTTCAATCGTAATGCCTTCGACTTCAGAAAATAAGCGGGAGATATAGCTATAATCTTTATTCAGTGATTTGCTTAAAAACACACTAATACTAAAATGTTCTTCCACCTCACCAGACTGCACTTTCTTAATCAGCAAGTTTTTTATTTGTTCAATTTGTTTCTGTTTCTGGTTATCTAATAACTCAAAGCCCAACTTTTTCAAGGCTTCGTTAAGCTGTTGGATTTGTTTTATTGTTGGAACTTTTGCAAGTTCTGCCTCTCCCAATCTGATATTATTGATCTGAAGATGTAGTTTTTCCAGTTCTTGTCTTACAACCAGGATACAACGATTGCAGACCATGTTTTTGATATACAGGATCATTGATACTATTTATTAAGGCGGTGAAGATACTAAGTCTCCGGCTCCTGTTAATTAGCTGAATTTCAATTCCTTTAAATGGCAAAAGCAAGAAATTTCCCAGAGTAGTCTTTCTGAGGCCTAACTATTAAAACAAATAAACATATCCCAGTACTATATAAGCTTTCAATCAGAAATATTAATTTTGAATTGGTTGTTCCATATTGTAAACCGTGAACATAACATACCTGATTGTTATAGGGTTTTGATTAGTTGTTTGTTGTCAAATGAAAATACTTGATCATGGAATTAACTTTATCCAATGGGAATCCCCTGAAATTTGAACCCGGATTACCTTCTGATTACTCCGGGCCAATTCTTTGTGGAGCTACCTCATTTCAAGCCAAATCAAATCTTGCAGAGCTGGTTATCCAGGAATTGCATGGGGAGTATTATACGATTCGTTTTCTCATTGGAAAGTTTTTGAAAAAAATTAATGCGAGGGGTTGGATACATTCCAACGGGCTGTACAGTTACTTTATGCTTAAGAATGGTACCCGCAAACGGATCAATACTATCGGGAACCTGCACATAAGGCAAGATCAATATGCCTGTTTCTTTACAGAATCTTCAGACTGCAGTGCTGTATTTGAAAAGACAAACGAATTCAGGGCATTGGATGTTTTCTATTCGCCGAAGTTGTTGGAAGAACTTCTGCCTCACTTTCCTGAACTGAAGAATGTGATGCTCTCATCGTCAGGAATAATACTACCGGGAAAACCTTGCTGGAGCTTGCCGTCTATGAAAGAAATCATCAACCAAATTCTTAATTGCCCTTATGATGAGGCCACCAGACAATTTTATTTTGACCTGAAAGTGAGAGAACTTTTGTATCAGTTACTCGAAACAACATTTAAAAAAAATCCTTCACAACAATACTTTACGCCATTTGAAATAGCCCGTATTCACGAAGCAAGAGATATTCTTGAATCATATATATCTAAGAAACCTCCTTCTATCCGCTCTTTATCAAGAAAAGTAGCTTTGAATGAATATAAATTAAAGACCGGCTTTAAGCAATACTTTAATACAAGCATTTTTGATTGGTTAATTGACCGCAAAATGCAACATGCCAAACATCTTATCTTAACAACAAACCGACCAATAAAAGAGATCTGTGCAATGGTAGGTTACCCACGCACAACAAACTTCATTACTGCCTTTCGCAGACGCTTTGGAATGACTCCAGGCTCCTTAAGAAGGTAATAAATACTTTTCGCAAAACTTACCGGTTATTAGACAAACCTATTTGTCAAAAAGTTAAATGATTATTACATGATCTTTATAGTGCGTAATAATTGCACTATGAGAAAACTCCTGACTGAACAATTTTTAATAGAACTGATAGCCTCTCTATTCATCTTACTTTTCCTTTACACCGGGCTTAGTAAGTTAAATGAACAGGAGGAGTTTCAAATAGTATTATCAAAGTCCCCTCTTTTAGCAACGAGTGCATCGGTTCTTTCATGGCTGCTGCCAATCATTGAAATAGTAACTTCTGTTTTATTGTTTCTTCCACGTACACGCAAGTATGGATTAGCAGCATCCATGTTGCTGATGGCATTATTTACTTTATACATTTCATACATGCTCCTGTTTACGCCCAGCCTGCCTTGTTCCTGCGGTGGCGTTTTAAAACAAATGAATTGGTCGCAACACCTCGTGTTTAATATCTTCTTCCTTTTGTTAAGTATCCTGGCCTTATGGCTTTCAAATAAGAATAAACTCTTTATTGCAATAAACAGGAATAGCCGAACACCTGTAGAAGAAAGTAGGCATTAATTAATCAAGTAAATATTATTTTATGAAAAAGTATTTATTGGGGATCGTAGCTGTTGTATTTGCGATTGGGTTAAGTGCATTTACGGATGCAGAAACCAATAAGGGTAAACCATTTACAACTTATAACTGGTATGCCGTAGATTATAGCATCCCTGGTGGGGTCATCCCTTCGGGAGCTCAAGTTATGCTCTCCAACAAAACAATTGTTGAAGCAACTGCCCTGGATGGATGCACAGACACTTACAACCTTCATTGCTTAAGAGGGTTTTCGGGAACTCCTCCAACATTTCCTACAGCTTCCTACGACGCATCAACTCCAAAACCTTAAGCGAGTTTGTTTGGAAGTATAGTCTTAACGGGGAGCAACAAAAAAGCGTTGCTCCCCGTTTACTATTTATTTTCTTTTTGAATTTGCTGCAGAAACAGTACAGGAATAAGTCTTTCCTCAATGACCAATTTTAGTCCTGCTTTGTTCAGGTCCTTTGTTAGATTATCTATATTAAACGGATTAATTGAGCTCTCATTGATTTTTATATCAATATTGCCTTTCATTCCAACTTCATCAAAAAAAGGATAATAGTACTGAATCCATAATCTCAGATGTTGAGAAAGTTGTGAATATGGCTGATTGTTCAAAAAAAGGTGAGAATTTTGATTCTTCGAATATAAAGTCTGAGAACCTGGTCCACTCAATGTGTTCAAAGTGACTCCACCTTTTGATTTAATTTTTAATGTATCATCAGCGTATAAGACAATACTTTTCATCGACACATCTTTCACATAAGCCTTGATCGGAAAATACCTTCCTAAATCCTCCTGCATTATTTTATAAGCCTCAGCTGATTTATAACCTGGCAAACAAAGCTCATAATTATAACTGTGATTGACAGACCAAGTATCTAACATCTCTGGGTTTGATGGCCTTCTGTAGTTACTATCCTCAAAATCTACAACCAAGCTATACTTTGTGTCAAAATTGTACTTCCCTTTTTCTGAGTATGCTTTCTTAAAAAGCTCTATTACTGATGAGCAATTACTGGTAATGTTTACCGAGTTCTCAATATCATTATAAACCTTTTCATTATTTCCGATATTCAATGTGTCATTGCATTTTGAAATATAGGAATAGTAGCCAAATCCAAAAGAACTGACAGGCGATCCAAATCGCTTGGCGGTGGGATTGATGAAAAACTGTTTCTGTCCGCTTTTGAATTTTGAAATTGAATGGGGGGAAATAACATGGGAACCTGAAAAGTATTGAACTTTTCCCGATGCATCAACCCAAACGCAATAGGGATAACCCTCTGCTGGGAACAATTCCGAAAGTTTTCTATCACCCGTAATCATAATGAGATCAGGGCGTTTTATTCTTGGTCTTTTTTCAAAAAATCTTCTTGTTGAGTCTTTACTTTCGCTGTTCACTAGAATTATTTGAATATCATCGTTAAAAGCTTTTTGAAGTGAATCAAGTTTTGGAAATGACTTTATGCATGCAGAACAGTAATGATTCCAAAAATCAAGAATTACAAGTTTGCCTTTAAAGTCAGATATTTTCAGCTTGTCACTTTGATAGTTGATAACATTGGACAACTCCATCTCTGGTAATTTTTCACCAATCGATATCTTTTGAGCAGTTACAATACATGGGTATAGAAAAATAATTGCCCATTTGAAAGTTATTTTCAAGTTCATTGAGTTGATATTTAAGCTAGTTCAAATAGAAATACTAGTACCCTTCATTTTGAGTTAAGAAAGTGTTTGCCTGTATTTGGGCAAAGGGGATGGGATAAAGAATGTCTGTGCTTTGCCAATTTGGAGCTTTGAGAGAGCTAAGTGCTTCATTTGTACGATTCCATCTTTTCAAGTCAAACCATCTATGGCCCCACTCAGCAAATAACTCCACTCTTCGCTCATGTTCTATCGCCGATAACAGTGAAGACATATCACTTGCTGTAGTATTGTTTAATCCGGCACGGTTTCTAATCATATTCAAATCAGATTGAGCACCGGAAACATTACTTTGTTTTGTACGGGCTTCTGATCTTATCAAATATTGTTCAGCTAAACGAAATACAATGTAAAACTCGGTAACCGGTGGTGTTGGGCTTGAAAAATCATAACCTTTCTTGTACTTATGAGGATAGTAATATGTTTGTCCACTAACTACATTGCTGGCGATCCATTTACTTTTTCTTTGATCGGAGGATTCGAAAGCGTTAAGTAAAATATCTCTTATACCATAGTTGGGTGCCATAAAAGAGAAAATGGGAATAAAAGTTTGCCCTTCTGCCGTATTGCTTTTTTCTTGTCTTAAGGACCAAATCGTTTCATTGGAATTTGCTATGAATACATTGTCAAGGTTTGCAACGAGAGAGTAATTGCCGGAATTGATAATCTCAGTTGCTTCCGTTTCTGCTTTTTGCCATTCACTCAGGTATAAATATATTCTTGCGAGCAAAGCAGTAGCAGTCCATTTGTTAGGTCTTACCCGACCTGTTGTTGGGTACTGTACGTTCAAAAGTGATTTCGCTTCAACCAAATCATTAACTATTTGTTGATTTATTTCCAGTAACTCAGTCCTGGGCATCGATTTGTTTAAATCGTAATTGGTTGTAATAGTTAATGGGACTTTTCCATAAAGATTTGAAAGATAAAAAAAGTGTAATGCCCGTACGAGTAATACCTCGCCTTTCAGTTGCCGTCTAACAGGCTCACTAAGTTCTGTTGAATTATTTATACCTTCCAGAATTGCATTTGCATGATATATTGTCCTATAAGCATGTGACCACAAAACGCCATTGAGGTTACCGTTAGTAGGGCGAAGATTGTTATTAGAAAATTCAAGCATTTCTGAGTTGGGTGTGATGGGATAAATTTCATCAGCAGAAAGACCGGGAAACACACTCATTCCTCCATTAGAGGGCCATAACTGCAAAGTGAGCATAAAACTATACAATCCGCTTATTGCCGATGTGGCTGCCTGGTCATTCTTGAAAATCTCCGTTGTTTGAATTTGATCTTTTGGTGCGGGAATATCAAGAAATTTTTTACATCCTGTCGAAAGCATGAGCATCATTCCGCCACATATATAAAGTGTCCATTTTATTCTAAATAATAATTTCATAAAATCAGTTTTAAAATTTTACTTGAATACCTAGTGCAACTGTTTTTAATGGTGGCAGCACAAAAATATCCTGCGTTTCTGGGTCAGAGCCTAAGTAATCTGTTAGTACAAACAGGTTCTGTGACTGGAGATAAATCTTTGCAGATTCCATGTGAAGCCTTTTTAACCACTGTTTGGGCATTAACCAAGAAAGACTAAGATTCTTAAGCCGGATAAATGAAGCATCGCTATAACTTCCATCTGAATTATTGAGATACGCTGCTCCATAAGCTGCTGCACTCGCAAAACTGCTTGTGAATTTCTGTACGCTGGCAATGTCACCCGGGCTTTGCCAGCGATTTAAAACAACTTTTGGCTGGTTTGCTGCAAGTCCTGGCTGGTTGTTTCCCAATACTGCGAGATAATTTCTTCCCCATTGCTTTCTGAATTCAAAAAGAAAACTGAAATCGAAACTCTTATAAGAAAGAATGTTTTGAAATCCTCCATAGTATTTGGGATCAGTATTTTTAGAAAACAAAAAATCTTCGGCATTGTAAATTCCATCCCTGTTAACATCTGTAATCTTATAAATACCTGTTGTCGGATCAACCCCTTCATATTGATAAAGCCGGATAATATTCAACGATTGACCTTCTTTATACAACGACGCATAACTTGAAGTTGGCAATCCCGGGAATGATACTAACTTATTATTGGGAATTGTAACGTTCAGTGAACTTGTCCATTTGAACTTCTCTGAGGTAATGTTTTTTGATGTGACTGTTAACTCCCATGTTGTGTTTTGAACAGTAGCAGGAAAATTTTGTATTACAGATGAAAAACCTGTTTGGTTGGGAAGCTTATAATTGATGAGTTGATTATTGCTTCGGTTTATAGAAAAAGCCGCCGAGAATAATACTATGTCTTTTGCAAGCCCCAGATCAATTGCTGTTTCAAATTTTTTATTCTTTTCCCACTGGTAAGCAGGATTAAACAAACTAGCTGGTATAAGACCGGGCATTGCCTGGTAAGGAGTGCCCGAGGAGGCCCATAAATCAAGGTATCGATAATCGCCAATCTGATCATTTCCTGTTATGCCGAAGCTTGCTCTTATTTTCCCAAAACTTATAAATGCAACTTTTTCTTTTATTAATTTTTCATTGGAAAATATCCATGCTACCCCGACTGCTCCGAAATTTGTAAATCTGTTTGCAGGACCAAACCGGCTGGAGCCGTCTCTTCTTCCGGAAAGGTTTATAATATACCTGTCGAGCACATTATAGTTTACACGTCCAAACAATGCTGTGTAACGATATTGTGAATGATTATTTGTTGCTCTTATTTGACCTGCTGCGTTTACAGATGACAGTAAGAGATCGCTTGTATAGTCAGTTGCTACAATGTTTTCCGATTTTGTCTTTCGCTCTTGTAGTGTACTTCCCAATAGAATATTTATTCGTCCCGTTTTTAAAGACCTGGTATATTCCAGGTTAGGTTCAATTATCCAGCTTTTGGAAACTGAATTTCCAAAACTGGCCGATGCTAGTGCATTTAGAAATGGACTTAATGAAGCTTTCGGGTTACTTGATTCTTCATCAGAACCAAACTTATTATAACCCAAGCTCGAACGGAAGACCAAATGTTTAGCTATCCGATAACTAAGTTGCAGATTACCCAGTAAGTTATCATTTACAGAGGAGTATTTTTTTAAAAGTTCAGCTGCGGGCACTGATGAAAATAGAAAATTCAAATTGCTTATTGCGATGCCTTTTTGTATCCAATTTGGTTTGCCGGATGAATCATACATATCAAAATTGGGCGGCAGGTTGATATACTGTGTCAAATCATTTTGAACAAGGTTGTTTTGGTCATTTGAATAAAAACCTGACAGTTGAATGGTAAATTTCTTATCTGAAGATCTGTGTGTGATATTGAAATTCAAAGAGGCTCTTTTATCAGTCAGATCGGAAGAGAAAACATTGGTCTCACGATGATAGCTGGCACTAATCAAAAATTGAGTATTCTCTTTTCCTCCTGACAACGATAGATTGGCATCAGTAGTCATTGCAGTATTACCTATCACCATCTTTTTGTAGTCAACAAATTTTGTTGTATCCCATACTAAAATATCGGGAGCATATCCGTTTGAAAATGCACCGTTGGTTGCTTGTGGGGTAAAGCCATCGTTTAATATGGCTTCTCTTCGCATTTGGAGATATTGCTTTGTGTTCAGGAGGTCCATTGTTCTTGTTACACGGTTCCATCCATTGTATATGTTTAAACTGACACTTGTGCGACCAGCTTTTCCTTTTTTTGTTGTGATAAGTATCACTCCATTTGCTCCCCGGCTGCCATATATCGCAGTTGCATCCGCATCTTTCAGCACTTCAATACTTTCTATGTCCATAGGGTTAATCGTATTAAAAGGGCTTAACCCGCCCTGTGCGGTATTTCTTGGTTTATTAGCAGCTGATCGAAGCTGGTTGGTAGAAAGATTTCCTGGCTCAAAGGGAACACCATCAATAACAAACAAAGGATCATTTCTTGATAATGATGGATCAAGAGTAGTTCTTCCTCTAATTGCAACAGAGAAACTTGAACCCGGAACTCCACTTGTCTGACTGATAAATAATCCCGGCACCCGTCCTTGCAATGCAGCTAATGGGTTTGATACAGGTTGTCTTTCGATTTCTTCGGCTGTAACTTTTGTTATGTTTCCGGTATTTATTCGTCTCGATGTTTTACCATATGCCATTACAATTGTTTCATCTAATGTGCCTATGGCAACCCGAAGTGTAATCAGCAGATAGTTTCTCTTATAAATTTCTATCTCTTCTTTATAGTATCCAATACTTGTTATCAGCAATGTTTCATTTTCATCAACATCCTTTAATAAAAATTCACCCCGTTCATTTGTAGAAGTTGCCTTGTTGGATTTTTTTGCATTTACAGTTACTCCTGGTAATGGCTCACCATCTTCGTTTATCACCTTTCCCGCAATGGTAATTGATAGTTGTTGTATGGTGAGTGGTGGAACAGTGATAGCCTTCGTTTGCACAACGATATACTTATCTTCTATAACAAATGATAGCGGTTGATTGCGGAAGCACTGTTCAAGCACATCTTTTAATGAGCCGTTTGTTACCAGGTATGTAATGGGGGTGGTGTTTTTAAGTTGTGCCCTTGTATAAACAAAAGAATAACCTGTTTGTCTTTTTATTTCTTTAAAGGCTTTTTCTAATGGAGCGTTTTGGAGAGATAAAGAGACTGTTTGACCGTAGCTTCTTGCAGAAGCCTGAAGGCAGGTGATTACGGTAAACAGGATTAAAAGTTTCATAGTTAACAAGCACTTTAATCTCCACGCAGTAATAATTTGCATAGCTTTGTAATGTTTGGGTTTCTGAATTCGGTTGACAGCCTCAATTGATAGTAAGGGTTAACCCAAACTTCCGCCGGTAGTGCTAGTAACACTTCCGGCTTTTTGTTTGTATTAACCGTTGGTTTATTTAATCGTCAGGGTAATACATAAATCGTTTTGTTTTCAGTTTTAAAATGTACATATCCGTTAAGCTCTAACAGCCGCAATAGTTTTGATAAAGGTTCATTTCTTGAAATCGTTGCATTGAACTGTTGTTTGATCTCGCCTTTATAAACAATCTTTGCATCATACCATCGTTCCACCTGCTTCATGATGGATTCAATGCTTGCATCATGAAAAACAAAAAGCCCGTTTTTCCATGCTGTTATTTCTTCCGTGTCTATTCCGGTTCTTTTTGTTATTGCATCTGTAGTAATAATCGCCTGAGTTCCCGGTTCAAGATTTTCAGCACTATTATTTTTTTCAACAGCTACTTTTCCTTCCAATAAGGTTATTTCCTTTTCTGTTTCATTTGTGTAAGACATCACATTAAAATGAGTACCCAATACTGTTACTGTAGAACCATCTGTCAACGATACACGAAAAGGTTGCTGGTCATTTTTTGTTACTTCAAAATAAGCTTCCCCATCAATTTCCACTTTGCGTTCATTGGAAGCAAATCTTGATGGATACTTCAATTTTGTTGCCGCATTCAACCATACTTTGCTTCCATCCGGCAGTGTAACCTGGTATTGCCCACCCACCGGTGTGGAGAGTGTATGAATTGACGGGGTTTCACCAATACTAACACCCGCATCATACACTAACTCTCCAGCGGCCGGTTTGTTCACATGAGAGCCTTTACCAATTTCAATTAATCCGTTATTAGCCGTTGTTA
>JALHRP010000042.1:12084-17043 GCA_022841365.1 Chitinophagaceae bacterium | reverse complement strand
AATAACGGAACCATCAGCAAGGGTCAGTGTTGCACGGTTGCCACCAGGCTTTAACTGAGTGGTATCAGAAACAGCTATATTGTTATTATTCGTACTGCTGTTTCCTGTAAAACGATAAATAATAAATACGCCAACAATCAGAATTACACTTGCTGCTGCTATCCATACAGGACTTAACTGAAACCTCCGTCGTGGTATGGTAAATGCACCTTTCTCTTGCAAGGCCTTATACGATTGTTCCGTTTGTACCTTGTCCATCCATGCAAGATTGGCTTCAAGGTTTCGTTCATCAGTCAATTCTTCAAAGAGCCGCATATTATCATCGCTTTCGTTCACCCAGTCATCCAGTTCATCATGCTCTTTTTCTGTAATCGTATTCCTGATAAAAGCTGCTATGAGATAGGCAATACGGTATGCCGGTTGATCCATATCGCTGTAAGGATTTTGTTTCATACTATTAAGTTAGACAGTCTTTTCATAATAAGAAAGGCAGAAGAAAAAACGTATATGAATTTAAAAGAAAAATATCCTGAACGGGAAAGCTGCCACTTTCATTTGCCAGTGTTTGTGAAAAATAACTGCTTTCTAAATGCAAAAGACATTTAGGTGAAATAGTTTTACAGAATAAAACGGTTAAGCGTATTCAGCTAATTATTAACGGGTTTTCACAACCCGGAGGAAATAAAAAAGGCCGTCCCTGGAAAAAGACAGCCGTTGCTAACCTATGAAAAACACCAGATCAAATGTAAATTATTTATCGAAGGATTCAAATCACTTTTACAGAAATGTTTTGAAAATAAGTATTTCACCTGCATAATGAAGATTATAATTGCGCCTATATATACTTTCTGTAAGAAAGATTAAGATGCATACTTTGTTTGGATGGTGAGCACCAATAATTAATTACTTATCTAACTTCCTTATGTAGTTTAAAAATCAGAAGAAATGAAAGCACAATAAAAACTGTTTCATTTTTTTACGAAGCAAGGCGAGCCCCTGCTTTTTCTGGTTTCGTACAGTACCGGGAGTTACGTTAAGCTCTGCAGCAATTTCAACACTTGATTTACCCTCGAGGTAATACATCTTAAGCACCCGTTGGCTTCCTGGTGCAAGTTCTTTTAAAGCGGAGTGAATGAGGCGATAAGTTTCTGTACGTATTAAATGATCGTAAGGGCTGTTAAATGAAATATCGGGTATGGCGGCCACAGCTTCTACCCTATTACGTTTTTTTTCTTTACGCAGGTAATGCATAGCATCACGGTAAACTATTTTATACAGGTATGCACGTATGGCGCCATAACTATCGAGCTTATAGTGCATCTTCCATATTTTAATAAACGCACCTGAAGCAATTTCTTCGGCAACAGAAAAATCCTGAACCCATTTATTTGCATATAGTGAAAGTGCGGGGAGAAACTCACGATAGAAATAGGCTAGAGCCTGTTCTTCACCCCGCTGAAAAGCGAAAGCATAGTGCTCCTTTGTAATATTGCGATTAGCTGCTTCCATCGTGCTAACAGGCAACCTAAAACTTCAGGATATAAAACACAAGGAAAAAATGTTGACTTTTATTTATTTTTGGTTGACCTTTATTATATTTAAAAAAACAATCTATGGCAACAGACACAATGGAACAACCAGTTAAAAAACATATAGGTCAGAATCTTCAGCGAGTTCGTGTTTACTTGGGTGTGAAACAGGATGCATTAGCTTCTGACTTAAACATGAGTCAATCAGCAGTTTCAAAAATCGAACAACAAGAGGAAATTGAAGACGGATTGCTAAAACAAATTGCCGATGCATTAGGTGTTTCACCTGAATTAATAAGAAACTTCGATTTGGAAAGAGCCGTTTATAATATTAATCACAACAATTACCGAGAGGCTACAATATCTGAAGGAGCAACTACCTACGCTATTTCACAACAGGTTAATCCGGTTGATAAAATTGTTGAGTTGTACGAACGACTGTTGCAGAGTGAAAGAGAAAAGATAGAGATTTTAAAAGGGGCAAAATAATTTTTTCATTTGTTTATTAATTGCAAGAAATGGAAACAAAAGACTATACTAACATGCTCCACATGGGCAGAAAGATTGAAAGAGTTCGTCGGCTTCGTGGAATGACACAAACTGAATTAGGTGAAGCATTAAATATATCCAAGCAGGCCGTATCAAAAATGGAACAAACTGAGCATATTGATGATGAAAGATTGGATGGTATAGCTGCGGCATTGGGTGTAACAGTTGAGGGGCTGAAAAAATTCAATGAAGAAACGGTTTTATATAACACTATTAACTTTTATGAAAATTGTGGTGTTAAAACAAGTGCAGTAAGCAATAATCATACGTTTAATAATTTTCCAATTGAGCAGGCGATTGAAATGTTTGAAAAACTTTTGCAGAAGGAAAGGGAGAAGTATGAGGAGGTGAAGAAGGGTAAGAAATAATAAATGCTTGGCTTCTCCCGGGCATTTTAATTTAACGCAATTTCAGTCAAATTTTGACACAGGACATATTTCCCGTATATTTGGGTAAAATGTCCATGTATGGGAACTGCCATTAGAAATACCTCCCGGAAAACCGGAGAAGAAGAAATTGACAAACTGGTAAGGGTGTATATCAGCAAAGGATCGTCAGTGAATATTCTTACGTGGGCCATTCTTGGAGGTAAGAAATTTATGCCTAAAGAACCAGCTTCTGCCCTTGATTTCCTTTCAGCAAGTGACAAAGGCATTACCAAGCAATCTGTAATAAATCTTGCAGAGGTGATGGATATACCAATGAAAGATATAGCCAGTCTCCTGAATGTTTCTTACAAAACACTCGGAAGAAAACGGAGAAACGATTTATTGGGCAGCCTTGTATCATCCCTTTCAATTGAAATAGCTAATACTGTTGCAAACGGACTGGCTGTGTTTGAAGATGCAGACAAATTAAACCATTGGTTGCAAAAAGAAAACCGGGCTTTAAATGCTAAAAAGCCAATTGAGCTTTTAAATACTCCTACAGGAATCAAGATGGTAAACAGGGTTTTGAACCGCCTTGAAGAAGGCATCTATACATAAGCTATTGTATGACTGTTTACAGAATAGTTAAATTAAAAAGAAGAACATCTGATCTTTCAGGAACAGGTGCCTTTAATGTGGGTGGCCGTTGGAATAATGAGGGCATCTATGCGCTGTACACAAGTGAGAATCCTTCTCTTGCTTTTCTTGAAGTACTTGTACATACTGATGAATCAGAATTGCCTCCCCAGTTGTTTATTATTTCAATCGAAGTATCTGATGAAGCACCAATTTTTGAATTTCCCGATAAAGACTTACCCGCCAATTGGCGTATACCAGAAAACCTGGAATTAAAGGAAATGGGCGACAAGATTTTACAGTCTAATGAATACCTTGGTATTAAAGTGCGATCTGCAGTAATACCAAGCCAATATAATTTCATTCTCAATCCTCAGTTCCCCGATTATCATAGGTTTTTAAAAATAGTTAGTGTTGAACCCTTTGATGTTGATAAGCGATTGACTGAATAATTTAACGTGGCAATATTTACATATTTATAGTGAAGACAGATAAGAATAAATATTACAAACTTGATAAAGTTGGAATCATTGGAAAGCAGGAAAAAAAATCTGGTTCTTCTACAAAGTACCATTTTAAAAAAACAGGGGATGTTTTGCGGCAAGCGAGGGCTGCCAGTTGTCTTACAGACAGCAGAAAATATGCGAAAAAAGCTTCCTGATATTTGCCTCTCTTCAAAGGAGCTTTTTTGTACCATAGATCAACTATAAACCTTAAAGTAACATTTGTAATTTGTTGAGTTCATCTAAAAAATTTGTGACATGAAAAGAATAAAAAGATAAGGGAAAGAAGGGAAAGAAATAAACCCATTGTAATTCTCAAGTTGGGGAAAACATTCCTCTTATCAAAACAAAACAGCTACAGCTTTTATTAAACTACTGCCTTTTACGACTTCTTAATATTGCATGATATTTGATAGGATTTACAAAACTGAAGCCATAAAACCATGCAAGAACTGCAAAATCTCGAACTTTCGGAACTAATGAATATGCTTGCAAAGCATACAAAAGTTTATACAATAATGCTCAGGAAAGAAACCAGCACTGACGAGTTTATTAAGTGTGAGCTTACTGTTACTGCGATTCAGAAAGAGATAGAATTCCGGAAACAGTCCCTTTCAGACAATCAAAATTTAACAACCGGTGATCTGCCTGGTATTAACTAAGCATGACTTAATTGATTAAAATTTTAGAAGTATTTTTAAATAAAATCCCCGCAAGTGCGGGGATTTTATTTAATCAAAAACCATTAACCATTAAACCTTATACTATGAAAATTCGGCATCAAATTAATCCCTGAACGGGAGAACGCCAAAAACTGTCTCAGGTATTTAGAATTAACTCTTTTTGAAATATGTGCCCACTAAAGACTTCCTTGAAGGCGCTGTTTGTGGGTATTATATACTCACAAACAGCACTTTGGATTATATGAATGTTACAATATTTTCCAAAAATGTAACATATCAGGTTTTAAAATGTTACAATTATTTGTAAATTTGTAACAAATGAACAAGGCGCATACATCCATAAACAGCTATTTATCAAAGGCTAAAAGGGGGGCAATCCTCTTTCCGACTGATTTCCGGGGCATGGGAACAGAGGGGGCCATAAAAATGGCCTTATCCCGGCTGGTTAAGGAAGAGAAACTTAAGAGAGTGGCGCATGGCATATACTATGTGCCCAAAACCGACCCGTTATTAGGCGAATTACATCCGGGTGCAGAAAACATAGCCGAGGCCATTGCACAAAAAGAAAAAATACTGATTAAACCCTCCGGAGCCTCCGCTCTGAATAAATTGGGGCTAAGCACCCAAGTACCAATGAGGTTGGTCTATATCACTAATGGCTCGCCCAGGAAGATAAAGATCGGGAGAACGA
>JALHRP010000042.1:0-12074 GCA_022841365.1 Chitinophagaceae bacterium | reverse complement strand
TTGTATTCAAAGCCACCACCAGTAAAAAACTGGCCATGCAAGGCCCGATAAGTGGGTTAGTAATACAAGCCCTTGAAGAACTGGATTTAAAGAATATACATCCTGAAACTGCAAAGAAAATAAAGAACCTCTTGATGAAAGAAAATGAAAATAAACTAAAACATGATCTTGCATTGGCACCGGCTCGCTTGCACGACTATATCATGAAACTATTAAAAGAAAAAGATAATGACAGGATGGTTGAAACTGACAGATGATCAGCGAAAAGAAACATTGGACCAGGTACAGCGAGTGACCGGTATAAATGTAAAGGCAATTGAAAAAGACTGGTGGGTAACATTGGTTCTAAAAGCCCTTTTTCAAACAGCAATGGCCGGGCATTTCATGTTCAAAGGAGGAACCTCATTAAGCAAAGGCTGGAAGCTGATTCCACGTTTTTCAGAGGATATTGATATTGCTCTTCACCCAAATGCTTTTGGCAGAGATTATTTAGATAATCCCTCGCATTCATACGTAAAGCAATTAAAGCGGGAAGGTTGTGCCTTCACCAGCACCGCCATTAAAGACGCATTACAGCAATCATTGCTTTCTTTGGGAGTACCTTGGCTGAATGTCACGAATATTTAAAAATATGTGACATTCGATTTGGGTTGACTACGATACTAAAGAATAAATAATTGTCTTGGGGGCATGTCTTTCCGGTAGGTATTACTCATTCTATAGCACAGATCAATATCGGATATTTTCGTATCAAATCGAATAAAATAAAATTTTCAAATACTGTTTGTAATTTTCATAAAACTCCTAGCCAATGACACCCTCTCAATTTCATGAACTCAATGGTGATGAGCAAATGCTCGAAATCTTTCATCATGCCACTGAACTTGCCGTACGGGAAGATGAAGAACACAGGTATCACTTATACCAACTGCATAATTTTTATGTAGATGAAATATGGCATAAAGAAGATTGTGTGAGGTTGGTTATAAAAACATTTACATCTGTTAACTCGGCTATGCTTCGGCCTTACTTGGACAAGATTGATATAAGTAAACTTGAGAGATAAAGCATCTTGGATTCTATATTACCAACCACCTGGATTATGTTTACCTTTTGAACAGAGGGAGCTATATAAATGGTTCTAACTTTTTGTTGAATCATTCTTTGTTTTTAGGATGCCTATGTGCAGATGCAGCTAATCAAAGTAAAGCGTCAAATAAAAAAGAAACCGCTATTTATTAATAGCGGTCTATTATAATACCCTGCTTTCAAAGGGGTTCTCAATAAAGGTTGTAATCCTTCAAATAAAGTTAAAAAATAGAAGCTGAAAATGCAAGGTTTATAGAAAGCCGTATAGAAATACGGCTTTCCCATTACCTGATTAAGTTTTGAACTCAAATCATGTATAAGGTACAAAAAAGAAAGCAGCTTATAAAAGCCGCTTTGATGAACGGAACTGCTACATTCCGTGTGAGTTTAATTTTAAACCTAAAAAACTAAACCACAATTTCAAAATACAAAATATTTTTAAAAATAAAACTGGAACATTGGAAATTATTGGGTTACCGCTTCCGGTTCAATCCCTAAGAGTCACCTTTCATATAATTAATCGAAACCATCCAACGAACTAACTACCATGTTAAAATTCCAGATTTTTTGTACATTTCGTATTAGCACAATAGATGATTCTTTCTCAACTTTACCAACTTGATGAAATGGAGATCCCATAGCCTTTTGGTAAAGACTAACCAATTATCTCTTTTTGAGCTGTTAGCTATAGCAACCACAAACTGTTTGTTAGAATTTAAATTACTATGGTATATGCGTATTGAAAAAATTTTGAAACTGGCAAAAAAACCAAACCATATCAATACATTTCTTACGCATTGGACGGGTAGAAACAAAAGCCGTATTGAAGCGTTTGATATTGTATCAAAAATTGTTAACTCCGGCGAGTTAAAATTTTCGTGTAATAAAATTTCTTTTCCTTCATCGGAGCTTACTATAAGCACGCAAATGATTTGTTTCACTGACACACCCATCAAGCAATCAACCGACCACTGCCGCAGATACAATTACTTTGGCATCAGTTTCAACAAAGAGGCCATGATAGAATACGGTGCAAATCCTGTTTTATACCTGGTGGATAACCGGCAGCCTAACCAGGATGCAATAAATGAAATACGACCACAGGGCAATGAACACTTAGGCCTGGTTAAGTGGATTGATAGTATGCTCCAACCGTATGACTCAAAAGAGTTTTCTGAAAGTAACTGGGCTGAGTTTTATGAAAGAGAATGGAGGATTAACAGAATTCTTCCTTTTGATTGGATTCCAACTGCCGAGTACTTAAATGGGTCGCATAACGAATTCGCTTTTGAAGGGAAAATTCAAAAAGTTAATGGTACGGAGGAGTTTTATCTTTCTTTCAATAAGGCAATTATTGAAAACATTATAACACCATTGAGTTATAAAGCAAGGGCCAGAAAATTAATCAAGGATAATAACCTGGATTGCGAACTTATTTTAATTGAAGAATAATTCTGTGAATAATAACCCACTCTCAATTTTATGTCAACCGGGACAATTTTATTCGCAATCCTCAGTTTCCTGATTATCATGAAAATTTGGAGGTGATAAAGGTAGAACTCCTTTACGTTGATCAACGATTAATGGAGTAACACTATCACAAAATCTGTAAGCAAGACCATCGACCGGTTCAATTAGTTATTTGAGAATTAGAGAATGCGGATCAGCAGAAATTCTCCGATTGTATTTATTTTATAATCAAATAACAGCAGCTAATTACCCCATTCCTCCAAACACCGATTCGGGTAAAGATGCTTAATTTTGGAGACAGTCAATTACAGGTATTACTTAAGCTTGGTTTTCCAGAATGCGTATTTTCAAAAAAAAATAGGAAACTCAAAGCATCGGATTTTTTTATACAAAAGTAATTTTGGTCAACTAAGTTGCTATACTTCCTTTCATTTTATAAAAGGCCAATTGGTGTTTATTCAGTCTTGTTTTCCGCACCTGACTGAGGACGTACATGTGAAAGTACTTTCATTTGTAATGCATAAATTCCAGGTTACAGTACCTGTCGATGAAGAAGAACTGGTTTTATACAATTTTGCCGGGGAAAAGATTATTATTCAAAATGGTTTTTATTTAAACCTGTTTTATTTTTCAGAAGATACTTCATTTCTCTGCTGCATAAAGCAATTTTTGCAACAGAAAGAGGAACGTAAGGTAAGATTACGGGATAAACAAAATCAACGATTAAAAGAGTTGCTCTAGGTTATTATCGGTGTCATTCATTCCCAGGCTTAATTTTGTTGAAAGAATCAGAAATCCCATACACCCATAACGCTTTCTGATTGTACACCTCAATTCTGTTCAAGGACGACATTACGGAAAATGGAATACAAGATGCCATAAGCCTTCCTGGAACCTGCTACACTTAATTATGATACCAATGTCGCTGCTATTTATAACTACTTGCTATGATACATAAAAACACTTAAATCAGTTTAACTGATGCAGGAAGCCTTTGCATTAGTGATTATTAGCAGTAAATTCGTATAAACAGGTATCCTTAGAAAACAAAATCCGATAGCCAAATCAAAACTTCCATAACATCAGAACGTATTTTGATGTACGGTCTGGTTCATCTCCTTTGTATTCTACGGCTTATTTGTTTCAATCAATTAAATCACGTACCCATAAACTAAATGAAAACAACTGTACAATTATTGTTGTACATATCTGTAACACTACTTGTACAATCACAAAGTACAAAGGATCTTCCCTCACCTGCGGCAAATTTACAAACATTAGCAACGGGGAGTTATGTGATTCCTATGGGTAATACATTACAGCTAAATGCATCCGGATACTTTAATCTCAGATCATACGGTCTTGTTATACACCTGCTCAATAATAATGTAAAAATTAAATGGGTAATTAAAGCAGGGAAGTTAAAAGATGGCATTGATTTTTCCGGAACTGCTGAAAAGATATTGCCTTCCTTTACTTCGGCAGCTGCCTGTAATTTTATTGCCGGTCCATTTGTAATTGCTCCGGCTGATACAACAGGGGTAGCTGCACTTGTACAGTCTTTTTATACGAGCAACAGTTTATCCGGCAACGACCGGCCTGCAGTGTACAAATTAACCGCCGCTGCAACGGATGTTGATGTACGATACGATCTCACCGGCTTTATACCAAAGGTGGCGATACTGAATGACGGTGGTAATGCTGCTATTCATGCAGGCTATCTTCAAAAAGCGGCTGTTCCAACTGCAAATTATCAGGTTGCGATGGCCACTGATCTTATTTCAAAGTGTTACACATTTGCTTCCGAACCACATGCAGACGTAACAGCGATTGGCAGTTCAAAAATTGATGCTGTGAGAACATTTGTAACCTATGGCGGAAATTTTCTTGCACAATGTGAGGCGGTACTTTCATACGAAAACAGGAGCAACGGTTATTTTCAGACAACTACAGGACTTGTAAAGGAAAACGCTGCTATCACAACTTCATCTTTAGCCTACCCCAATGCAGATCTCTCGTTTTCCCAGTTTCAGGGTGATTTCAGTATTTCCCAGGGTGGCAGTGTCCGCAACTGGCAGTTAGTGGCCTTCGGATCATATAAAAATAACGCACATAATCATGCAAACAATACAACAGGAAGCATTCCGGTTGGTGCAAGTGTTTCGAAGTTAAATCCGTCAGGTAATGCCGGTGGCCTTGTATTTTATGTTGGCAACCACGATTTTTCTTCGGCCACTTCTTATCCCTCTGTGAATGGCATACGCATGTATATGAATGCAGTTCTTACACCGGTGAGTTTAAACCTTGATTGCAGCATTGGCTCAACACGCATGTATGTTCTGCCGTTGAAAGCAGAAAAGTTTACCGTCAGTCAGAAAGGTGGATATGCTGAATTAAGCTGGGTGTCTTATGATCTTTCTTCAGCAACACGGTATAAAATAGAAGTAAGTAATAACGGCAGCATCTTCCATCAAACAGGCCTTGTTTCTTCAGACACTGCGGTTACAAACTCTTCTGCAAAAATGGTTTATACTTTCAGGGAACCGATTCGTGCTGCAAAAGGCAGCCTGCTTTATTACCGCCTGCGTTCCGAAGATAACAACGGACATTCTGAGTATTCTCAGGTGCGTGTACTTAAAGTAGCAGGAAATTTTGATTTTGTAAATGTATTCCCCAACCCGGTTGCCAGCCAGTTAGAAATCAGTTTACCTGTAAACTGGATGGGAAAGCCAATCGTATACGAATTAGTTGATCTGAACGGCAAAAAATTATTTCGTTTCGAGGGATCTGTTAACAGTAGAATACAGCAGTTCAATATCAGAAATATCGGGAAAGGATATTATATGATGCACATCAGTTGTGCAGGTGAGCAAGTGAATAAAAGTATATTGAAAAATTAACCTGCAAAATTTCAAGACAGATATATAGAAAAAGAAACTGACATCTTCAGTGTCGTACAGGAGCCGGAATGTTTTTTGAACATACCGGGTATATTTAAACTTACATGATGGAAAAGAAGATTAGCATTCTTATTGTTGACGATCATCAGCTGATCAGGGAAACATGGGCATTTATATTGAATAAGGACCCCCGATTATCAGTTATCGCACAGTGCAGTAACGCTACGGATGCAATAAGGCTGGCAAAGGAGTTGAATCCCCAAATTGTGATACTGGATATTAACATGACACCGGTCACAGGCATACAGGCTGCAGAGGAAATCTCAAAACATGCACCTGGCTCAAAAATTATTTGTGTAACAATGTATTCGCAAGTGTCATTTGTAAAAAAATTACTGAAGCTTGGTGCTACCGGATATGTAACCAAAAACTCTCCGCAGGGCGAATTGATCGATGCAATTATCAGCGTGAGTGATGGCAAACGGTATATCTGTTCTGAGATAATAAACAATTTGACCGAACAGATATTTGAACTGGAGAGTTTCGATACAAAAACCTTGTCTTCCCGGGAAGTGGATGTGGTAAAGTTTATAAAACAGGGGCTTTCATCAAAAGAAATAGCTAAAGAAATGAACATTTCTGTAAAAACTGTAGAAGTGTACAGGCATTATATTCTTAAAAAACTCAACATCAGGAATACAGCTGCCTTAGTGAATTATATCAACAATTCGCAGCTGATTATTTGACTGTAATTTTTCGTGAAACCCGAACTGTTTAATATAATGTTTATGAAAATGCAGATTCATAGTAGTCCGATTTCCCCCGGCTTAAATAAGCAAAAAAAGAATCTTGCCATTGAAAGAAAGAATACTATTGAAACATATTCTGAGACATTTATTTTCCCGACAGGATATGAGGTGACCAACGTGCAAGAATTAAATTCGAGTTTCAGAAACCTAAAAACTTTTCACTTACAGAACAATAACCACTTTTAGGACGGGACCTATCTGCTCATAGATTTGGTCTCGAAATAAAAGTTTTCTGAAATTACCAGTAATTAGAAAATCGTTTGGCATCTCTATATGACTATATTAATATGGAATAAATACTTCCAGTGTGCATCCCTTACCCGGGGCGGTAATAATATTCATACTTCCTGAGTAAAAATTTACCCTGCTGCTGATATTTTTTAACCCGATTCCTTTATCTGTCTCATTTACATCAAAACCCACACCATTGTCGGATACGGCTACGTAAAGGTCTTTAGATTGCTTTTTGATTGCAATGTTTACATTGCCAGCTTTGGCATATTTCAGAATATTGTTTAACTGTTCCTGGATAATGCGGTATATCGTCAGCTCTTTGTTCTTTTCAATAGTTAACTCTTGGTAATTATCATCTATAGAAAGTTGTACAAAATTACTATTTGCCTGGTTTACACTCTCCACAAGCTCCTCTAAAGCATTTTTTAAACCATCTTCACCAAGTGAAGGTGCTACAAGTGAATGTGATAGTTTTCGTATTTCATTCATGGCCTCTTCTAAATAGTGATAGCTTTCACCCAGAAAATCCTTTTCACCATTATGATCTAATTTTGCCATCCCCATGTAAAGTTTTACAACGGACAAAATCTGGTTTATATTATCGTGTAATTCTTTACCCAGTTCATTTCGTTCTTTTTCCTGGGCAAGGATCGTTATTTCGGTTATTAATTTCTGTTTCAACAACTTTTTATTTGATAATTCTTCTTCCATCTTTTTCCGCTCAGTAATATCCACCATAAGTCCGCTAAGTTTTATTGGTTCGCCGTTTTCTATTTCAAGCGAAACAATATCACGAAGCCAGACAATACGGCCGTCATTAGCAATCATACGGTACTCAAACTGATGCGGTCTTTTTTCAAGAGTTGCTTGCTGGCAATAATTTACCGCCCAATCACGATCTTCTTCATGAATATGATCAGCCCAGAATGTAGGTTCATTCATCCATCGCTCAGCCGGATAACCTAGTAATCGTTCGGCCTGTTTGCTTATAAAGCTGATTGCAAATGTTTGGGCATCCGCTTCCCGAAAAATCCCCTCGAGGCTGTTCAACAATGTTTTATATTTTATTTGCGATTGCTGAAATTCTGCTTCAGCCCTTTTTTGTTCAGTAATCTCGGTTACAAGAATAAATAATCCTTCTGGCACAGGTTGCACACTTAATTTGAACCAACCCCTACTGCCATCAGGAAAGTCAAATTCAGTTTCGAATAATTCTTGTAGTCTGTTTTGCATACAGGCTTCTAAGATTTTAAAAAGAGGGGTAAGTTCAAGACCCGGAAATTTTTCCATCAAGGTATATCCCAACAATTCATCTTCGTGGGACTGCCTGCTTTGCCTAATCAACGATGTGTTAACAAATAAACAGCGCCATTCGTAATTTACAATCAGGATTCCTTCCCGCATATTTTGCAGTAAAAAGCGGTATTTCTGTTCTTTATCAATAACAAGTTGAGCCTGTTCCAGTACCTGTTTTTCCAACTCTTTGTTGAATTGCTTTATTTTATCATCCTGCCTCTTCCGTTCAGTATAGTCAAGAACAGTTACACGACTTTGAATCAATTTCCCTTCAAAATCTTTAATTGCAACAGCACTGATTAAAACAGGTAATATTGCTCCATTTTTGCATATCAGTTCTGTGTACAAATCTTTTACAACACCCTTGTCAATTAATCGCTGGTTGTACTCTGTCCAAAAAAAGGCACTGTTCTCTTTAGCGACAATATCCTGAAAGCGTAATCTGTCAACAACTTCCTCAAACGTATAGCCCAACCAGTTAAGTTCTGTTTTATTAATTTCATTAATCGTTCCAAGGTGATTTACAGTATGATACCCGCAGGGTGCATTATTATATAAGTCAAATATATGTTCAGCAGCATTTTTTATTCTTTTATCTGCTACCTGTTTTTCGTTTATTGCCTTTTTTTCAATAGCATTAATAGACCTGGCTGTAATCCAGATAAGTAAACCGAAAACAAGAATAATTGCTGTTACCAGAAGAGACACTCCGGTAATAATGCTATAGTAATTTTTTGAAGCGGTATCCAATATAAAGAAACCAAGCATGAACGGGATTGCAACTGACGCAGGCAACAATATCCTCCCTGCTCTTGCTCCTCCGTATGGACCCATGAACTCAGCAACAAAGCCGTGGTTACTGCTTGAAAAAAGAATAACCAGTGAGAGCAGAATAAAGCAAACAGAGGTATTAAATGCCATAGGCAGAAAAGAAGGTATTCCATAAAACGTGGCAATGTCGTATGAATAGCCGATTAATGAGAGCAAGGCAATTACACTTACTAACAATGAAAGATACTGAGCTACTGAAAAACGGCGTGCAGATGAAAAAAGCAACGCTAGAGATGTAAGTAAAAAAGCAACTGTTGTATTGGGTGCCATGCTGTTAGGCAGTCCGTTAAACAGGCTTGCCTTTATTTTTTCGCTGTATATTAATCCGTCAATTCCACTTTCAAACATCCCGAGGAGAGCAAGTAGCTTAAATACAGAAATCAAAAGTACAAACAGTAACAAAACAATTGCAGTCTTTGAAATAAACCGGTTCCCTCGTATATGAAACTGAATGAAACAGGAAAATCCTAATAAAATAAATAATAAAGCCGTTAACGGATTCATAGCAACAGAAGTAGGCAACATTTCTTTAAGAAAATCAATGTCGAATTGCCAGCCTGCAACAGCTAAAACACTTATTACGATTACTAAAAATGAGGCAGTTCTAACGGTAAAAATCCCTGGCGACTTCATGTTTTACTCCTGGATGGTTAAGAATGTAAATAATATAAAAGGCTTCGAAACGGCCAGATCAATTGGGATGGTCTAACTCATTTTCAACCAGCTTCGAAGTTTTATACACGAAAAATGAGACAATAATAACCGAATTACAGTTGAGGTGCTATGTATTTATACTGAGTAAATCTTCGATATTATTTCTTAGTGGATAGCTGTCTTCCGTTCATCATCTGTAATTACATGATTAATTGACAGAAGGGCGCATTTGGAATTTCTAAGATGACGTAGAAATGACATAGAAAATGCAAATAGCAAAACTGTGAACAAGTACTGGCTATTAGGGAGTCAGCATATTTTGTAAAGCTTCTCGTAATAAATCAGGATGATCGAACTTATTTAGGTAAGCATTTGCCCCGCACGCTTTTATTTTTTCGTGATCCCACTGTTTGTGTTTGAACGAAAAAATCAAAACTCTGATTGAAGGCCAGGTTTGTTTTATTTTAAATGCAGTTTCGAAACCATTAAGAACCGGCATATTAATATCAATTACGCAGGCATCAGGCAATACAGATACCTCCAGTTGATTTAGCAAGTCATTTCCGTTTTCGGCTTCAATAATTACTGTATATCCAAAAGATTGAATTAAATCTTTTATTGCCAATCGCATCATTTTGCTATCATCGGCAATAGCAATTGTAATTTTTTGGGGGTTACTCATTTTGAATAGCTGTAGGCTTTATTTCCCATCTGCAAATGAAATTCTTTTTCAGGTGATTTCTTGTATGGTTTTGTACTGAAATCAAGTAGACTTTTAAGCAGTTATTAGCGACTAATATATTACCAGAAATAGGGGTTTCTGTATATAACTTCGTTTACGTCTTCCTGTATCATTAATATCACACTTGGAAAATTTGAAATAATACCGTTCGCAAAGCATTTATGCCTTTATGCAAAACTTTTTAAACGTAAACGGAATGAGTTTTGAGATTTAATAAGGAGGAAATTTATTTTTAAAATTGGCGCTATGATAAGAGCCGGTATTGAAGATAAGAATCGAATAGTTGAGATACTTTCTAACGCTTTTGATGATAACAAAAGTGTTAACTATATCATTCAACAGGATGCAAAAAGAAAACAACGAATCAGGAACCTGATGGCATATTCTTTTGACCTCTGCCATTCATTCGGTGATGTGTTTATGTCGGAGGATAAAAAAGGTTGTGCGTTGATTCTTTTGCCCGACAAAAAGAAAATAACTCTTCGTTCTGTTTTTCTGGATACTAAACTGGCAGTATCAGCAATTGGCCTTGCCAATTTAAAAAAGGCAATGGAACGTGAAGCTGCTATAAACAAAATTCATCCTGATGGGATAATTTATTACCTGTGGTTTATTGGTGTTGATCCAACAGATCAGGGCAATGGTGTTGGAAGTAAATTACTGGAGTCCGTTATTCAGGAGGGGCTCTCTCAAAAAAGAACAATCTGTCTCGAAACATCTACAATAAAGAATCTTCCCTGGTATGAAAAGCATGGATTTAAAACATACTGGGATCTCGATTTTGGATATAAGCTATACTGCATGAAAAGAGGTTAAGATAATTGTTATGCTATGTTATTGCCGGGAACAGAAATGCATTGGGTCACCTTCGGGTTTGTCTGCGTGGAGCTGGTAATACTTTTCTACCTGCTTATTCACCGTTTTGCAAGACCAGATAGCAGAACTATAGGTTTAGATATATCTCTCATAATGTTACTACTCGTTTATAATATCACTGGTGGCTTACTTCCGGACCCGAATTTACCGGGCTCTTTTTTTGTTCAGGAATGTATTGCCTATGCCACAGGTTTTATTACACCTGCTTACTTTCCCTATTACGTGTACAGAGCCTTTGGACTGGAGAAAATGGAGTTCCATGCGAGGCGTGGAGTGGTTTATTTTCTTGTACTGCCTTATTTATTATTTGTAACCATTTTTGCTATCAGTGCCGATCTTGATCATGCAAAGAATATCCTGGTTATTCCGGTAGTTTATGCACTTTGGGTATTGGTTACACTGCAAAAATCCATTCGTTTTAAATACACCCATTCACATGAATCCCGTGATGTAAAGGAAGAAGCAAGTGTACTTTTTTTTAGTTTAACACCATGGGTTGGTTTACCTTTTATTGCTTACTTCAACCTGAGCCAATCGGTGGAAGCTACTGTAACCAATACAGGTTTTTTATTATTACTTGCTCTTCATGTAAAACAAACAGTGGAGCAGGTAAGAAACGAACATAATCGATTAATTGCCTCGGAAACGCAGCTTTTAACATGGAATGAACAACTACAGGAGGAAGTAGATAAAAGAACCAAAGAACTTGAACGTATAAGTGCCGAAGAAAGGATTCTGCAAAACTGCCATATCTATCGTTTAACAGGGAGGGAAAAAGAAATCGTTCTGTTCATTTGCCGGGGCAACTCATACAGGCAAATTGCCGAAGCGTTGTTTATAGCTGAAAGAACTGTAACGAAACATGCGCAGAATATTTTTGATAAAGTAAAAGTTTCTAATAAGCTCGAATTGCTTAACAAACTGGGAGCCACTGCTGTTGGGCAACCTGGTTAGCTACAATTTAATATTAAAATACGCTGGTTTACGTATTAAAATACTCAGGTTAACGTACTATAGTTGGTTTGTCGTTTGCCGTTTTCATTCATAAAATTTCGCTATGGAAACAATGATGAGTGTAAACGGTCATTCAGGTGACCTGATGTTGGGGCTACCATTGCTCAGTCAATATTCAGAAAATTCATTGCACAACAGACTAACTGTTCAGCAAGCCCT
>JALHRP010000041.1 GCA_022841365.1 Chitinophagaceae bacterium | reverse complement strand
CAGGGGCGCAAATGTAGTTCAGTTGGTTAGAGCTTTGGGTCGCAGGTTCGAGTCCTGCCTTTTGCACTCGTTTTAAATGCAGTTATAGCTCAGGGCAGAGCAAAGGGCTGACCGCCATTGATACACGCAGATTATCAAATGCGAAAATGGTAATGGTGAAAATGTGTAACTATTCGCAATAGTGGCAAAGGTTCGATTCCTTTTAATTGCACTCGTTTTAAATTGTTTTAGTTAATAATGGTCATCCGTGCGGTTGTCATGTGCCGCACGGGTTTAAAATTGAAAGATGGCAGTAATTACAATAACAACATCAGCAAAGTGCAAGCATTGTAAATTTGCGGAATCCTTTAGAATAGGTAAACAAAAACGCCATAAATGCAACAATCCACAATCAGAAAGGTATTTATCAAAAATAACTTTGAAAGACTTGGTTTGTAGCATTTGGGGTATTTAAAATTGAAATATGGAAAATTCAAGCAAAAAAGATTGTATTTGGGCTGCTAAGCGCACCGAATATGAAATAAGCAAAAAGTTTGATAGTAACCTTAAGCGTTTTGCAGAACTTTATCAAGGTAAATTTACGCCAACAAACGAAGCGGATAAAATAGTGCCTATATCTCAAATGAAATTAGAATCAAAGCGCAAAAAGCTATCAAAATAATGGCAGATTGGAAAGAAGGCGTAGAATACACCTGCGCAGATACACTAAACGCAAAAGACGAATGGGAAAAGTTTTTGCTCAAAGTTCAAGAAGCTAAAGCAATAAAACCAATCCAAGATATTATTGATTTGGAAACCCGTGTTTTGGGTTATATCGAATTTCTAAAGAATGAGTTTATTTTATTGTCAGCAGGTGAAAATGTAGGATAATGCCAAAGAAAACACCAACAAAGCCTAAAAATAACGTTTGGTATTCAATGACAATTACCTATGACGGTTCTAAGTCGAATACTACATTTGTAAAAGCGGAATAAAATGCTAAAACCACGAACTATCAAAGAATGGGGCAACAAAGCAAACCATTTAACCACCAAAGCAGCGACACAAAAGAAAGCGTGGGCTATTTTGTTGGTTGAATCGGATTTGAAAGAACTGAAACAACCGTGTTTTGAGGACGTTTACGAAATAACGGAATAATGAGCGAACCAATAAAAATAAACACGGAAGCAGAATACAATAGTTTTGTACTTTCTAAATACATGGAAAAGATTTTTGAAGTGCAAAGGCAAAATAATAACTTCAAAAGTGGCGGTATTGTTTGCGGAACAGCCCACCAAGGCGAAGCGATTATCCAAAAAAAGAAGCCACTTTTGTAAGTTAGGCATAAAAGAACTGCCATGAAACAAACATTCAAAATAGAAATAACAGTCCAAACGGATAAGCACATCAGCCAAGAAGATTTGAAAGACGAACTACAAAAGCAACTCACAAGGCTGCAACCCGTAGAAGATAACGAAGGTAGGGATGTGAGTATTGAAACGGCGGATTATTGGGGAACGGCAAAAGTAACTGAATTGAAAGAATCATAGAATAGTTTAAATTAGGAATTGGGGCAGTAGGCAAATGCTGCCCCTTAATTTTTGAAGATGGCAATACCTAAATCATTAATCGTATTTTTTACAATCTTACTTTTGTTTGTTTCGTGCAGTAAAAGCGAAATTATAAAGAACGACATTCAAAGAAAACTTGGTGATGCTGTTTATTATCCAAATGATACGACAATAGGCAATCCGTGCAGCTTTAGCTTCTCGAATTGCGAATACGTCAGCGATTATGTCGTTTTCAATCATGGCATGGAAAAAATGATTGTAATTGATTTCAAAGGTAATTACATTGCATATTGCAAGATATACGCAAACAGGTACAATCAGTTCAGAATGTACGTATTTACTAACACTTTTGATTTGATAGACCTGAAAGGTAAAAAAGTAACTTATGAGAAATGAAATGCACTTAATATTCCAAATACAGCAAGAACCATTTTACATAATGAGCCAATATTATAGACGTGGCTTTTGTCTTTTGGTAGGACATAAATTATCTGAAAACTAAACATGGCAACAATAATATCAATACCACAAGGATTTGACGATGGAACAAATGGTGTGCGCACTACGATTAAGGTAGGGGATTTGATTGTGGCAACTGCAATAACATCTATAATCACAGAAGTTAATTCAGCAACAAACAAACCTATTTACTACCTTATGAATGGAGATGTACAACTTGCGCAGATTTTTGATTCAAATGGAGTAACTTTTTAGTATAAACACGGGAAAACGATAAGTAACTAAAGTTTTAGTTATAAATTTCAATGAAAAAAGGCGAAAAACATACGGAAGAAACCAAGGAAGCTATTAGAGAGAAAATGAAAAACTCTTTAAAGGAATCCTATTGGACGGCTGAACTTGTCGAAAGAACCCTTTTTGAAATGATAGAGTTCTTAAATGAAGATTACGAAATAGAGGTAAGCGTAAAAACTAAGGAAGGCGAAAAAGGGGATTACGAATTTTCAGAAAAGACGGTTGAAAAAAGGAAAAGAAGACACCACACCAAGACAACTATACTTCAAAAGTTCCATGTTTTAAATATGGACTTCTTTAGTGATATGGCAATAAAGTATAAGGAAAATAATACTATAATCCGAATGCTTCAAACTATTTCGGAAACTTGCGAAAATAACGTCTATAACGATGCTGCCAATGGGGCAGTAAACGCAGGGGTAGCAAACCTTCTTTTAATGACAAAACACAATTGGAAAGCTAAGACTGAAAACGATAATAAGAACGCCAACCAAGATGTAAATATTGAATTACCAGAACCTGACGAAGAAGCAAAGAAACGCTGGGAACAATCACAGGTCAAAGATGAACAATGACGGATATAAACATCAAGTTAGAAAAGTGGCACTTTGCACCCGAATTTATACCGCTGCTTCACGACAAAAACACTACCAAAATTTTATACGGTTCTAGGAATAGCACCAAATCAGATATAGCTTGTTTCATTGCCCTATACCGTTGTTTGACATTGCCGTACTTTAAATGCTTAATGGTTCGTAAGTTTCAAAGCGATGTTAGGGAATCATTATACGACACTTTAAAGGGTGTTGCTAAGCGAATAGGAATTGACCATTTGTTTGAGTTTAAAGACCACGCTATGCAAATTCTATGCAGGGCAAACGGTAATTCATTTATGCCGATGGGGCTTTATGAGCATGCAGGGAAAACAGGGAACGCAAAATCTGTACTAAATCCCACGGATGCGATAGTTGAGGAAGCCGACCAATGTACGGAAAACGAAGTCGAAGAAATGATATTTTCATTGAGGGGTTCAAATGACATTCAAGTAATTTTGATTTTTAATACTCACGTAGTTGATGAAAACCATTGGATTTTTAAACGTTGGTTTCCACCCCGTGAAAGTTTTGAAAAGTTGGACGGTTCTCACACCTACGTAAAAAGCACTAGGAGAAACACAACGATAATGCACAGCACGTACTTAATGAATCCTTACGTGCCGCAGAATATACTTGAAATGTTTGAAGACCAAAAACGGTATTCTTACGAACGCTATCAAATCACAGGACTAGGACTTATAATGACCGCTAAGCAGTCCAACATGGCACTAAAGGCGTTTGATAGAATAAAGCACGTGAGCGATAAAGTACAATTTAATAAAGAAGCTTTAGTATATTTGTCGTGGGATTTTAACAGGCTGCCACATCATACTGTGGGATTATGGCAGTTTGGAGGGTTTGAACGTGGAACGAATGAATATTTTTGGAACTTGGTAAATGAGTTTTGTTTGCCTGACCATTCTGTAAAAGAGGTAACACAAAAGATAATTGAGTACCTAAAGCAAAAAGGCTATGCAACAAATCGAATAGTTATCATTTGCGATTATTCTGGAAACACCAAGAAAGACCACGATACAACGGATTTTGTGGCGCAAATTAAAACGAAGCTAAAAGGGGCAAATTTTGACGTTCAAGATAGGACGGTAGTTAATCCATCGGTTGCAACTTCTTTGGACTTTTTGAACGATATTTTTAACGGATATGTAAAGGTATCAAAAGAGAATAGCAATCACGGGGGAGCGAATATCAAAATACAAATATCTCCTTTGTGTGGCTATCACATTGCAGACTTTGAAAAGACAAAGACCGATACGGACGGGACGATACTAAAGACCACCGCATCCGATACGTTCTTAGAAGATGGGATAAAAGTAAAGCGTACCTATCAAGCACGTGGACACGCAGTTGATGGAAGCCGTTACATGGCAGTTACAGTATTTAAAAGTGAATATCAAAACCGAAATAAATTATAATGAAAGTAGAAACTGATAACAGAAAAAAGGGTAACATTGCACCAAAAGCACAACAAATTGAGGAAGCCGAAACAAAGACGGTATCGAAAAATAAGTATTTCAAAATAAATGGCGCTAAAGTTTTGACCCCGTCCGATATAAAATTGTTACCTTACGAAGGCTATTTGGTGTTTGGTGACCCTGCTGTAAAGAATTGCGGAATAGAAAAACAGCATTTGGATAATGCTAAGGCTAACAACTTAGTAATAGTTCTGCTCAAAAAAACAAAGGACAAAGACGGTTCAACTGCTTATGCCTTTTCCGAAAAGATAGACATTGTGAAGTCTTACCGAAAAGCACGACTAGCCAACGCAATACATTTGCAGGTCATTGGCGAAGCAACCAACACGGTACACCAAACCAAAGACCAATTCATTAAATCAGAATTTGAAAGCGAATTTGAAGGCATAGAATTAGAAGCAGCCTATCTACAATCTGAAAATGTAGATTTGTTGGCGAAGGACATAAAACGATTAATCACCCTAATCTATCAAACTGATGTCGATAGTGGACGAATACAACCAAAGAAGAAAACAAGCGGTATTGCAAAAGTTAAATAGTTTGTTTCCCGTTCAAACATATTTAGACAACAAGGCAGTACGGCAAGGATTGGCAGGTTTTTATAAAGAGGTTAAACATCTTGGGGCTGGCTTTCCAAAGTCCGACAACTTTAATTTATCTATTCCAGAAATCCTTATGAAAAGCGTTTCTGATAGTTGTTCAAGTTGCGTAAAAACTGCGAGAATGAGGGCAGAAATAGAACGGGCTTTGTTGCACCTTGAGCAGTACAAAATACTTCTAAACGGGGGCAAAGAATCGCAAATAGAAACCGTTATTGAGCCAAAAACTATTCACGACCTTAGACCAAATATTTGATGACAAAGAAGACAATTAAACCTAAAAAATACATTTTCAGACCAATGCCGACGCTCGTATCTTTTAATAATGTTTGCCCTGCTTGGATAGATAAATATTTTCATTTTATGCCAATTAAAGACAAACCATGAAAATAAAAATAGGTTCAAAAGTTTGGTCTTTCAAAGATTCATACGATAATTTTACCCTGATTGATATTAAAAAGTGGATGCCAATTGTTGCAGAAATTGAGCGATTAAACGCTGACATGCAAGCCGAAATACAAAAGTATGACGGATTATCTTCGTTGGTGGATATGGGAATGAGTGAACAGGCAGAAATAGAAGCAGATAGAATTGATTTTGATATTGACTTTATACGCATCAATTTGGCTTCACAAATGATTGACTTACTAGATGTATGCTGCAATCAAAAAGGTATCAAATTTTACCTTGAAAATACGGATGGGGTAACTTATCCAATCTTGGTAGAGATAACGCAAGCAATAGCCAATAAATACGGGGCGTTTGTGGATTACTTCAACGCCTGCCAAATGGTAGAAGCGTTCAAACATCGCAGCAAAAAAGACTGGGTAAGCAAAAGGTATAAAGTCCAAGATATGGACAAAAATACGCTTATGAGGGATGCCTTAGCAAGCGTTCAAGCTCAAACCGCTTTTAACTATAAACTTGAAATATCAGCAGGGGCATGGGATAACATTTGTAAATTCGTTGCGTTGGTTGCACGTCCTATAAAACAGGAATTTGATATTGCATTTTCAAACAAATCTTTTATCAATTCAAAAGCCTTAGCTAGTTTCAATCACGCTGACAAGGCAACGTTTTATCAACAAGAACTAGACAAGGATGTGGAAAAAAGATGTGCAGACTTTGAAAACTTACTTTTGCCCGTGGCTATTGGTGTTTTGATGTGTTACGAAAAAAAAAAGCAGATACTAGAGAGCGTTGGGAATCAGCATTCAAAAGCGATAACAGCAAACTAAAAACCAAACAAGCGAAAATATACCGTGAAAAGTTTGGCATTGAATCAACTATTGAAATGCTTGTAGATGCTTCAAAATACACAAGCGATGAAATTTGGTTATTCAGTTATGAGTTATTCTGCAAAGAAGTTACTAAATTTGATATGAAATGTTATGCAGAAGGCAAAGAAGCAGAAGCCGAAATGGAAATGATACGATTGAAAAGCAAATAAAATGCAATACCAAAAACACCCGATAGATACAGCCTTAGAAGCCCTCGCACCAATACTCGCCCCGTCCTTTACTCTTAGAAGTTCAAGGGATGGGGAAAACATTGTGCGCAAATACCCCCTAATTGATTACACAATTGTAGGAGCGCAGGGTAAAACATACGACCCCTCAAAAAACCAATGGCGAAGCAATTACCTTGTAATACTTGAAATCCTAGTCGAGGAAAGAAAGCCGTTATCTTGGTGTCAATATCCTGAATTAGCACAAGCACAAGATAGACACGCTTTGTTTTTCTTATTGGAGCAAATGATTGAGCAGCTTATAACATTGCTAGTCAATCCTAAAAAAGTTTCAAACCTTATCAGTCCATTTGATACGATTTATTCTGAATTGGACTTTAAACTTGTAAACTTTATAGGCAGTCAAAACAAGTTCAAACAAGGCGGTGACGAAACAACGGGAGTAGTTGCAAATTTTGTGTTGAGTTCAATAGACCCTGACGGAGGGGCGTGTTGTTTGATTGATTATAACAATGTTAATCAACTGCAAGAATTGCGTGATTTGATGGTTTTAGGTTCTAATTCATGGAATCTACTAAACAATGCAAGCGGTGGAACTCCACAAGATTATTGCGACATTTTACTAAGTAAATTGAGCCAAACAACACTATTAACTTGCATACTTCCGACTTATAACTTCGCACAAACAGCAACACAAAACGCTTTATCTGTACAGCAAATACTAGATTTAGCAACGTGGTTATTACCTCAATATGATTTTGCAGATGTTGTTTGGCAAAACCTATTAACGGCACAACAAGAAAGCGATTTAACAAATTACCTTTTGCCATTGGTGGACTTTTCAGATGTGAATATCCAAGCAATTATAACACCGCAACAACAAAGCGATTTAATAGCGTGGTTATTGCCTTTGGTGGATTTTTCCGACCCTGCCATTCAGGCAATTGTAACACCTACGCAGCAAACGGATTTACAAAATTGGCTTTGTACTACGCCTTCATTGCCAAGGTATTCCACAACTTTTGACGGTATTAACGAAAGTGTTGCATCTTCTTATAGTCCTTTTCACGAATTAGATAGAAGCGACCCGTTTACAATAGACGTGTGGGTAAAACCTACAAGCTATACAATAGGTGCGATAGTTGGAAAATTTGACTATCAAGGAACTCGCAGAGGTTGGGTAATTTGGACAATAAATAGCGGCTCGGTTGTATTCGAGTTAGCTAGTAATGAAAGTACAGGGAATACAGTAACGACTATAACGGTGGCAAAAATACCATTAAATACTTGGACACGTATAACGGTAACTTACACGGGGAATAGCAACGCTTCAGGTGTCTTGATGTATTTGGATAAAGTTTCTACGCCTTATACTATTTTCCAAAACGCCTTAACGGGTACGACGGTGGACGCTACAAATATTATTCAATGTGGGGGTGATGCTCCTGCATATTTTGCAGGTAGGATTTACGAAGCAATGGTTTACAAAAATCGTGTTTTAACTCCTGCTGAAATTGCCGCTTTGCCTACTGTAACCGATACGCCACAATATGAGGCGGATTTAATTTATTGGAATAAACTTGGGCAGGGTTCTATTTTTGGCGAAACGGTGCGAGTTTATCCAGATTACACAAATATTGCAAGTGGGTTTCAATCAAGGAACATGGAACTCGCTGATTTATCAACAGACATACCAACATAATATGGCAAATAGATACTTTAAAGGTAGCGGTCAAATCACAATAGAGATAGAAAAAGTAATAGTCGGAAACCGTGAAACTCAAATGCAGCCTTCAAAACTTGGCAACCGAATAATTAAGTTACAAGAGGGCGATAATGAAAAACACGACTGCCTAAAGAATTGGCAGGAATTAACTTATGACGAAATGATTGTCGATTTGCAGACTGATGAATGGCTCACAGATTTTCAAAAATCGGTTTTAGACTTCGTTACAAAACAATAAAGCATGGCACTAATAAACCTAATTGATAAGTCAATTATCCAAGGCATTCAAAACGATTTAGTAACTTCAACGGTGGTAACTTTGAAAGAACTAAATAAGATTGTCAGCGGTGCAACTGCTCGCTCAATACGTGGTGAAACTGAAATAGATAATGACGAAGCAACTATCAATATATTTGGAGGTTTTGGACTAAAATACATAATAGAAGGTAAGCCTGCCAATACAAAATACCCAATGAAAAAAGAGGGTAATAAATTTGTTTTGGTAGATGAATTGCGATATTGGAAAAAGTTAGTAGGCTTTCAAGGTTCTGACTTCGTTCTAGCTCGTTCAATCGCAAAAAACAAACGTGATGGGATAGATGTAGCAGGTAAAACTATTGAGTATTTTGAAAAGGCATACATACCAAAAACGACCAACGCACTTTTGGCGCACAGTATTTCACAAGTAAAACAAGCAATTAAAAGATAATGGCACACCCTACAATAGATATAAATTCAGAGCCTAGTTTGGTATGTCCAAACCCTGCCTATAATTGTGTTAATTACGAATTTGATTGTACTGATTTTTTGGTTTCTGCTGGAACGGCTGCACAATTTGTAATTGATTGTTCTGCTTTGTCTGTTGCTTCAATTGCACCTGCTGGCGTTTTATTAATCGCATCTAATAGCTATCTAACAAGTGCAACGGAAAACAATTACCAAAGAATAAATACAAGTGCCGTTTTAACTTCTACTCTTTTAGCATCAAGAATAAAGGCAGCATTAGAAGCAAATTCAAATATTTTTACAGATTATACAGTTGCTTTGTCAGGCGCAGGCAGCGACATTATAACAGTTACTGCTCGTGAGGTTGGTGTAAAATCTGACTTCTCTTTTTCTTATGGTGGATTTGCTGCAACGGGGATAACAAATTCAGAAACAAACGGAACTGATGCTGTTTACTTGGATAATTATAGGCTAATAGTTGAAATTTGGGAATCTTCAAATGGAGTGCCAACAAAACAAATTTCTAAAGAATCTTACATACCAAATTCAAACGGTTTATTTTCTATCAACATAGGTCGAAAAGTTGCACCGCTTTTGAAAAGTAGATTTGTTTTTTCTTTGCCGTTCCCATCAAATGTAAACTTTGACGACCTTATTTCAAAAACGTTTATGTTGAGATATGGGGAAATGTATAGCGATTCTTTGGACGAATGCAGAAATAGAACAAGAGATTTTGCAACGTCTTCTGAAATACTTGTTGTAAATTCTGCGTTTCAGCGTGCAGACGCAAGCGACAAAACCGCTGAAATGTGCGCTAATGAGTTTATGACAAATACACCTGAATATACAGAAATGTGCGAAAATTCAGTTGGTTATCTTTGGATTTGGCTAGAGGATATTTTGGTTTTCCCTGCTCCTGTTGGCGTTGTTTATTCGTCTTTTTGGGAAATATTCTATACAGACGGCACAAGCGATAGCGTAATTGGTTCGTCTTTGCCTAGTGTTCCAGTTTTGGCTAATGGCTTTGTATGCGTTCAAAGTGGATGGGATTTCATTTCATTTTATTCTGACCCTTTAAAGGTAGCTTCTTATTATAGGGTTCGCTTTGTGGTTCGTGATACAGCATTACCAATTCCAACGGGAGATACGTACTATGGCAGCAAGTATTTTAAAATTGTTCCTTGCTGTGAGGGTCAAGTTGAAATGTATTTTCAAAACGAATACGGGGGATTTGATACGATAACTTTTACCCAATTATCAAGTATTGATATTGCGCAAGAAAACGCTGTTTTTGAAAGTTTCTTGGATTGTGCTGATGCTGTTATAGCTAATGATGGGACGGGCGCAAAAGGCAAGGGAATAATTAACCAAAGTGCTAGAGATGTGTTTGAAGTTACAAGCAAATTTGCAGATTCTTATCAGTCAAGATTGTGGCTTCGTGAGTTTTTAACATCACCAGAAAAGTACGTGCGCCACACAATCCAAGGCGAAAGTGAAATATTTTCAAAAGTTATCTTGGTGGATGGTTCTGCAAAATACTATTCAAAAGACGATAATACACTTGTATTGAAATTTAATTACTACCTAAACGAAGATTTAAACTTACAAAAAAACTAGCATGATAGAAACGATATTTTATGTTTGGGTTTTGATACTTGGAATCCACGCATTGACCCGTGAACAAATGCCCTTTGAATTTTTGCAAAAGTTTACCCATGATAAGAATTTAGAATTACGTAGCGTATTATTTGAGCCTGTTATTGAGTGCCGTACTTGCATGGCTTCGCTTTGGACGTGTATTTATTTTGGCTATTATTATCAATTGGACTGGCTTCTTTTATCAATTTATTGTTGGTTTTTTGCATGGCTTATCATAATGTCAATTTTATTCGGACGTGCTATTGATGTTGATTTTTTCAGCAAAATATTATACTTTGTTTTGGTTGCAAGTTTTATTTTTTTGCTACCTTCGCATAACATGGAAACTGTGTTTTGCATGGTTGCCGTGGTTGGATTAAATTACCACCTTGGGAAAATTATTGATTAACAAGCTAAAACAAAAAACATGAGTTCAAAATCAAGCATAATGCTAACCTCTGATAACGAGCATTGGTACGAGGATTGTAACGAGCCTTTGGATGAAAGAAAAAACGCAATCACTTTAGAGTTCGACAAGAAAAATATAAGGGTAGATGCCAATGATGAAGATGATTTGATTATAACTATTACCAATTCAAAAAGCGAAATCTACAAAGCAATTGAAAAACTAAAAGGGTTATTATAAAAAAAGCCTACCAAACAAAATTTGGTAGGCTTTTTAATTTATTCGCAGTTCAAAAAGTTATTGCTATCTGGAATCAACTCAATAGGAGTAACCATATTCCCACCGATTACATAGTCCTGTATGTAGCTAATTCGACAATAAATATCAATTTCACCCCATGCCAAAGAATTGTAAACTAAGTGCCATTTTTGACGGAAAGAGAAGGCAGAAAAAACCGTCAAATCTATGTCAGCTAATAGCCTAAGTGAGATATTAAAATACGCTTGGTTTACTGACCTTCTATAAACCAATTCCCATAAGTCAGGCGTTATTTCGTCATAGATTCCACGCCCGTAAACAATACCCAAATCGCAATATGTAGGAGTAGCAGGTGCAGACGTTGGATAGAATACAACTGTAATAGGTAAGACTGGATATATTTGAGCAAAGCAATTAGCCTGCGCCCAAAGCGTATCTTCATAAACAAACATATCCAACGAAGGATTAACCCCAATATTGAATATTTCTATTCTAAAAGATTCCTCATAAGCTATTCCAATACGTGGCGCAAATTTATAACCAAGTGCAGGCTGTTCGTTTGCGCTTGCTTCCGATTCCCACAAGAACGGTATTAAGTTAGCGGAACGCAATTCATAGGTAGGCAAAAACAAAGGATATTTTACACTTAAAGTATTATCTATTGCAATTTGCATAGGCTCAAAAAATGGGTTTTCAATTTCGTTATCCCCATTTACATACTTATCACCTAAATCAATTCGCTTACTATGCAGTTCCTGTTCCAAGTTCAAACCGCCAATATAACCGTCTGTACTATCTTTAAATTTTAGATAAACATTGCGTTTCAAATCCGTATTTAAAAACGTTTGTTGTAGGCTTTTTACTTGGATTTTATCGGTTACTTGCAAAGGGTTATCCGTATTTTTATTGAAAAATCCTTCTTGCAATCCGCTTATAGGCATATCAATTTCAAATTCAGGATACATGTAAATCTTCTTACCTACTACATCAGTTTGAATTTTCAAGTTATGCAAATGTGCTATGCCTTGCACTAAGTCCATGCCTGTATAGTCTGCGTGAATCATAGAAGCGAAATCTAAAGTATCGCCTTTTTCGATTACTTGTGTGGTGGGTAGTAGTAAGAACGTAGAACCTGTTAAATAGTTAGAATTTAATCTAACAAAATTACCATCATGTACTATACCCGTTCCTGATTCCACCAAATAAGCCACTACTTCAAATCTTACAAATACTGCTTCATGTTGGTAAACCTTTACATCACCTGTTGAAATATCCCAATTAAAATTTACAACGTTACCTGGTCCTATTGGATTGACGCGTTGAAATTCTTGGTAAGCTAAAACCGTTGAATTAGTAACGGCTTGTTCTTGTGTATCCCATCCGTATTTATCGGTTTTGCAAATGCTTACTTTTACGGTTATGAATTCGGGTGCAGTAGGCAGTAGTATTTGGGGCAAAGGATTTGTAAAAGCAATAGTACCGCTTGTGCTAAAATTGCCAATAACACCCCCTGCATAAAACCAACCATCACCACCGCCACCGCCCCAATATCCAACGGTAATATGAGAACCAGGGTCTGAAATGACGGGGTTAAAGTTTACCATCTTGTCGTTTGTAGAAGCTCCTAATGTCGTATTCCCTGCCCTTGTTCCTTGAAACGGTCTATTTGCTATGTCTGCCTGATTAATAGTTTCAAAATTAGGGTCAAGAATATAAATCCAAGTCCTACGCCACTCCTCCGTTTCCAAAATCGGTGCAATTAATTCGTAACCAACAGCACAAAACACAGCACGCATTAAAGCTAAAGGAGAATACCAATAACGATACGAATTAAAAACCATTTGAGAATTAGCAGAATTAGCTATCAAATTATGATTTATAAAGTGTTTGCCGTAATTGCAAGCAGGGGCAAAAACGGGGTAACTTGTATCTGTGTAAAGGTGCTGTAATGGTAAAACTTGTCTTACAAAATTATCATCACAAACCTCACTACCTAAATCCAAAGTATTCAATTTCAATTCTCGAATGTCAGCCGCCCAACCTGCAACCTCTCCAAACAAAACACATTCCCACGAAGCGGAATCTTCACTTAATCCCACGACTTGCAAACCTTGTGATGGATATGTATAATCACCGCAAAGTATTTGAATGTTGAATATCTTGTTGTTATCTTCATTCAAAGCAGAAGGGTTACCAATTTGCCCCAATAAAAGACGATTCTTTTTAGTTATAGGCACTTCTATTTCTTTAAAAGTATCTTGCTTAATTTTCCCCACGTCCGTATATTCATCAATCTTGCGAGTAAGTGCCAATACTTCTTTTTCTTTTAAGTCCAAAGAATAAAACCCGTCAAAATCTGCCATGTAAGAGGGCATCAAAGACGGGGGATTCATCATTATAATTCTAGCTAGTGCCATTATTGTTGGTTTTCGATGTTCTTAATAGTTGTACGGGCTTGTGATTCTGTGATGCCGTATTTTTTAGCAATGCCACGGTATCCAAACTTACCACCGTTACGCCTTAAATCCTTCCAAATTAAAGGTTTTATTACGTCAAAGTAGCTAAGAGCCTGCACAACTTTTTCAGGTGCATCCCTTAGCATTTTCAAAAACTCATCTTTGAATTTACAATCCTTCATTAGTTGTCCTTCTTGCATTTCTTTGATTTTGTTTAGCAATTTGACCTGTTATATCAGCGTTTTCTGTTCCTTCTTTTGACCCAATAGCCGCCCCAATTCGTACTGCTTGTGCAATTCTTTCAATAAAAGCATCGCTTTGCTGCTGTATTTGTTCCTGCGAATTTTGAGCCGTAACAGCCCCACCATTAGCAAAAGCACGGGCAACAACTGGACTGCGTCTAAAGGTCGGAACTATCCCACCACTTGCAAACGGGAACGCACTTTCTAAAGGTTTTGTAATTTTACCACCATTTGAGAAACCAGGCACTTTGATACGCTTAAATGTTTCATATCCACCAAGTGCCGCCTGTTGCTTTTCGTTTAGAATTACCTCACCTGTTTTAACAGTTGCCAAGATATTATCCCCGTTTTGCATTTGTGGGATATTTGGCGAATTAACTATTTTACCGTTCCCAAGTTTAACAGGCGTAACCAAACCACCATTTGCGAAATTAGTAGCCGCAATGATAGCCAATTGCAAAGCTCCTAAAACACCTGCCGTAATAGCTAAACCAAAATTTGCAGGAGCTGGACTATTCAAGGCATTTAAAACCGCACCTGCTATATCAATAACCGCTTCACCTATTGCAATAGCTTTTCGTTCTGCTGCTGCTTTGCGTTCCAATGCTTCCCGTTCGGCTGCGAACTTATCCCTAATCGCTTGTTTTTGCTCTTCTGTTTTACCTAATAGTTCAGCTTCCTTTAACTGCTTTTCTTCACGGGCGTTTATTTCAGCGGATTCTTTTTCGGTTGCTTGCTTTTGTAAAACACCTAGTAATTCAGTTACTTTTTTGGCAGCGGATACCGTGCCTTGGATAGCCATATCACGGATTTCATTCCTTTGTGATTCTGCTTTTTTGGTATCTTCAGTTCTTTGTTCCTCTGCTTTGTTAAACTGCTCTAAGCTAATTTGTTGGTATTCTGCTTCTAACTCTAAACTTCTTTGTCTTATTTCGTCTTGTTTGCCTTGTGCAATCAAAGACAATTCTAACTTTTTAAGCTCGTTATCCTTGTAAAGTTCTAGTTCTTTTTGTAAGTCAGTTTCAACCAAATTTAATTCGGTTTCAAGTGCTGCCTGTTCATCTAGTATCCTATCAACTCTAATTTGCTTTAAATCTTCGTCTAGTTGTTTCTCTATTTGAATGCGTTTTTCTGCTGCACCTTCTAACCCTGCACTTGCTTCTATAGCCTTTTGCGCTTCGGTGCGTAGTTGCAATTCCTTTAAACTGTCTTCTAAAGCGTTCTTACTTGATTCCTGTACTTTGTTTAATTCCTCAATAGACCTTGTAACATCCCCAATTGCAACGCTTCGTTTAGCTTCTATTTGCAGAATTAAGTTTTGCGTTTCTTCGTACTCCTTAGAACCAATTACAAGCGTTTCAAGTTTGGCGTTTTGCGTTTCAAGTTCTTTGTTATACTGTTGTAAACTGCCATTTGTAAACGTCAAACTAACGCCAATACTATCAGTTAAAGCCTTGTAAGTTTCATCTACTGCAATCAAATCCAAAGTAACCGCTTTCAATTCGTCCAAGGTTGCCGTTACATCCTCCCCTGCCAAAATTTGCAGTTTCAAAGTTTCAGTAAGCAGGGTTTGTTGTTGTTGCAAAACTTGTAATGCAGTTTGTTCGTCCTTAACGCCTTTTCTAAGTTGATTCAACCTCCGAGTTAATCCCTTAATTTCGTTTTCTTGTGCAGCTTCTAAACGCAATTGATTTGCCCGTGCTTCTTCTACCACCCTACGTTCGTCATCGCTTGCCGTTGCACCCTTAGTTCTTACTTGTTCTGCTAATATTTCAGCTCTACGTCTTGCAAATTCTATTTCTATTGCAAATTGTTGGTTTGTTAAATCAATAGCCCTTTGAATTTGACGTATAGATTCTTCTTTATTGGTTGCGCTTGCTTCCTCTGCTTCACGTTTAGCAATTGAAATATCACGCTCAAGCCTTGCTAATTCTACTATCCTAGCAATTTCATCATCTTCTAATTCTTGCAACCCCCTAACTGCTTCTGTTGCTGCGTTGAAATCGTTTTTTATTTCATCAGTCAAACCACTAAACGCACCTCCAAAATCAGCAGCAAAGCCTTTGAAGTCTAAAGATAAAAGTTTTTCAAAAGAAAATGCAGCCTGTCCAACTCGTTCTATAATCACATTAAACGCTGCGCCAAACCCTGCGAATCCTCTTTGGAACGATTCCCTTACACTTTCAAATTTTGACAATGCAAAAGATAACGCACCAATTGCAACGGTTACTGGTCCTAATGCCAATAAAAAAGCCTTTGCCGCTGCGCCTGAACTTTTAAAGGCTGCATTCAAAGCAGTAAAACCACTTACCACCGTTCCAATACTAGACCCTAAAGCAGACAATTGAGGGCTTAACCCTGCGACTATTACCCCGTAATTACCTACTTGCCTACGAAAATCCCCTAATTTCTTTTCAGCTTTTAATAGTTCCTGTCTAGTTTGGAAAATACTTTTTTCTAAAAAACGACCCTTTGCACTATTGCGTTCTTCTGCACTTAGCAGCTTATATTCCTTTTCAAGATTCTTTAAATCTTTTGAAAGCCCAATCAAAGAACTAGACTTTGCTTCGACTTGCTTTTCGCCTGTCTTTAATTCCTTATTGAATTTATCAATTTCAACCTTGTTAGCTGCAAATTGCTTTTTAGCTTCGTCCAAAGTATCCGATAATTCAGCATACCCAGCCGCACCTTCACGTGGAGCATCTCTAATAACCTTTGCTAGTTCTTTATTAGCTTTAATAAGGTCGTTTATAGTCTTTGCATTCTTAGAATCCGCTTGCAGTTTTACCGTAAGCAATAAAATTTCCTCTGCCATATTTATATTTTTTTATAAAAATACGACATTTTATTTTGAGATAGCAATATACGAACTTAATGCGATAAAAACCAACGCACTAAGATATAAAATTGTGTTTTAATACTACGATGTGTTTATATTTACATGTATGAGTGATAAAACAACACAATCCGCAATCGTTTCAGTTATAAAAAGTATGGCACATTTGCCCCTTTTTATTGAAAAGCATCAGGCACAAGCCTTGGTAATGCGATACGATTCTATGCGTCAAAGTGGGGCTTTTGATGGTATTGTTTCCTCAAAAGAAAATCCTATCCAAGTACAATTCTACAACGCTTCTACGAATATTGCCTACGGTAAATTTGCAGCCGACTTTACAAAGATTGAAAAGGGTTCTATTGCGGTTGTGCCTGTTATGGGTGCAATGATGCGAGATTCTTATTGTACTATGTCGGACGGCTTTGTGAGTGGTACAAGGGATTTAGAAGCTACTGTAAAAGCATTAGACCAAAACGAGAATGTTGATGGAATTGTTTTTTATATCAATTCCCCAGGCGGTCAAGCGGACGGAAACGAAAGCCTAAGCAGGGTAATTGCATCTACTAAAACGCCTACTGTTGGATTCTTTGAAGGTATGGCTTCCGCTGCTGTTTATGCTTTTGAGGGTGTTAATGAATTATACGCAGCCGAAACTCAAAGTTATTGGGGCAGTATTGGAACATACATCACAATCGCAGATGATAGGGCTTTTTGGGAATCAATGGGCGTTAATTACCTTGAAATATACGCACCACAAAGCACTGAAAAGAACATAGAAGTAAACGAAGCATTGGACGGAAATTTAGAGCCAATGAAGCAGTTACTAAGCAGCCTAACAGATTCCTTTATTAAGTCGGTTAAAAAATCACGTCCACAATTACAAGACGATGGACACGTATTCAAGGGCAAATTATATTCTGCTACTGATGCTATGAAAATAGGCGCAATAGATGGGATTAAAAACCTTGAATATGCAATTGAACGGGCTAGGATTTTAGGCAAAAAAGCAAAGAAACAAAATAGTAATACAAACCAAACAACAGATATTATGTCAATTGAGAATGAAAAAAAATTGAGCTTCTTTGAAAAGATTTTTGGAGCATCAACGGCAACGGAAGCGGAAGCTGATTTGCAAAATGTGCAAAATTCTACCAAAGAACTACAATCAAAATTTGACGAATTGCAAAAAAAGTTTGCAAATGTAAGCGAACTAAACGCAACGGCAACAGCTGAAATTGAAAAGCTAAACGAGCAACTTAATCAGTCTGCTTTATTGGCAGAAACAAACGAAGCAAAGGTTATTGAAATGGCTGCTACTTTGACAGCTCAAAGCGAGTTGCTACAAAGCAAAGGCTTTGAAACTTTAGAAGCTGCTTTGCAAGAACTTGAAACGGTATTTGCTCATAATAAAGAATTGGGCGGTGTAAAAGCTGCTGAAACACCTATCAACAATCAACAAACGGTTGAGAATACAGTTGTTTCTACCAAGAAAACATACGACCAAATCGAAGCGGAAGCCGCTGCTGCTTTGGATGCAAAAAGAAAAAAAAGTAAGTAATTCACAATTAGAAATCTATAAATAAAAAATACAATGGCAAGAACATTAGTAAGCCCCAGAACGGTTGAATTTGTAAACCAAACAGGTTGTACGGGTTCATGTGGTGTTATCATAAACATCAACAATGGTATTCCTTTGGAGTGCAAACAATGGACAAATGAAGAAAGTGCATTGCTTCGTGAGCGTATGCTAGTAGATAACCAACTTTTTACAAGTGGTTTTGTACGCAGAATTGAACGTTCAAGTTTAGGCAATAGCCTTAGAATCAAAAAAAGCGGTATTGATGTAGGTCCTATCAGAACCCAAGATTCAGGCGCACCAAAGGAAAACGAATGTAAAGTTATGTTTGACGGGATTACCGTTAAAGACTTTGAAAAAACATTCTATGTTGTAAATACATCTAAAGATTTGCAAATTTGTACTAAAGATTTTATCGGTACAAAATGGCAGGACTTTATTGGTGGTGCAATCGCTGACTACGAAGCTGATGCTTTTGCTAATACCGATATGGCAAACATTATCGTTGCAGCTATTATCGAAAAATACAAAGCATTCATTCCTGAATTTATGCTTTTGGCTGCTTGTGGTAGTCCTGTTGAAGCTCGCCACGGTGATGATGGAATCCTAGCTAAAGCGTATTACGCAGCTATGAACCAATATTTCCACCTTATTAGCTACGATTTGAGCTTAGTGCGTAGCGACTTTGACAATACCTACATTAACGCAATCGTAGGCGGTGCGCATTACGACACAGCTCCTACAGATTTCGGAACTGCTACACTTTACATTCAAGACTTTGTAACTTGGTTGAATAGCCACGTTGTAAACGGTGCTTCTTTGTTTTCTGCTGCTTGGGATATTACGACAAACGTTGTTACAATTCAATCAAACTTTGTTACAAAAGACATTGATTTGCGTATCATTTTGAATGATGGTTCTGCGATTGATTGGAGCTGCAAACAAGCGAAAGTTGATGAATTGGTTTACACCGTTTATGAGCAGTCTATGATGATAAACGATGTGCCTTTGTTGTTTGATTATACAGCTATCAACAGCACAAACTTTGCTCAATTGTTTATGCAGTACAAAAATGATTTTTTCATTTACCTACACAACAACGGATTTAGCGACATTGCACCAAGTGATATTTTTATTGGTATTGACCCTTTGTTGATGATTCAAAGAACGCAACAAATCAACAATGAAGTAATTGATGGTAATGTCAATACTAACTTCATGGACATTACGGGTTTACAACTTGGTCAGTTTATTCCATTGAACGCATTGACTGGAAGCGGTTTGTTTTTCATGACTACCAAAGGTAATTTGTTGATGTTAGATGACGGTTCAAACGTTATGAATACCATTAGCAACATGGGTAGAGTAATGATTAAAGAAGCGTGTGGAGATGCCCCAGGCATGGTTAATATTTTCGGTGGTGTACCTCCTATTGGTTCAAGCGTTGAGGCTTGGGGATTGTTTGCAAGTAACTTGTTAGGTTCTCGTTTTGTTCTTGAAAATGGACTTGCTGACCGTGAGCCATGCGAAAGTGCAAAATTGCAAATCGTTTGTTTTGATGCTGATGTAAAAAATCAATGTCAAGTTCCTGCAACTTGCGAAGTAACTAGTAGAATTGAAACTTCTGCTGCTTATGACGAAATTGCAGACGAAACAACTGTAACGGTTGCGATTGAATCTTTTGGCGCAAATGGAACACTAGCATACGCTATTAAATGGGCTTTGTCGGATGGTACTGGTTCAACTGGTGTAACAACTCCTAACTTTACTATTACGCTCCCTGGTGACCAAACGGAAGCAGGTTTGAGATTGACAATAACAGGAACAGTAACCTCAAGCGGTGCGGATAACTGTATTGGATATTTGGCTTATGCTACTCAATTTGGAACTGGTGACGGTATCACTTATTGCACAGGAACAATTACAAATGACCAAGTAGCAAACAGCTTAACAACTGCGCTTTCTTTGTCTTATGATATTGACGGTGTAACTACTACTGTTGCTTTGACAAATGCTGCTTTGAGCTTGAATACAACAGGCGATTACCCTGCTATTGAATTGGAAATCGAAGCTATTTTGGCTGGCACAACTGCAACTTTGGCAAAACCTGCAACCGTTGTAACGTTCTCTATGACCAACGTTCCTAGCTTCATTGACAACATCATTTTGACTTCTGCTACAACAGCCAACGATACCACGGCTTTAGTAATGAATTGCTAAAAAACGATTTATAAAAATGCGAGTGTCTAAAATTGTTAGGCACTCGCAAAATTCAATATAAAAATGGCAACAATTGTAAATTGTGTATGTCCTATTCCATTGGGTGGGACGGCTTGTGCAACTCAAACAGGAATAGCGGAGTTGTACTATACGCCTTATCAAAACATTATCTCTATCGTTTACGCAGCTTCTACGAGTACATGTTGCGCTCAAAACGAGATAGAAGAATTTGCACTAGATGCAGCTGCTCCTGACGGTCTTTTGCAGCCTATTAGCTTCGTTCAACAAGACGATGATACGGGCGCATTATTTACCGCTGATGATACCTATGATACAGGTAACACAGTAAGAAATTATACTTTTGCATTCCAAACAAATAGCAACAATCCAAACGAAGAATGTACTTTGGATTCCATGATTGGGCAACAAGTAGCATTTTTGTACAAAGGCAAAGACGGCAAATGGCGTTTTATTAACTGGTCAGGTGGCTTGAAAGTGTCTTCTGTTGCTTGGAACTCAAACCAAGCCTACAAAGTAGTAACGCTTAGCGGACGTGCGAAAGATAGAGCCTTATTTGTATCTTATAGTGATTCTGGTGCTTGGGCTGCAACCGCTTTAGTTCCTGTATCGGTTGACCCTGTAAACGGTTTAATTAACGCATAGTTGTTTTTCTTGACAATTATCCTTATATTTGATTGACAAAAAATAATTATCATGTTAGACGTTAGCAAATTAGAATTTAAACAATCCGTATTAAGCGGTGGGCTACTCACAATTAAGATTGATTCTTTAGGTAGATTAGTTCCCATCACAAAAGAAAACCTTTTGATAGCAGTTAGCAAGGGTTTTCACCTTGACAAGTTGCACGGATTCTTTACACATGAATCTATTAAATTGGCTAAAGAGCCTAAAAAAACAAAAAAAGATAATACAAATGAAGGGACAAATTAAAGCAGAATACCAAAGTAAATTTAACCCTACGGTGGGTTTTTTACATCAAGGTAAAAAAGTAAAAGTTACTTTGAAAGAAGCAGAAACGCAAGCTGAAAAGTATGTATTTTCTCCTATTGCAATGTACTATGAAGACCTTGAAAAGTTGCAAAAAGAAGCCAATGTAAGAGCTAAAAAAGTAGTTTTTACTAAATTGGATATGAGCAAAGTTACACGGGGAACGGCTTTCGACCCTACTTCTAACGTTAAAAAAGTAGCTATTGAAGAGTTCAAAGAAAAACAAAAACAATCTTTGGCAACTTTTGCACGTAGAAACGAAGGTGTTGCTCACAAACTTGAAACATTGAACAAAGCTGAAATAGCAAAGAACAAAAAAGCTGCTGAATTGAAAAAAGAAAAGGCAGCCAAATAATAATAAAATGGCTATTGCGAACCCCTTAACAGGTGGCAGCAAAAACACCGTCAAAATTTACGACAAGGATGTGCAGACCACAGGATGGAATCGCATCGTATTGACTAAAGAAGTTTCTTGTCAAGTTCTTGTTGTATTTATTGACGGTGTTTTTATTTGTCATGACTACACGTTGTTTTACTTTGAACTTCCGTGTATGCCTATTGGCAATTATAAACTAGAATTTTACGAGACGGGCGCACTTTTGCCGACCTACTCACTACCTGCAATAATTTACTAATATGCTCGGAGGTACACTATATTTCAACAAAACATCGCATAGCTTCGTATCTGAAAGTAAGACAGCTATTAGGGGAGAAGGTAATCAACACGATGAATCTAAGGGCGTAGATTTAAAGATTGGCGAAGACTATGTAAAAAATGGTTTTGATAACTATTTCCCTTTTGACATAGAAGAAACCGCAAAGCGTTCTTTATTACAAAAACGGGCGTTTCTTACAATCACAAATATTGTAAACGGGCGTTTAGTATTCCAGGGCGAAGACGGCAAAGCAATAACCCCACAAAGACAAAAGCAACTAATCGAATTATACAAAAGCGTAGGTATTACAAACCATGCTTTTATATCTCCATGCGTACAATCAAACTACTTACAAGGTGGTTCTTTTAACTGCTTAGAATTTGGTTCAAACGGGCGTGGAATGGCTTTGAGCTCTGTTACAAATAGACAATATAAAACTGGTCGTTTATCGTTCCCGATGTGGAAAAATAATCAGTATTTTTACGATAAGCATTTTTATCATAGAAATTGGGGGTATAGATATGAGGGCAAAAGTAGAAAACAAAGCGTTTCAACAAAAACCTTATCTTGGTTAGATTGGAATAAAGACCCAAAAAAGAACTTTGACGAAGCGTGTTTTGTCTATTCTTACGACAAAGAACGCAAATTAACAGATGAAGTAAACCGCCTGCAAAGCGTAATGATTGGGGGGTTTGATGGGCTTTCTGACCATTACCCAACTCCTTCATGGTACACCGCTACAACGTTTAACTATGAGCGTGCAGAGTTCTTTTTATCTTGCTTTGACGTGGACGATATAGAAAACGGATTCCACGCAAGCGGCTTGGTAAAAGTATTCCACGAAGCGTACAACGACCCCGAAACGGGCGAAGCAAAAACAACTTTTGAACAACAGGCAGAAGAGGTAAGGGCAAAGTTAAAAGGTTCTTATAATAGTGGTGCGGTTGTTATCGTTCCCGTTGGTATAAATTCAGAGGGGCGCACAACTGCAACAAACGGCTCAATGGAGTTTGAAGCGTTCAAAACTAATAGCGACAAAGGACGGCACGACACTTTCGATTTAAGGATAAAAAATAATATCCTTACTGCGAATAATATCATTATGCCTGAATTGATTGGAGTACGTGATGAAAAAAGCACACTTTCAGAGGGTGGCGATAAGCTAATAAACGCTGTAAATTTGCTTAATCAGTTTGTAGTTATCCCTCAAAAGGCTTTATTAGATGACCCTCAAAGCGGCTTTTTAAATGCGATTATAAACCCTTTGTTAGGGATAACAGAAAGAGCGGTAATAATTCCAAATCTATCATTTTTGAGCGTTTCGGAATCATTGGCTAAACATTACATGCACCCTGACGAATGGTATAAAATGATGGCTGCTTATGGCTTAAATGCCCCAACTTCTGAACAAATTGCAAGCGGTTTAATACCTGCTTATTCAAAAGAATTTATCAACAAACCAACCGCTAAATAATGGAAGATTGTAATAGTTGCCCCTGTGGTTGCCGTCCGATTTCAGAGGATTGTGTTACTAAATTCTCTATAATAAAAGACCCTACAATATTAAGCGATGCAAATTGGCAGTTTGCAACGGATGATATGGACGATTTGATGGGCGTTGATTGTGCCAATGAACTTTGTGAAGCTATCGCAGCGGCTATTGTATTGGCTACCGATGCAAACGAAACCGATTATTTGCCTTATTTGGCTGCGAATTGGGTTGCGGTTGTATCTAACAAGTATTTTAAAAAGTGGTACGCAAATCGGCTGTTATGGCATTGGTTAAAAGGAGAATCAACAAGCAAAATAAAAGAAGCTGGTTTAATCACTTTGAGTAATACAGATGAACAATATAAAAACGGATTTCAACAGGCTTTAGAAGCTGAAAGAAAACGTTTAGAAATTGCAACATCGGACTATGCCAACCAAGGGCGTTCAAGATTCTTAGAAGAATACTGGTATAAAAACACAAATTTATATTCTTGTGCCGTTTTAGAATGCGGATGTACCTGTACCCATAAATGTATAACACATTGTAAACCAAAAGGCGGTTTAGGCTTTAAAGTCGTATAAAATGAACACACTAATAATTCAACAAAAGGATTTTTCTGTAAATATTGTTGATACCTCCAAATCAGACGGTAAACAAATTGTATTTTCTATTTCTGTTTTGGCGCAAGCTAGGACACAAAGAAACGGTAAGAACATAGAATTGTATAGTATTGGTGGGGAACTGCTTTATATTTTGCCGTTTTCAGGGATAAAAGTACAAGATATTGGAGGTAGTGCCGTTAGATGGGCTGGTACTGTTGACGAACTTTTGACTAAGCTAAACGAAGAATATTTAAACAATAATGTCAGCGGTGCAGGTGGTGGGGTTGTCCCTAATCCTCTGCCTGTTACTGCTACATCTTTGCCATTGCCAACGGGCGCAGCAACTGAACAAGAACAAGCTAATTTAAGCGATAAAATAACCGACTATCTAGGCAAAAAGGCAATAGGCAAAATATTGGATTTGGCGAATACGAACGGGGCAAATAGTTGGGGCGGTTATCCTTTAAACTTGGTTGACCCTCCTTTATTTTCCTTCGTGTTTAATTTTGGGCTAAGTTTTAGCATAGAAAGCGGTTCGGCTGCTGACAATGCAACGGAACTAGTTTCAATTCTTAACACCTCACAAAATTACATTGTCTTTTCGGTTATTGACGAAACGACTTTGTTAATGAATGACGGTACAAAAACGCTTGCCGACTTACAAAGCGTAACAATAGATACGTCTAATTTTGGCGATTTGTTTTGGGATACTTTTGCTGATTCCCCTGCCGTTTCTTTATCGAATTTAGACGAAATAAACGAGCGTTTAAAAAGTGTAGAGGCGAATATACAAGCACTTGCAAAACTTAGCGACACGCAGCCCGTAAGCATTTCAAAACTAGAACCTTTAAATTTTGATGCGTTCGCACGTTTGCGAATGACACAGCCCGAAACGATATTTGACAGTAAGCAAATAGCAGACAAACAACCCTTATTTTTTGATGACCAAGCGGTAAGCGGTGCAGGAACATCTAGCACGTACAACACAAATCAAGCATCTACTACCTTAGCGGTTTCAAATTTAACAGCAGGGTTACGGGTTCGCCAAACTTTCCAAAGATTCAATTATCAGCCGGGCAAAAGTTTTCTATTTATACGGACGGGCGTATTTGGCACAGCAGGAACGGGAATAACAAAACGCTTAGGACTTTTTGACGAAAGAAACGGGTTGTTTTTTGAGCAAAAAGCTAACGGAATGAGTGTAAGTGTACGCACCTATACAAGTGGTGCGGCTGTTGATACCAACGTTTTACAAGCTAATTGGAATATTGATAAAATGGACGGAACGGGGGCGAGTGGTATCACTTTGGACTATACAAAAACATTAATTTATTTTTGTGATTTTGAATGGTTGGGAGTTGGTACGGTTCGTTTTGGCTTTTTTATTGGTGGCTTACCTTATTACGTCCATGCTATAAACAATTCAAACATAAATACGGTTGTTTACATGAGTACGCCAAATTTACCACTTAGAACCGAAATACAAAACGATGGAACGGGCGGAGTATCTAGTATAACCGACATTTGTAGTACGGTAATTATCGAAGGTGGACGGCAAACAACAGGCGTAAAACGTGGCTTAAATAGGGAAACAAATACGCTAGTAACCAATAATAATGCTTTGATATACCCCTTAATCGCTTTGAGGTTAAAAAGTACGCATTTTGGGGCTTTGATAAAGCTAATTTCTTTTAATTTAAAATGTACTTCGACAGCAGATTATGCGTGGTACATCATTTTAAATCCAACGGTTACTGGTACGGCTTTAAGTTTTACGGGCTTAACTAATAGTTCAATTGAATACGCATTCCCAACAAACGCAACAACTGTTTCGGCGGGTACAACTTTAGATACTGGGCTAGGAAGCGATGTAAATAATAACGTTAAAGGCGTTGAAAATACTACTCAAAGTGATTTGGTAATAGGTTCTAATATTGCGGGTACTGCTGATATTGTTTGTTTGGCAGTTCAAAGATTGAACGGAACGACTGAAACTTTTTATTCTTCTTTAACCTTCTTAGACCTTTTATAAAATGGCAAATATAACGATAACAACGACAGCAAATTGTTTTATAGTGGATACTGGCGTATATTACCCAACAGTTACGAAGTCTGCAAAAAGTTCTTTTAATAAACTAACTGTTACATTCCACTTAGACGCTACTTTTGTAAAGGTTTACGTTGGGGCTTTAAATAGTTGGGCTTTGACTTTTGACGGTTCAGCAGGTTCTTTACAAGTTGATACAGTAAACGGTGTCGCACCTATTAGTAATGCAGATTTATTTGATAAGTTAGTTGCTTCTATTTAGATTAAAAACAGACATACCCCCAAATCATATTTTTTAACCATTCCCCCGAATGTAAAGCTATGAAACATGGAATTTATCGTTATCTCTACGCTTTTGTGTGTAGATATATTTGTTGGCGTGTATGCGATTGTATTCGCTACGAAACCCCTCACGTTCTTAGAGTTCTTTAATTTCATGTATGACGAAAAGCAAGAAATTATTAAGATTTTAGAAGAGGAAAACGAGGAAACACGCAAAAAAGCATTTAACAATTATTTAGAATTGAAAGACGAATTAAAAAAGCTGAAAAAATGAAACATACGATACTCAACTTATACCCTATTTCCCATCGTTTTACTGTTTTTTTGGCGGTTTGTTACTTGGGGTGGAGCTTGTACACTTTAGAGGTAGAAGTACCAGAAATGGCTTATTTAATACAAGTGCTTATACCTTCGTTGTTTGATTCATTTAGCGAGGGTACACCGTTTAAACCTACTGATTTTGTAAACTATCTAAAATATAAATTATGGCTATTGCATTATTGAATGCTAATGAAGAGGGGGAACTTTCTAGTAATTATGCAGAATTTGAAAACGATGAAATTACGGGGCAAAATCACGGGGTTTGTTCGTGGGGCGAGCCTTATTACCATGAAGAAAACGAACGTTGGGAAGTGCCAAATGTACAAGGCTATAACGTACAAGGTACGGCTTTTAATGCAGGTACTTTGATAGATATTCCCGAAAACAAAACAATTACACCAACTGATGTATTTTGGTGGGCTGCTGGTGTTTTGAAATCCACGCTTTGCCCTTCTTGTATGTAAAAAAAGCCCCAACCCAAAAAGGTAAGGGGCTTTTTTGTTTAAATAAAAATGCCCTCAGTACAACCACGAACTGAGGGCAAACTACAACCTTTTAAAATTGTATAAGTTTACTAAGAATGTTTAAAAAAATGTGCTACTTTGACGCTATACTTTCCTTAGTAGCATTATCGTTATAGGGATTGGATAAGTTCTATAATTTCCATTTTCCATCCCTTATTTATTACCTTAAAGCGTTTAATTATTGCGTAGGTGTGGTTATCATACCAAAAATATTCTTGATTAGAATTTAGCCTATCTTCTATATCTTTTGCGTTTGGTATCCCATAAAAATCATCTTTTACGTTTAGCAGGTCGTTTGCTTGTAAAATCTCTTCACTATAATAATTTTCATACCCATCGCAGTACATTAATTCATAGCCTAAAATCTCTTCTTTGTATTCTCCAAAGTATTTCTTTGCCAAATCTACTAAGATCCTAAATTGTTTTTCTAGCATTATCGTTACCCCTTCGGTATTTTTATTTGTGATTCAAAATTATTCCCATCGCCACCTCTCCAATGTACTTGTTCAAAAACTTGTGGTAATATTTTGGGTTCGCCTTCTAATTTTTGCCATTCCTTAGCGGTTTCTAGTATTTCTTTTTTAATTTCCTTCCCTCTTTTCTCCTTAAATCTCCATTGGTAAGTAGATTCTAAATAAGACTTAACCCAATCTGAAAACAAATTAACTTTTAAAACATCTGCACTCCTAAATATCGCCTTACCTTCGTAAACATATCCCCACGCACCGCTATTTAAAAGCCGTACATTAGGTTCTAATTCAATCTCCTGCTTTGCTGCTTTTTGTTTTTTTGATAGTGACATGGTTACGCTTTTTTTGATTTTAAAATAAGGTTTTCAAGGTCTGTAATTTTAATCTTTTGGATAGTATAAATATCCCGCCAATTGTAGCCAAAAACATTAATACCTTTGTCTTTTGCGTATTCTTTACTCCAAAAAATAGGTAATTGCCCAAAGATAAAACAAAAATTTGCGTTATCCTTTCTTACAATTGCGTAGTAATATTTTTGTGTTGCCATGTGTATTTATAGCTTGTTGCCCTTTTTCGGTTATAAAATAATAATGATTTGTTTTTGTGCTTTTTTGACTATCTATCTTCACTAATCCACGACTTACCAAAACTTCCAACGTTCCAAACGTCATTTTTCGGATACCACTTGAATAAAGATAGTTATAAAGCCTTACCCTTATCGTTGTATTTGCTTGGTATTCTCGCAAGATGCACACTACCATACTCAATTCTTTTAAAGTACGCCTTTGGGCTATTGTGAGCCGTTTGTTTGCCATGTTAGAAAGTTGGGTAAGAATGTTTTTTAATCGTTTCAATGCTGTTTTCGTTTGCTTCCATGTACGCAGCTATTACCTTTTTTGCGTCCTCAATTCCTGCGACAAAAACCGCTAACCATTGTACACCACGAAGGGCTAAAAGGTATTCCAATTGCTCTTTGAAATGTTCTTCCGTAAGGCACATTTTAGGCACGTTTATACCCGTTTTTTTGAACTCAATAGCTAATCCGCAATAATCGTCTTTGTACCAAACTTGAAACATCAAATCGGGATGCCCTCGCTTTCTTTGTGAGTAGATAGCCCGTTGTGCTTTTGATAGGTTTAAACCTGCTAAATCCACCGTAAAACAAACATTTGGATAGGTATTTTTTACCCATGTTGTTAGCCAACCCTGCTCAACAGTTTCAGAGGGCGTTTTTTGTACTTTGCCCCTTATATTTGTCCTAGCTGCGTACTTCTTTTGAAATTCAGCAGATGTAATTTTTTGCGGTTGTTTACTTTTCGCCATTAGGTTATAATTGAATCTAGGTAAAATAAAAATTTAGATTTTTCTTTTAGCTCTTTTACCGCTTCATCTATCAATACCATATCTTTATTGTCGTTAAACTTTTCGGTATCAGAAGTTATTTCGAGTAAATGCCAAAGTCTTTTCGGGACTCTATAAACAGCCTTTCCCGTACAAAAATGTTTACTTTTCGCCATTGTCTTCTTTTTTTTGAGTTCTTGAATCCCATTTTGAACCGATAAGGCTTTTTAAATCCTCTCTAGCGGTCTGCAAATCGTAATCCCCATTTAATATATCAAGAAAATAAGATTCTACGTATGGATACCACAACTGCAAATCATCTCCCGTAAACCATTTTTTATTTATTTCTTTATTCATTGTCCAATATTTTAATAACGCCATCCGAAAGCCACAAATCATTATCGTATTTTAACCCGAAGCCCCTTAATACTTTTTCGATACTGCGCTTAGCTACATACTCACGATTATAAATACAGCGCATTGTATTGTAACATACACCAAATAATATTTTGCTTGTGCCTTTGTTGTACGTCGTTTGCAGTTCTTTATTTTCGCCAAGCTCACGAAATAAACGTCCGATGTGCTGCCTAATAACCTCCTGCGATTCTACGCAAAGCAAAGGCTTTTTTTGTGTTGTTGTTTCCACTATTTTTGTGTTTTTGAATAACTACTTAATTTTTCCGTCCGTTCCTTTTCAGCTTTTTCAAAAGATATTCTTTGCTGACAAGCCGAAAGAACTTTGTTAATCTGCTTTAATTCTAATTCGATAATGTGAGCCGCTTGTGCTGCTTCTATTTCGCATAACCTTACACCTTGTGTTTCTATGTTTGCTAGTTCCTCCGCTTTTGCTGCACTACTTTTTAAATCAATGTGCTTTACTTTAGAGGTCGAAAAATCAAGTTTTCGATTAAAGTAGGCACGAAGGTAAGAACCTTTTGTTTTGGCTGCAATTCGAGCCAAATAATACGACATTATACTTACCCTATCTTGAAAGCCTAAAAGCTGGTCTATTGTGGCGGTGTCTGATTCAAATTCGTACCACTCTAACTCGGATAGGATTTTGTTTTGAAGTTGTTGGTCTGTGTATCGTGCCATTATTCCAAAGATTTTAAAAGCTGAATAAATAACTCTTTGTCGTTTTTGGCAAATTGTGCGACTTTATCAAAGTTTTCTTTGTCGTTTTCGTCAAGCAAAATAAGCTGTTTTGATATTTTATATTCAATAGAACGAAAAGGGAAATATTCGTTTACAAAATCTTCAAACGTAGAAAAACAAAAAACCTTTTCAACTTGTTCTGAAATCAATTCCTCCGATTTTCGGTACAAATCTTTTATTTTATCTTCTAATTCGTTTTTAATTCGCTGATTTAGCCGTTCTTCTATAATTTCTAAGTCAGATAACCAAGTTTCACAATCTGATTTAAAATGGTCTAAATCATTTGAAATAAGTTTTGTAGCCTTTTCTACTGGCGTTTTACCAAAGTAGGTTTCAAATACTTGATCAGGTGTTTTCATTTTTTTTAAGAATAACCGCCCACGATTGCAGGCGGTTTGGTTATTTAAAAATCATCTTCTATAATTCTGTCCTTTGGTTCGTAGTAGGATTCCGAAAAGCTAAACGGCTTTATCATCTCCTCAAAAGGCACGTTAAAAAGATTAGCGCAAAAATGAAGATGTGCTATTTCGCTTTTTGTGCGTCCTTTGTACACTATCTTTGGTTGGTCGTTATTTTTTTGCATCTGCTACAAGTTTTTTATAGTGTCCTGAAATAACCTTTTGTGCTGCTTCTGAAAATGTGTACTTTGTTTTTTCCACGTCCAAAGTAGTTTTTTTCTCAAAAAGCCATTTTGCTAAAGTTTCATATTGCGCAGGTGGGAACGGTGGCAGTTCTTTTATCGTTTCGGGTTCTGCTTTTGGCGGTTCTATCTTTGCCGTTCCGCTTTTAGCATTCCAATTAAAACGGGTTTTGTTGTTGCTATCCACCACCGACAAAGAAATGATAGTATTGTTTTGGTCAAATTCTGCGCTCCAAATCCATGACTTTATATCTAGGTTGTATGTAGCGTAGTTTTTCCCGTTTTTGGCTTCAAATTCGTCTTTATTTAGCTTTATTGATATTCTAGGATAGTCGTATAATTCACGTCCTATGCCCCAATTAAAACACGCACGTTTGAAGGAGTCAGAAGCTAATCCTTTTTCTTTGTCCGCCATGCTTTCCGTGCCTACATCTTCTTTATAAATCCATTCGCCAGTTTCTTTATTCAGAATTGAAACACGGCAATACATCGAACCATCAATAACGATATGCTCACGTTTCCAATTTAAACAGCCTACAACAGCATCAAGGCGGTTCATATCTACTCTTGCATCTTTATAGGCTAAAATAGTGGCATAACCACCGTTATTGATTGACTGAATGCGAAAATCAACATCTTTAATTGCAAGGGGTTTATTTAATTCTTTTAAGTCCATGATTATTCGCCTTTTGAAGTTGATAAATACCCTACGTGGTTTTGTTGGGTTGTTTCGTAGTGCAAAGCCCACATTTGCTCTTGTTGTTCTTTGGTGTATTCAATTGCAGCAGGTTCTATTGATGGGTTTGTAATGTCGTTAAACCAACAAGCGAAGTCGAAGCCGTCCATTTTTGTAGTGTTAAAATCACTACCCACCAATTCAATACAAGAAACCTCGCCTTGTACACCGTTCCAAGGGCTTGAAAATTCATTTTGTACCCAGTCGTAATGAATGCAAGGCAATTGCATAGAATCAACTTGTACTGCTTCGGTATCTATAATAAGACGTACCTTTTCATTTTGTGGCAACGCTGCCAAGATTAATAAACATTCTGATTTTGTCATGTTGTGGTTGTTTTAATTCGTTTTAAAATAAGCCGCCCACTAGGAGCGGCTTTTGTTTTATTTAGATTCTGCGGCATCAATAAAGCCCCAAAAACAATAATTCATGTATTCTTTAATTGATTTTATTTTGCACTTTTTGAGCGACTTTAAAAACTCAATTATAGCCTTGTGATTAATAAGACATTCCCCATTAAACACCAAAGCATCATAAAGGCTTTTGCTTGTTCAAATGTCAATTTGCACGTATTTACAACGCTCAAATCCATGAAATCGCAAACGTAGTACCCGTCTCCATCATAGCCATAATAAAACGCCCCATTATTTGCAATAATTCCAATAGGCTTTTTTGGTATAAAAACTCTTTTTGGAGAACCAATCTGTACTGATTCAATTTTGCTTCTATCCCAATTAGGTACTTTATTATAATCTCTCATGTTGTGGTTGTTTTAATTCGTTTTAAAAATGTTGTTCGTTTAATTCTTTGACAAATATACTATGCCTTTTTCTAATTTGCAAATTATTTGAACTTTATTTTACTTTTATTTTAAAATTGTTTTAAAATCAAAAATAATTTGTATCTTTGTTCCGACAATAATTTTTAACGATTAAAACGAAACGAAAATGCAACTAAGAAAAAAACAATCCCAATTCAAAAGCGAAAAGCACTATTTAATAGCTTTAGCTGTTGCCTACATTATTGAACATACTGGATATGTTGGAATGGATGATAGTATTATAGAACAAGATGATGACGAAGAAATAGAAAGCGATGGATTTTGGCTTGCTGAAACGCTAAAAAATGAATTTGATTTAGAAGATGAAGATATTGAAACAAAATAACCAACTTCCCAAACGGGATTAAAACGACAAACAAAATGAAAGCATTAGAATTGTACAAATTTGTACAGAAAAACAAATTAGAATACCACCACGTAACGATTGACAGCCAAGCAGACGTAATACTATTTGTCCCGTTCGATATTTTGGCAGAATTTCAAAACCTTTTAGGGGTTACATTCCTAGCTAACAGAATAACAAAAGGCGTTTTAAAATCGGACTGCATGGCTTTCCAAATGGTTGATATTTGCGACTATTTCGACATTGGGGTATTTGATGTATTTGATAACGAAAACGACTAACAAAATGAAAACACTATTTTTTATATTCCTATTCCCCTTTGCACTCCAAAGCGGTACGGTACAACATCCACAAACGGGAACCTCGACACGTGGGGATATTTTGAAGCAAATAAAAAACAAAAAGGTATCGTTATTTTTCAATCGTATCTGGAATGATGCGGTTTTTGTTTCTAATGAATACAAGATACCGATAGCCTTAGTTCTTGCACAATCAGCGCAGGAAACGGGCTTTGGTACGTCCAAAAATTGCGTACACAATAACAATTTCTTTGGGGTTCGCAGATGTGGCAAATACGAAATGTATAGCTGCAAATTTGAATCCTTTGTGGACTATGGGGCAAAAGTATTAGGACAAGATTGTTACAAGGGCTGCGTTACTTTGCAAGATTGGTTTACAAAATTAGAATGCTGTGGTTACGCAGGGGATGCCAAATATACAAAACGACTAAAAAAGATTATTGAAACTTACAACTTATACCTTCTATGATACAATACTTAATTTTCTGCCACGAAAACAACCTAAAACCGTTTTATTATAGTAGCATCAGAGCGTATAAATGCAACGCCTAACCCTTAGCAAAGTAGCTTCCTACTTATACCACCAAAGCGACAAAGAAGCGTATAACGAAATTTGGGGAGTATTAAAGCGTTTCGGATTGCATCCAATGACACCAATAAGCCACGAATTTAGCAAGGAAACGCAAAAGATAATAAATAACACTATTCACAAAATAGAAGCTGATGAAAAGGCTTTTAATCAAAAACTAAAAAAATGAACGACTTTAAAATATTGCAACAAAAAATAAAAGATTATTGCGAGTTAATTGAAGCTATAACAAAACTACAATGTGAACATTCGCACCTTCAACAAATAAAAATAGAAACAAAAGAAGCGTTCCCACGTGAAAAAGAAATAAAACTTAATAATATAAAGTCTATGTTTGATGGGCTAAGCATAAAAAAAGAAAAGCTAAGGGAGGAACTTGGATTGTAAATAAAAACGCTGCGATAACCTCAAAGCGTTTTTTTATTTTCAAAATCCACCAAAAAGTAAACTATTCGCACCAAAACACGCCAATAATAGTTTTTTGATAAGTTTTTTAGTTAAAATTTACTGTTTTTGAAAAATAATTATTGATAAGTCTTGACAAATCAAAAAGAATAACTATCTTTGGTACATACTTACAACGAAACATTTTATAACAACAAAAAATTATCACACATGACAAATTCAGAAACAACAAACAATGCAAAAACATGGGTAGTTTATTCTAATGACAATAACAACGGTTTAGGCGGTTGGGATTATCATTATCCAGTACAAGAAACCGATGAAGATTTAGACTATTGGTTTAAAAACAACCGATACAATTCAATGGTTGATTGCAGACAATTCAAATCATTTGAAGATGCTTTGGCATATCACAATGAAATGAATAAATAACAACCATCAAAGCCGCTCCACTCGGGGCGGCATTTTTCACAATAAAATAAAACAACAACATGACAAATCTAGAAAAATTTAATGCGCTTTGCAAAGCATCAAACAGATGTATCGAAGCAGGAATACAATATAACATAGGGCTAACGGTGCAAGATGGAACTAGAACCCCTCAAGAGGGTCTAGAACTTATGGAAAAAATATCTTGGATGGATTGCGCTGATGCCGTATTGTTTGACGTAAAAATCAAAGAATAATGGACAAATTCAAACCAACCATCAAGAAAAAAGAGAAGTAAGCAGCTTAAAAACTTTGGTAAAAATGCACTTTGCACTAAATAACGAAGTAGGTGCTTTTTTTGGCAAAAACGGATTTTAAATAACACTCAAAGCCGCTCCACTCGGGGCGGCATTTTTCACAATAAAATAAAAAAAACAACATGACACCAATACAAAAAAGCAACCTAGAACAAATGTTTATCAACGCTGTAAATGCGTATTTGTACCCATTTTTAGAAGAAGATAAAGCAGCTAAAAGTTACGACCCGGAACATGACCCATACAGTCGT
>JALHRP010000040.1 GCA_022841365.1 Chitinophagaceae bacterium | reverse complement strand
GATTCATTTCTGGGGCTGGCAGTTTATTATTGTTGCCGCAGCCATCACTTTATTTTTCGGTTTTACCACCGGTAAAGAATATGCAGAGTTGGAGTGGCCCATTGATATACTCATTACAATGGTATGGGTGGTTTTCGGCATCAACATGTTTGGTACCATCTTTAAAAGAAGAGAAAAGCATTTATACGTTGCCATTTGGTTTTACATCGCCACCTGGATTACGGTTGCCATGCTGCATATTGTGAACTCGTTTGAAATGCCCGTTTCGTTATTTAAAAGTTACAGCTGGTATGCAGGCGTGCAGGATGCATTGGTGCAATGGTGGTATGGCCATAATGCGGTTGCGTTCTTTTTAACCACACCCATACTTGGGTTAATGTATTACTTCTTACCCAAGGCAGCCAACAGGCCGGTATATTCTTATCGTTTATCCATCATCCATTTCTGGGCACTCATCTTTATTTATATCTGGGCAGGACCGCATCATTTATTGTATACTGCGTTGCCCGATTGGGCGCAATCACTGGGCGTGGTGTTTAGTGTGATGTTGATTGCACCAAGCTGGGGTGGTATGTTAAACGGTTTGTTTACACTGCGTGGTGCATGGGATAAAGTGAGAGAAGAGCCGGTACTTAAATTTTTTGTGGTGGCCGTTACCTGTTACGGCATGGCTACGTTTGAAGGACCCATGATGAGTTTAAAAAGTGTAAATGCCATTGCACACTTTACAGATTGGGTAATTGGCCATGTACACATTGGTGGTTTGGGATGGAATGGTTTTATGGCTTTTGGTATGCTGTATTGGATTGTACCGAAAATGTGGAACACACAACTCTATTCTAAAAAAGCAGCCAACAATCATTTCTGGTTAGGCACTATCGGCATTGTTATTTATGCTATTCCACTTTACTGGGCTGGCTTTGCACAGGCAGATATGTGGAAGACGTTTTCAGAATCAGGTCAGTTAAAATTTCAGTTTCTTGAAACCGTTGCCAGCATTATACCCATGTATATTACCCGCAGTGTTGGTGGTACACTTTATTTGATTGGTGTATTTATCATGGTTTATAATTTATACAAAACTGCAAAGCAGGGTTCATTTATTGCCAATGAAGCGGCAGAAGCTGCTCCGCTTGTAAAAGCTGTTTCAACTGCACCGGCCTACTGGCACAGATGGATTGAAAGAAGACCGGCTACTTTACTTGTGTTCAGTTTAATAGTTGTAGCAATTGGCGGATTACTTGAACTGGTACCAACTTTTCTCATCAAATCAAACGTACCAACCATTAGCAGTGTAAAACCATATACTGCACTGGAGTTACAGGGCCGTGATATTTATATCCGTGAAGGATGTTATACCTGTCACTCACAAATGATACGTCCATTTCGTGATGAAGTGGCACGTTATGGTGAATACTCCAAAGCAGGTGAATTTATTTATGATCATCCGTTTCAATGGGGCAGCAAACGTACAGGACCCGATCTGGCTCGTGTGGGTGGAAAATATCCTGACAGCTGGCATTACAATCACATGATGGAACCATCCATGATGTCGCCGGGATCTATTATGCCACGTTATGGCTGGCTGCTGGATAATGAGCTTGATACGGCATCTACTCCGGCTAAAATAAGAGCCATGCAAACACTGGGTGTTCCTTATCCAAAAGGATATGACCGACAGGCCAATAAAGATTTAATGACACAGGCCAACAGCATCCGCATCAACTTAAAAATGGATAAGATTGAAACGCCGGCCACAAAAGAAATTATTGCCATGATTGCATACCTGCAACGCATGGGAACAGATATAAAGCGCAGAAAAAAACAGAAACAGCTGCAGTAAAGTAAACCCGTAAATCATCAACTAAATTAAACGACATGAAGTTTATTCACTATCTCGAAAAAATCAGCAACATAAGTATTTACGGCATGAGTTCGTTCCTCATCTTCTTTATTTTTTTCTGTGCCGTATTTATTTATGTACTCCGTGCAGATAAAAAAGAACTGAACAGCATCAGTCGTATTCCTCTGGATTAACGCTAAAATATTATTAACCATGTATACCAATCAACCAAAGGGGCTCATCAACCATTTAAAAAAACTGTTGATACTGTTTTTACTGCTGCCTGCTGCTGTTCAACTGCAGGCGCAGCAAACAGCCGGCAAATCGGGAGCTGCTGTATGGACCAATCCACTTGCTTTAACCATGTTTATCATTATTCTTGTGTTACTGCTTGTAATCGTTTTGTTGGGGAATGTACTCATTGTTACAGCAAAACTGCATTTTGATAAACAACAAAAGTCACAGCAGGCAACTATCACAACAACTATACTGTTCTTTCTGCTTACACCTGTACTGAGTATGGCACAGGAAGTAACCACTGTAAAACCGCCGGTTACATACAGCGGATTATCAGGCAGCACTTTCTGGTTTTTAGTAACAGTTATTACAGTAGAGCTGCTGGTCATTATAGTGATGGCATTATTTGTACGGAGTTTTCTGGCAAAAGAAAAAGCAGCAACTGTTGTTTCTGTACAACTGCAGCAACAGGAACCACTGCTGCTCAGATGGTGGAACAAACTAAATCGTTTTAAACCTGCAGAACAGGAAGCTGATATGGATCTTGGTCATGATTATGACGGCATACGTGAACTGGATAACCGTTTACCACCCTGGTGGCTCTATGGTTTTTATGTTACCATCGTAATTGCAGGCATTTACCTGTGGCGTTATCATATTGCCGAAACAGCACCACTGAGTATTAAGGAGTATGAAATAGCCATGCAGCATGCAGAACAGGAAAAAGCAGCTTACCTCTCAAAAGCTGCAAATAATATTGATGAAAATACTGTTACACTTTTAACTGAACCATCTGCACTTGATGCCGGAAAAAATTCATTTGTACAAATGTGTGCTGCCTGTCATGGTAAAATGGGAGAAGGTGGTGTAGGACCAAACCTCACCGATGCATACTGGGTAAATGGCGGAAGTATAAAAGATGTATTTAAAACAATCAAGTATGGCCGCCCTGAAAAAGGAATGAAAAGCTGGCAGGAAGATTTTTCGCCTGTACAAATTGCACAGCTTGCCAGCTATATTAAATCTATACAGGGAACAAATCCACCAAACGGAAAAGAAAAACAAGGCGAACTGTATAAAGAACAAACAACAGCAGCAGACTCAACTGCAGCTACACAGGCTACAGTGAAACAGTGATGAACAGAAGTATAATAAACAATGAACAACCCCCAACATACCGAATCGTTTCGAGACCGTTTGGCAACAGTAGATGCAAAGGGCAAACGTAAATGGATCTTTGCACAAAAGCCAAAGGGTAAATTTTACAACATCCGCACTTATGTAAGCTGGTTCTTTTTTGTGTTGTTTGCAGCATTACCGTTTATCCATATCAACGGCAGACCGTTGTTTCTTTTCAACATTACAAAAGCAAAGTTCATACTATTTGGCAAAGTGTTCTGGCCACAGGATTTTTTCATCTTTGGTATCATCATGATCACATTCATTGTGTTCATTGTATTGTTTACGGCAGCATTTGGCCGTTTGTTTTGCGGATGGGTTTGTCCGCAAACCATTTTTATGGAAATGCTTTTCCGTAAACTGGAATATGTAATAGAAGGTAATGCAGCTAAACAAAAACTACTGGCTGCCGGCCCGTGGACAAGTGAAAAGATCATCCGTAAAACAATCAAGCATCTCGTATTTTTTATTGTTGCCTTTTTTATTGCCAATCTTTTTCTTGCCTACATCATTGGCACAGCAGAACTATGGGCAATGATGAAGAAGCCAACCGAAAATGTAGGAACCATTGCATCGTTGCTGGTTTTTTCATCGGTGTTTTATGCAGTGTACGCATTCTTTCGGGAGCAGGCCTGTACCGTTGTTTGTCCGTATGGTCGTTTACAAGGTGTATTGCTCGACAAAAATTCCATGTTGGTGGCCTATGATTATAAACGTGGAGAAGAACGGAAAAAAATCAACAAAAAAGAAAAACGTACTGCAGGTGATTGTATTGATTGTTTTCAATGTGTAAAAGTTTGCCCTACAGGAATTGATATCCGCAACGGCACACAGATGGAATGTGTGGGCTGTACCGCCTGCATAGATGCATGTGATCAGATGATGGTTCATGTTGGTTTTGAAAAAGGATTAATCCGTTATGCAAGTGAAAACGGTATTGCCAATCATGAGAAGCTGCGTTATACACGCCGCATGAAAATGTATACAGGCCTGCTGATTATTTTAACGGGCTTATTAACTGCTTTACTGGTTACAAGAAAAGATATTACTGCCACGGTGATGCGTACACCCGGTTTACTGTACCAGGAAAGAGGTACAGACAGTATCTCCAACCTGTATAACATTAAGGTGGTGAATAAAACAATCAATGATATTCCGCTTAGTGTAAAGCTTGAGTCAGCACAGGGAGCAATATTAACAGCAGGCAACAATATACTTGTACAAAAAGAAGGACAAGGTGCCGGGTCCTTTTTTATCATTCTTCCTAAAAAAAATATTCAGCAACGAAAAACCACTTTGTATGTGGGACTCTATCAGGGAACAAGAAAAATTGATCAGGTAAAAACCAGTTTTCTCGGACCTGTATTCACTAACAATTAAACATATAAACAATGACACTCAGTTGGGGACATAAACTTACAATCGCCTTTATTGCATTTGCATTATTTATTTTAATGATGGTGTATAAAAGCGTTCGGGCCGATTTTCAACTGGTGTCTGCAGATTATTACAAAGAAGAACTCAACTATCAGCAGGTGATTGACGGCACCGGCAGAGCCAATAATCTGCCAACGCCATTAACTGTAACGCAAAATGAGAATGAACTTATAATACAGCTGCCACTGCAAATGAATGCCGCCAATACTACAGGAATCATCTGGCTCTATTGCCCGGCAGATGAAAAGAAAGACAGGAAATTAAATTTAACGGTTGATGAAAACGGTGTGCAAAGTATTGCAGTAAATAAAATTATACCTGCTGCATATATTGTTAAAGTGAACTGGCAAACAAACGGACAACAGTTTTATAACGAACAATCTGTATTAATCAAATGATAACAGAAGCAATTACAGGCGGTTTACTTTTAGGTGCATTCAGCAGTTTGCATTGTATTGGTATGTGCGGCCCGCTGGCACTATCATTACCGGTACAGCACCTGCCTCCATGGCAGCATCGGTTTGCTGTACTCATGTATCATACCGGGCGCATACTTACTTATACATTGTGTGGTTTGTTATTTTCATTTGCGGGCCGTGGTTTGCAGCTGAATGGTTTGCAGCAATGGTTATCAGTTGGCAGTGGCATTTTGCTGTTGTTTTTTATACTTCATTACTATGTACTGAAACAAACATGGCAGCCTGCTTGGTTCAGTAAATTGAATCAACAGTTGCAGCAGGTGATGATCCGTTTACTGCATACAGATAAAAAAGAAATTTTTCTGTTGCTGGGCATGCTCAATGGTTTGTTGCCCTGTGGTATGGTATATGTTGCATTAGCTGCTGCTCTCAACTTTGAAAGTATACAGGCAGGCACATTATTTATGACCGCATTTGGCACAGGCACACTGCCGCTGTTGATGTTGCTTAGTGTGGTGGGCCGTCAGCTATCATTTTCTGTAAGACTAACCATGAAAAGATGGATACCGATGATGATGACGGCAGTAGCATTGCTGTTGATTTTGCGTGGATTGAATCTGGGGATTCCGTTTATAAGTCCCGTTATGGCAGGAGCCGCAGCAACTGCTGTGCCCTGTCATTAAACCCACCGAATGATTTGTATCAGCATGTATATTGATAGCAGTTATTTAGAAACGACAGGGTAAAAATTATATTTGTTTAACGGTGAAGCTCATTTGTTCACATCTAATACAATGATCACTATTGCTATGACTCTTAATAAGAAATTCCGTCAGTTCCGGCACGAAAGTGATACGTGGAAACGCTACCTGCAGTTTATTCAGCAGGAGAACAATCATTTAAAAAACCGTTTATCACAGGTACTGCAACATGATACAGATGAGCAGTTCCTGGAAAGAGCTGAATATTTCCAAAGCCGGTTTCTTACTGAAGATGATACAGTGAATATGCTGCGCCAGGATATTCATGAACTGGACCATTTACTTTCAAAAGAATTGTATGAAGATGATGGCACTTTCTTAAAAGAGCTGCAAAAGAAATTAAAGAAGATGCAGAAAGATATGGAAATTGTTGAGCGGCAGTTCAGCAAACTGAAGTCAGATTTCAATCTGTACTTAATGCAAATGCTGTAGCATATCGCAGAAAAATTAAACGCTGGAAAATTGCTGAACAGTTTAGTTCAGCAGATTTTCCAGTTTCTTTTCGTTGAGAATAATAATTTGCCCGTCTTTGATATCAATTAATTTTTCCGAACGGAAATCACCTAATGTGCGTATGAGAGATTCAGTAGCTGTACCTGCAATGCTCGCCAGATTTTCACGACTGATGTTAATGGAAAAACTGCCCTCGCTGTTTTGATATTTTTTTTGCAGGCTCATCAATGCATCAGCTACTTTTTTACGGAGTGAGTTGTATGCAAGTCCCAGCAAATGATCTTCTTTTTCCACTACATTTTTTGCAAGCAGTTGTATAAACTTTTTAGCTACCTGGCTGCTGTTGTTCATCAGTTCATCAAAATCGGCTTTGGGAATAATGGCCAGCTCGCTGTCTTCCATTGCCTCTGCTGTTTCTTTATAAGAACTGGCTTCGAGCAGAGCTACGTAACCAAGAAAATCACCTTCGTTATACAAACCAACCACCAGTTCTTTACCATCATCATTTGTTTTGTAGGTTTTCACTTTTCCTTTCACTACATAAAACAAACGTGCTGCACGGTTTCCTTCATTATAAACCACCTGTTTCTTTTTATACTTGTTTACATCTCTGTCGGCAGTAAGCATTTCAAGTGCATCCTTCGATCCTGTTGCAGCAAGTAACCTGTTAATACCTTCAATACCTGAAGCATATTCTTCTTTCAGCAAATCAGCTTTTTTCATCCGTCCTTCAATGGCATTCAGTAATTCGGTACCACTGAAAGGTTTGGTGATATAATCATCTGCCCCCATTTCCATTCCCCTGCGCTGATCACTGCGTTCTGTTTTAGCAGTAAGAAAAATAAACGGAATATTTTTTACCGATTCATTTTTATGCAACGCATGCAACACACCATACCCATCCAGTACAGGCATCATTACATCACACACAATTAAGTCGGGGTTTTCTGCCAGTGCGGCTTCCACGCCCAGTTTTCCGTTAGCAGCGGTCACTACTTTGTAATTGGCAAGCTCCAGAATCTCTGCTGTATTTTCTCTTATTTCATCATTATCTTCTATCAATAAAATCTTTTTCATTACAGATCTGTATTGTGTTTAAATGTAATTCTGAATTCGGTTCCTTCTTCAAGCTTGCTGTTGCAGGTAATTGTTCCATTCATCAGCTCAGCATATTTTGAAACAATGTGCAATCCCAATCCGGTTCCCTGTATGTTGATGGCGTTACGGGCCCGGAAAAAACGCTCAAACAAATGCTCCTGATCTTCTTTTGATATGCCAATTCCACTGTCCTTTATTCGTAGCTGAATATTGCTGTCTTCAACTGCAGTAGTAATATCAATGCGCCCGTTTTCGGGTGAGAATTTAATTGCATTCGAAAGTAAATTTAGCAAGATATGTTTAAACATGGTAGGGTCAAGTTCTGCATCAGTTTTACCTGTATGTGTGTACTTGATTTGCTGGCCGTTTTTACAAATGGCGTTCATCTCTGTAATGGTTTCGTTAACCATTTTCTGCAAATCAAAGATGCTGAACCTTGCCTGAATTTTTCCTTCTTCAATTTTACCTACAGAAAGAAAATCATTTAATATATCAGTGAGCAGATTTACGGAAGATATAATTCGTTGTATATGCTTTTCCCTTTTAGGCTGGTCTTCTGTACTGGTATATTTCTGTAACAGATAGGTGGATGAAAGTACCGTGCTGAGAGGAGTTCTGAACTCATGTGAGGCCACTGAAACAAAACGGGACTTCAATTCGCCCAGTTCTTTTTCTTTACTCAATGCGGCACGCAGCTCAATATCTTTTTCTTCCGTTTCTTTTATCTGATCGTTCAGTTGCCCCACAATATGCTGTAAACTGGTTGTACGTTCTTCTACTTTTTTCTCCAGTTCTGCATTGAGTTGTATGATCGAATCCTCGGCCTTTTTACGTAATGTAATATCAATCACAAATGCAACCACATACTTATTGTGCTCTACCTGATAATTACCCAAACTGATTTCAACCGGGAATTCTGTGCCGTCTTTTTTTACTGCAAACAGATCCAGTCCAATACCCATTGGTCTGCTTTTAGGATCGCCCAGATAATGATCACGGTGATTTTCATGCCTGTGCCGGAATCTGCCCGGTATCAACACTTCAATTTTTTTACCCACCAGTTCCTCTACATCATCATATCCAAACTGGGCTAACGCAAACCTGTTACAAAGAGTAATTTCAGCCTGTCCGTTTACTACAACAATTCCAATACTGGCATTATTAAAGACGGTTTCGAAGAGTTTTATTTCGTCAATCGATTGCATCGTTAAAGATAATTAAAAACCCTGCCCGAACATGATTAAAACTTCAAAATTAAAAGCCATCACCATAAAGCCGGCTTGAAGAATAGCAGCTGCAATTTTTCTTTCATTAAATTAAAATAGAATGTTATTTTGAGTGAAACATTTCCGTTTGTTTAAACGCAATTCTTTAGATCACGGTATATATATTGCCGTTACACGGGAACAGGCAGTATCCTATCTTCGTAAACGATTAAAAAAATAAGCATGTCAACAGAAATAAAATGCCCCAATTGCGGTCATGAGTTTGAACCTACTGACAGTATTCGAAAGTCAATAGAGAAACAAGTACAAATAGAAGCCAATGCGAAAGCAGAAGATTGGAAAAAGAAGAAAGAAAAGGAATTTGCTGAAGAGAAACTAAAAATTCAAAAAGAAACAGAAGAGATCATCCGTAAATCCATTGCATCTGATTTTGAAAATAAACTCCGATTGCTTGAGCAGAACAATAAAGACAATGAAGAAAAGCTGAGGGAAGCCAGGCAACAACAAGTTGAATTTTTAAAACGGGAACAGGAATTGAAAAATAAAGAGGCTGAGTTGGAACTGTTGGTACAAAAAAAGTTACAGGAAGAAAGAGAAAAACTCACTGGCGAAATACGTAATCTGGAAGAACAACGTATTGCGGCTAAAGAAACCGAATTCCAGTTGCGGATAAAAGAAATGGAAAAACAACTGGAAGATCAGAAAAAATCAACTGATGAAATGAAACGGAGGCTTGAACAGGGCTCTATGCAGTTACAGGGCGAAGTGCAGGAACTGATGCTGGAAGACTTACTCCGTCAGTCGTTCCCTTATGATTCAATTGAAGAAGTAGGCAAAGGAATTAAAGGTGCCGATTGTATGTTAATTGTGCGAAATAAATTCGGGCAGGAATGTGGTAAGATTATTTTTGAAAGCAAACGCACCAAAGATTTTTCTGAGCAGTGGATTGAAAAATTAAAAAAAGATATGCGAAGCCAGGCTGCAGATATTGCAGTAATTGTTACACAGGCGATGCCAAAAGGATTAGATCGCTTTGGCGAAAAAGATGGTGTGTGGGTTTGCAGTTTTGCTGAAGTAAAAGCATTAACACACGTGCTGAGAGACAGTATTGTTCGTATTGCGCAGGCAACTACCGGACAGGAAAACAAAGGTGAAAAAATGCACATGCTTTACGATTATCTTACCGGAAATGAATTTGCAGAACAATGGAAAGCTATTCGTGAAGGGTTTATGAGTATGAAAATTTCTATACAGAAAGAACGTGATGCCATGGAAAAATTATGGAAGCAACGTGAAAAGCAACTGGAAAAGGTATTGCTTAATGCGGCGCATATCCGTGGCTCGGTTGAAGGCATTGCAGGCACCGATGTAAATATTAATTTACTGGAAGATAATGATCTGTTAACCGAAGAATAACATGCCGCAGGATACCATTCCCTTTCTTATTACTTATGGTGATACCAGCTTTTTGCTTTCCTCCATGGAAGAGTACAACCAACTTCCTGATTCATTGAAGCAGCCGGAAGTATTGCAGCAAATACAAAGCTATTTATCAGAAAACTATCCGGCAGAAACGAATACGAAAGATACACCTGTGGTGTTTATGCTGGTTTCTACGTTTATGTTTTTCATGTTCATGAAGATGATTTGGTCTGCAAAAAAAGAGCTCCGTAAAACATCTGATGAAAACAGCGATCCGCATTCTGCTGAGTCATGTTTAACTTATAAAGGAAAGGAATTGCATTTTACTACAGAGGAAATAAAATCTGTTTGTTTAAAATACAATTCCTATTTCAGAAACCTGAGTCCTGAAAAGCAATCCCGTTTTATTGATCGTGTACAGCAATTCATCCGCCATAAAGACTTTTATATTTATTCTTCAAAAGGCTACAAAGAAATGCCCATCCTCATTTCTGCTGCAGCCATCCAGATCAGTTTTGGGTTGACCCATTTTTTACTTCCTCATTTTTCTTCCATCATTATTCATCCCGAAGAATATTTTGCAACAGATCCCCTGCGAATACTGGTTGGCAATGTACAGGGACAATCCATTACACTTTCCTGGAAACATTTTCTGGACGATTATCAAAAACCGGCAGACGGAAAAAATGTAGGTCTGCATGAAATGGCCCATGCCTTGCAGGTACAATACCTGTTTACAAATCACAGAGGTGCCGGAGAGTTTAAAGCAGATTTTGAACAGTACGACCGTCTGGATGATGAGATCATGTACAAAGAAAAAACAAAGAGTACTGCGCTGTTTGATTACAATGCTTTGCGAAATAAAAATGAATTCTGGGCTACCTCTGTTGAACTTTTTTTTGAACAACCGGAGGCTTTGTATAAGCACTATCCAAATTTATACAACAGTATTTGCAGTGTACTGAATCAGGATATGTTAAACCGGTAAGAAAATAATTTCCGCAAGCAGCAATCTTTCTTCACATGGCATCTTTGTCATAAACACACACACATGAAAAAGGCAATTGTCTGCAGCTTAGGCATTCTGTTATTTGTATTTGTATTTCAATCTCAAGCACAGGAGATTGCTCCTGTAAAAAAACCGGGCATGTCTATCTTTATTGAGGCGGGCGGACCCGGAGTGATCTCCTTTAATTATGATACAAGATTTACTGCATCTGATAAAGGTATTGGCGGACGTATAGGTATAGGCGGCTATAAAGCCAACAACACCGGCGCCATATATATACCCATTGGTATCACTCATCTGCTCACAAAAAATGACCGTGACTATTTTGAAATTGGTGCAGGCTTTACGTATGTGAACTACACAAGAGACAATAATGATTTCATTGAATTCTCACCATTTACACAAAACTTTGGTCACCTGAATTTTGGTTACCGCTATCAGCAAAAAGAAGGCGGACTAACATTAAGAGTTGCTTTTAATCCGGTTTTTGGAAATGGTTTTTTTAATCCTGCTTATGGTGGATTATCGATCGGTAATAAATTTTAAACAATCAGCACAACTGTAATTAAAAGAGGTGAGCAATGCTCACCTCTTTTTTATAATACCGGTATACTAAATGTTATCAGGTAAAATCTTCACTGTCAAAATCATCTTCATCCGTTTCATTACCTGAGCCAAGATTAATCATGCTGCCCATCAAATCACTGAACTGTACTTTGCCCTCAACAATTTTTTTGCTGATAAGCGAGTAAGCCGATAATCCATGCAATACAAATTCCATCAGCAATGCAGCCTGCTTCTCATTAGCACCTTTAAAATATTTTTTTACCAAAGGATACAATCCATCAACACTGTACAACTGCTGAATTTTATCTTCGTCTTTTATGTTCATCATCAGGCTTAACTGGTTGCCTTTATCAAACCAGTTGGTGATGGATTTATATGGATTATCTGCAGATGCATCCTGCTTTCTTTTCTTCAATTGTTCAGGATTGGGAAAGAATTGAAGAAATTGTGTGCGTACAGCTTTATCCAGTAAATGAAAAGCTACCTGATAAGGGCCTTCCTGTTCACCTTCATACACCAGCTCAATTTTTCCGGTGATGGATGGTATGATACCGATGAGATCGCCCATCCAAACCTGCGTATGTTTTTCTTTGTTTTGAATGGCTCGCAATTCTGCTGTGCTAACTGCATTTTCAAATGCAGAAATGGTGAGCCTTGCACTTACACCACTTTTCTTATCTACATACTCACTGCTTCTTGCTTCAAATGCAACCTGCTCAATTAGCCGTTTCATTAAATCACTTACATCCACTCTTTTTTGCTGATCGGGATGGAGTTTTGCCTCCTGTTCCGTTATAGCTAAACCTACTTCAATTGTTTTAGGATAGTGCGTAAGTATCTGGCTTTCGATACGATCTTTTAAAGGCGTAACAATTGAACCACGGTTGGTATAATCTTCCGGATTAGCAGTAAACACAAATAAAATATCTAACGGCAACCGTAATTTAAATCCACGGATCTGCACATCGCCTTCTTCTAAAATATTAAACAGTGAAACCTGAATACGTGCCTGCAGATCAGGAATTTCATTGATGACAAAAATGCTGCGGTTGCTTCTTGGAATAATACCGTAATGGATCACACGCTCATCTGCAAAACTTAATTTGAGATTGGCAGCTTTAATGGGATCAATATCACCAATGAGATCTGCCACACTTACATCGGGTGTTGCTAATTTTTCACCATATCGCTTTGAACGGTGTACCCATTCAATGGGAGTTGCATCACCCTTTTCTGCAATCAGTTCTTTTGCAAAATGAGAGATGGGATTAAACGGATCATCATTCACTTCACTGCCTGCAATAACCGGAACATATTCATCCAGCAGATCCGTCATTAAACGGGCCATCCTTGTTTTTGCCTGTCCACGCAAACCAAGAAATAAAATGTTATGCTGAGAGAGCAATGCCCGCTCCACATCAGGAATTACTGAATCTTCATAACCCAGTATACCTTCAAACACATTTTCTTTGTCCTGCAATTTTGCAATGAGATTTTGACGTACTTCTTCTTTGATGCTTTTTGGTTTGTAACCACTTTTCTTTAATTGACCTAGACTTTTTATTGATTGTTCACTCATAATGCGTTTATATTTCAATTATTAATTTTCATTTTGGCCTCACCCTCCTTCTCCCTCTCCAAAAGAGAGGGAGCGGTACATTTGCTTACATCCATGCTCAACGTTCTACCAATTCAACAATAGCAAGTTTTGTCATCTACTTCGAAAAGATAAGTTCGTGTGTGGATAGCCTCCCCTATTGGGGGAGGTTGGAGGGGGCTTTAATACACCGTCTTTCTTTTTCCGCTTTCAAAATCTTTAAAAATAAATGCCCCTAATTTATCCAACGAAGCAAAGAATGCTTTACCATGATTGGTTTCTGTAAATTCCTGTACAAATTTTTGCAGATAAGGATCGGTGGCAATCATAAACGTTGTAATAGGAATTTTTAATTTCTTGCATTGTGCTGCCAGATTAATACAACGGTTCACTACTTTCCTGTCTAATCCAAAACTGTTCTTGTAATATTTCTTACCGATTTTTAAACAGGTTGGTTTGCCATCGGTGATCATAAAAATCTGTTTGTTGGGATTTTTTCTGCGGCGCAATATTTCCATCGCCAGTTCTAAACCTGACACTGTATTTGTATGATAAGGCCCTACCTGCAAATACGGAAGATCCTTGATTTCAATTTGCCAGGCATCGTTTCCAAACACCACAATATCCAATGTATCTTTTGGATAGCGTGTGGTAATTAATTCGCTCAACGCCATCGCCACTTTTTTTGCAGGCGTGATCCGGTCCTCTCCATAAAGAATCATGGAGTGAGAAATATCAATCATCAACACCGTTGATGTTTGTGTTTTAAAATCGGTTTCACGGATTTCCAGATCATCTTCCCGCATTTGAAAACTGTCAATGCCATGATTGATCTGTGCATTACGGATGGAGCTGGTAAAATCAATCTGTTCTAATGTGTCTCCAAACTGAAACGGTCTTGTCTCCGGATTAATCTCATCGCCCATTCCCGGTTTAAAAGTCTGGTGATTGCCTTGTTTTGTTTTTTTCAGTTTACCGAATATTTCCTCCAGTGATTGTTTGCGGATGGTTTGTTCTGTTTTGGATGTAATGTTGAACTGACCGGTGATCTGATTTTCTTCCAGATAACCTTTCTCTTTCAACTCTTCTATAAAATCGCCCATCCCATACTCATCATTAGTGAGTTGAAATTTACGGTCGAGTTGATTGAGCCAATCCATCGCTTCGGTTATATCACCACTTGTATAAGTGAGCAACTGCGTAAACAGATCGAGCAACTGCTCAAACTTAGATTTACTGTTTTCTGAAGGATCATATTTAGAAAAAAAATGGCCTGTCATTGTTGTATCAATTTACTTCAAATTCAATTCACCGTTTAAAAAAGGATGTCCACTTTAAAAAATTCATCCTGAAACCTATATTCCCAAAATTGCTCCCGCTCAGGAGATGAACCATAGTAACAAATACCGAACCTGAAAAGTTCTTGACAGGTTTACTGCTGATTTCTTATTTTGCTGGCAGATAAAATCACTACTCCATGCGTAACACCGTTCATTTTGTCATTCTGCTTGTTTTTACATTGTTCTTTTCCGCTTCCTGTAAAGGACCAAAACTGCTGGTGAAGCAGGGGGCCAGAATAGACACGTTGCACCTGCAACTGGATTTACGGATTGTACAGGAATACGAATATCAGCAGGCCATCATTAAAAAGATGATAAAATTTGTGGATGTATATAACAGCGAATCGCATCCATTTAAATTATCCCTGAACAGCGGGGTGCAAACAACCAGTTGTGAGGTTAAAGTAGTACGGGTAAAATTTGTTCGATCTAAACAAAATCTTATTGGCACTGCTGTAACCGTTGCAGGGATTGGTACTGCCACTGCATTAATTACAACCGGGTTTGCTGTTCCTTTTGGCTGGGTGTATATACCCAGTGCAAGAACAACCATTACGCCGCAACTGAGTAGTGATATTACCGATGTTGCCAATTTTCAAAAAGTAGGGATCTCCTCTGTAGGCATGTATGTGAAGCTTGATAAGCAGATAGACAAACAGAGCACTAAGTTTGTAAAATACATGGTATCTGTTGTACAAACAATTGAACAGGAATACAAATTGAATGCAGCTAAATAATGGGTTGAGCTTTGATAAAGTTCAATGCAAAAATTTGCCGGGAAGGAAAGAAGACGGGAAGTAGTTGATTGTTTCCGACTTACCGTCTTAACGGCAACAAAACCAGCAATAATTTATTAGCGCTGACTGAATAAAAAAACTTTGCCAAAGTTCAGTCAAACAGATCGAAATCAATTTGTCTTTTCAACTTTGGCAAAGTGTAAGCAGGCTTACCTGCAAATCCATTCTCCGTATTTATTTCTTCGGCGTATCCGGAGTATTCTTAATTGTTTGCGGCACTTCTTTATTCTGAATGGTATCTGCTGCGGGTTTAACTCCCTGTGCATATTCTTTCATGGCATTATCAATACCCTGAATTAACTGCTTGGCCATTTGATATTCATATTCAGATGGTGTTCTGCTGTCCAGTTCATTAGTTGCTTCGTAATAGGCCACCTGCTGTTCACAATCTTTCTTTACAGCAGCCATAATACGTTTACCCAATTCCAGATCACCTGCCTGGAAAGCGGTTAATGCAAAATAGAAACTCTTTTCATTATGATCATTACCATAACGACTTGCCATACCATAAGGCATGTTCTTTTCTTTGAGCATCTGATCTGCACGCTGCAATACTTTTTTTGCATCTTCTTTACGACCGGCAGCAATTAAATTCATTGCAAGTATAGTATGTGCATTGCGGATGTTCACCAGATGTCTGCGGTTTTCTTCATCAAAATAAACACCGTCTTTATCTGCACCGCCGTACTTAAACTTATTCATCACCTTATCATACATCCACTCTACATTCACTGTTCCTCTTGCGTTTGCAACAGGCACCAAACGGTAAGTTAAACCATCCTGACGCAGATAATCATCAAAGCCCATTTGCAGAGGCTGTGTAAAGTAAATAGGACGTTTCCATTTGTTGGCAGCAATCACATTCATAATTGCAGCATCGTTCTTAAACAGATAACCTTTTGTAATCTGAAACTTTAATTCACTTACAACACTGTCTTTAGCAGTAACGGTTCCGTTCTGCAATACAAATGCTTTATCTACCGGAACGGTTACACGGTTGTAGGGGAAGTAGTTATAGTACTCACCATTCTGTGCACGGTACATTTTACTTTCTGCATCACTGCCCACCTGATCTTTCATCATTGTGTACAGATCGGCATAACTGGTATCGGTTTGTGAAACAGGTATATGATACACCACGTTGCGTTTATCTCCGGCAATCTGTTCTTCGTTCCACAAAACATCAATAGGATCGCTGTCGTTTACTTTGTAACGCAGTTGATTAATATACCAGTCGGTACCCAGTAAGCTCGTATTAATCACCCGAACATCCGGACGAATGCCTTTTACTTCCTGTGCATACCATAACGGATAAGTATCGTTATCACCTACTGTAAATAAAATGGCATTGGGTGCACAGCTTTCAAGGTAACTTGTTGCAAGATCAGGAGCAATGGTTTTTTTACTGCGATCATGATCATCCCATTCCTGGCTGGCCATTAATACAGGTACTGCAAGGAAACACAAAGCTGCTGAAGCATAAGATGCACCTGCACCTTTGATCAGTTTTTCGAGCAATTCTTTTACAAAATAAAAACCAAGACCAATCCAGATGGCGAATGCATAGAAGCTTCCAACATATGCATAATCCCTTTCACGTGGTTGAGGGCCTGCCTGGTTTAGATATAAAACAATGGCTAAACCGGTACTGAAGAACAGCAACCCGACAATCAGTGTATCACGCTGGTGTTTGCTGTATTGAAAAATAATACCGAGCAGACCTAATACAAATGGCAACAGAAATAATTTATTGTTGGCCTGATTATTTTTTAAACTGTCGGGCATTACTTTCTGGTTACCTAAACGCATATTGTCGAGGAACGAAATGCCACTGATCCAGTTGCCGTTTCTTTTTTCACCAACTCCCTGCACATCGTTTTGCTTACCTGCAAAATTCCACATAAAGTAACGCCAGTACATGATGTTGATCTGGTACTGAAAGAAGAATTTAAAGTTATCGGCCATCGTGGGGTCACGATCGTATGAAGTTTCGCCTGTTTGATTGTTGCGGAGTTTTTCAATACCCAGAAAACTTGCATAATAATCTGCATGTCCCTGATCATTGCTGGCATCCCATACACGGGGAAACACCATGGTTTGCTCTGCAGGATAAACTGCTTTCCTTTTTTTACCGGTTACTTCATATTTATCTCCTACACGCTGATAGGTATCACCCACTTCTTCATAATCTGCATCTGCAGTAAACATTTGTCCTTTCAGTAAAGGCACATCGCCATATTGCTCACGACTTAAATAACTAACTAATGAAATTGGATTGTTTACATCGTTCATATCAATACCGGGATTGGCATTGGAGCGTATCATGGTTGTAATATAGGTTGAGTAACCCACCAGCATAAACGCAAAGCTCCAGAGACCTAAACGTAAAAAACGCCAGTGATTTGTTTGTGCCCATCTGAGTCCAAACCAGATCAACGCTGCCACTATTGCAAAGAAGAAAATGAAACCGGAGAAAAACGGCAGATTAAAACTGTTTACAAATAAACGATCGAACCAGCCTGCACCTGCAATGCTCCACTGGATCACTGCTTTCTGTACCACACCTATTAAAGCAACACCAATCACGAACGCAAGTATACCACCCGTCCACGTTGGTTTATATCTGCGGAAATAATACACCATTACAATAGCAGGGATGGTTAAGAGGTTCAACAGGTGAACACCAATACTTAATCCCATCATAAAAAAGATCATGATAATCCAGCGTTCTGCATGGGTACGTTTCAGATCATCTTCACCTGCTTTTGCATCTTCATGTTCCCATTTAAGAATAGCCCAGAACACGACAGCAGTAAAGAAAGAAGACAAGGCATACACTTCCCCTTCAACTGCACTGAACCAGAACGAATCGCTGAATGTATAAGCCAATGCACCAATTACACCCGAAGCCATTACACTAAACAACTGGTTGCCCTGTAATTCTTCCGTACCCTTTTGTACCAGTCTTCTTCCAAAATGGGTAATGGTCCAGAACAGGAACATGATGGTGAAACCGCTTGAGAGAGCTGACAACAGGTTTACACCTATAGCGGCATCGCCGGGAGTAAACAGTGTAAACAACCTGCCAAGCAACAGGAACAAGGGAGCACCCGGAGGGTGTGGAATACCTAACTTATAGGCACAGGAGATAAACTCACCTGTATCCCACAAACTACCCGTAGGTTCCATGGTTAAAATATAAATGGCGCATGCAAAGAGGCCAATGATCCAGCCTGTGATGTTATTGAGCTTTTGGAAATTCATAAAAGCGTAGGTTTTATACAGCCCTGTTTAATGGGAGCAGGCAAAAATAAGGAGATGGGTGTATAAACGAGAATTTGAGTTACGTTTTAACAAGACCTCACCCTCTTATCCCTCTCCAAAGGAGAGGGAGGCCAAACTTATTTTCATACATTGGCAATAGTAATTAAGCATTTCAGGTTTTGTAATGCTATTAACAAAGTTGAAAACGCTGTGTTTTGTTTTAGATATCAGGAAAGCAAGGGCTGTGCAAAGCAGTTCTCCCCCTCCGGGGGAGTTAGAGGGGGCTTGTTTTCCTATTCAAAATAAACCCTCACCGTCTGATAAAATAAACGGCTCTGTGTATACTGACTCATATTTTTTTCAGAAAATCCCTGCAACCCAAATAAGCCTGCAGCATTTCCTTTGTTGATGGCAATTTCGAGATAACCTGCAGCATTAAAAAGAGCCAGCTTCTCTCCTTCATTTACATCTGCATAGGTTTCACTGAACCGGTCTATTACTTCATCCCGTTTAAACACAATTTTAAACCTGCGGCCTTTGCGCTGTGCTTCAAATTCTTCCTGTGTAATGTTAACGATTACATTTTCAAAATGATCAATGGAAATAATCTGCCCTTCCATGTATTGATTGGTGGTAATGGGCCGCAATGGATTTCGTACCTGTATGGAAACTCCCGGATCGCCCAATTCGTTTAATGCCGTGCCTGCAGCCACCTTGCTGATTGCTTTTGCAAACACTTCTGTACAGGCCAGTGTATTGCGTGCTGCAGATTTGTCCATATCCAGTGCAATCACTTCCTGTGGCGTTTCTTCCAGAATCATTGTAATAAGTCCGTTATCGGCCAGACAGAAATACTGATCGTTGTGCTTCACCATCAGCAAATGATCGGGCTTATACTGAAACAGGTTCACCAATACAATATGAAAGGTATCTGCAGGAAAATGTCTGGATGCATTTCTTACCACGTATGCAGCCTGCGGATCATTAAAAGGAGACAGATGGTGCGATATATCAATTAACTGAAAGGCAGCATCCTGTTTTAATAAAACGCCTTTTACTGCCCCTGCGAGGTAATCTTTTTCACCAATGTCTGATGTAAGGGTTAGTAATGGCATGTTTGGAAATGAGAAAATAAATATAAAGAATGAAACGTGGAAAAAAAATTGAACCGACTGATTCGTTAGGGCTCCTGATAACTGTTCATTCCCTATTTCACCAGCTTGCCATTTTTAAAGAAAAATTGATGAATGTATTTATCTGCAAGACGGGGAAAAAACCGGCTGATAAAAACAGTTGCTTTACCGGTAAATGTAAGTACAACAGTCCGTTTACGTTTTTCAATGGCATTGATGATATAGCCTGCACACTCCTGCGGACTCATTAACTTCGATTCGTCCATGGGTGTTTCACCAATTTGCTGACCATGCTCGTTTAGAGCAACCGAACGGATATTGGTGGCAATAAAACCAGGCGACACCCATAAAACATTTACACTGTGCTGAAACATTTCCACCCGCAGTGCTTCAAGCCATCCCTGCATGGCAAATTTTGAAGCAGAGTATGCACTACGGCCTGGTATTCCCCTGTTACCAACTATAGAAGATATGCCTACAACCGTTCCCTTCCGTTCAATGATTGAAGGCAGTGCTGCTTTTGTGCAATGAACCATACCCCAGAAATTCACATCCATCAGTCGTTTAAATGCATGCACTTCTGCATCAACAATCAATGCCCGCATGGATAGTCCGGCATTATTAATTAAAATATCAATACCACCAAATGTGCTGATGGTTGTTGCAATAAACTGATTACAATCCTGCTCATTACTTACATCTGCCACCACCACATGCAGGGGCATACCCGGAAATGCAGCCTGTAACTGATATAGTTTATCATGATTGCGGCCACAGGTAGCTACACTGGCCCCACGTTGCAAGAGTATTTCAACCAATGCCCTTCCAATACCATCGCTTCCGCCTGTAATTGCTACAACCTTGTTACTGAAATCCATTCTCATGTGTTTGAATTGCAAAAGTACGTAGGCAGAAATCAATTCGTTTTGTTTCTTAAAATGAAACTGAAAACTATTTTTTATAAAAGTTGGGTGCAAAATGTAATTACCCTATTTTTGCACTCCAAAAAAACGGAAACGTTTTTGCTGATTCCGTAGCTCAGTTGGTAGAGCACGACACTTTTAATGTTGGGGTCCTGGGTTCGAGTCCCAGCGGGATCACAGATCTAAAAGCCTTTGAAACTCTTTTCATAGGCTTTTTGTTTATAATCAGGAAGTTCTATACATAATGGTTACAAGTTGTGTTGGTTTAACGGGGTTTGGATATGCAAAAAGCATAGCCAAATAAATAGCCAACTTTAAACCAGGTGTATGAACTATCGTTTTTATCTGCGAAGCAACCGGCCAAACAAAAAGGGTCAGTCTGCACTTTACTTCATTATTGAAGATGCCCGGCCAATCTGGGTACCAACTCAATTACATTTATTCAAAGAAGAGTGGGATCATGATCTACAGGATATCAGCAGACATGCCGGCATCGTTTCAAAACGAAAGTTTACTGAGCTGCAGTACAAAGCAGATCTGTACAAACAATCCATAGAGTTTGAGAATAAAGCTTTTTCACTCAGGGATTTTAAGCTTGCTGTTCTTACTGCAGATCTTGACCAGGTGAATAATCCCACACTTGCATTTCTGATATCTGAGTACATCGACAAAAAGCAAATGAGCTATGAACGCAGTTTGCATTACCAGGCATTTAAAACAGAACTGCAGCAGCTGCACCCGGGTATCCGGATAAAAGAAATTACTTATCAGTTTGGATCCAAACTGTACAAACATTACTGCGAAAATTTTACTACTAATACAGCAACAAGAAAAATGAAACAACTCAAGGCAGTTGTTCATTATGCGATCGATCTCAACATTATTAAAGAGGATCCGCTGAGCAAAGTAAAATTAAAAGCTTTTACATCTAAGAAAACATTTCTTACAATCGCTGAACTGCAAGCCCTGCAAGACTTGTACGATAGTGCTGCATTAAATAGTTATCAGTTGAATGTACTCAGACATTTTTTATTTGCATGTTACACCGGTATGCGTATTTCTGATATCATAAAATTTTCTGTTACCATGGTAACAGACGATTGTATTTATTTCAACCAACAAAAAACAGAAGAGCCGGTGATCATACCGCTCAGCGACTTTGCAAAGCAGCTAATCCAAAAACCTTTTGATATCAGGTCCGGGCAATATCTTAACAGAGAACTTCAAAGTATTGCTGCAGCTGCAGGAATAAAAAAACATGTTACCATGCATGTAGGGCGCCACACATTTGCAACGGTATCACTTCGCTTGGGAATGGAGCTGATCACCGTGAGTAAGATTCTGGGCCATACTTCTGTAAAGCAAACAGAAGCCTACCTGCATTTGTTGGAAGATCATTTAAAAAATCAAATGAATGTATGGAACAACCTCAAAGTTGTTCATAAGAATGTGGCCGGTTAAGAAACGATTATTTCTGCAGGTGCTGCCTGATCATAGCACGCTTAAGCTGGTGCAGCAGCTGCAGTTGTTGTTTAATCGTTTCTTCCTGTTTGGCCATCAGCTGAACTTTTGCAATGGTTGCATTGTAGCACTCCTGGTTAATGTGTGCAGCTTGTTTACGGATCTCATGCATCAATTCATCTTTACGGATAAATAAAATTACGGAGCCGGTTAAAAAATGTTCAAACGCTTTAGCTTGCCACAGGCCCCAACACAACCAGTAATACATTTCCTTTTCATTCTCATTACTGCAGATAGCAGTAAAGCAATTGGCGCATGGCGCTGTAAGTGGTTTACCACTGTTTGTTCCCTTATTGAGAATGAAAAACGAATGGTCGGGTTGTGGTGATCCGTGGCGGTGGGTTACAAGCTGAAGCATAGTTTGAACATTTTTTTGTTCAAACCCACCAAAAGAAATGTAAGGCCACTCCCGGCTGCGTGGCTCAGCATCCAAAAGGAAACGGAATAAATGAAGGGGCTGTGCGTGGATCTGTGTTTATGCCGTAGTCTTTTGGATGCTGTGAGCGTTGGCCTGTGTTAGCAGCCGAACTTTGCTGTCATTTTGTTTTGGAAAGAAGGTTCGTTGTTCTTTGAAAAGAAGATGTTTGTTAAGGAATGGATGTAGCCAGGCTGCAGCTCCCGTGTGAGAACGGATAAATGTGCTGGCAAAAAAGCAACCGGGCATGTGGTTTCATTTCGCAGGGTTGCTGCATGATGGGATAAGTGGAGAGAACAGACATCACAAGCGAAGCGATATGTTGAGAACGGAACGCAATGACGAATGCAGCAACCTTAAAAAGCGAAATGTTTAGAAAACCTCTTGCACGGTTACTTTTGTGCGTTGGCTTATCCGGATCTCACCGGGTGTACATTTTACTGCAGCATGGCGGTGTAACAGTAATGCATACCGTACAATTTTATTGCCGTACCGTGCAATTATGTTGGCGTATCGTGCAATTATGTTGGCGTATCGTGCAATTTTATTGCAGTGCAATAAGTTTGTCTTCTAATGCTTTTATAACCTGCTCCCGGATGGATCTGTATTTTATTTCACCGGAAACAATTGTCCAGGTTGGCCGCCGGTGTTTTAAATGATGCCGCTTAAATACCGGCCAATTGTTTTGAAGTGTAACAATTTTTCCATTGTAGTTTACTTCATATTGTTCATGCGATGCAGTTACGGAAATTTGTTTTACCTGCAGCTGATACCGTTTCCGATCGTGTACTATTTCAATGATAAATTTCACAGCACAAATGTATAAGCGATCATGATCTAATTCATACAATTGTAAAAGTCATGTAACTGTACATTACATCTATAATTGATTATCAACACACTAATTCAAATTGTTGAATAGTTGTGTAACTATACATTGCTTTTTAACTACTGTTTTCTTATTAACAAAACGATAAAAGGATTGCGACGCAACCGGGATGCTATGAAATACAGCAGCTGGTATTAATATTTGACTCTAGCCTGCTAACAGGCTAGAGCTACATATTTATTTACACATCACTTTCTTCATCACTTCCAGCACAAAGCTGCTGTGCTTATGAAAAATATCTTTCTGTACCGGTGGCTGCTGATCAATGCCGTTCAACCGGGCCTGCAGTAAATATTTTGTGCTGATCTCTTTGAGGATAAAAACCATTTCTTTCAGCTTGTACAGATTAATCACATCTTCCATGTTGTACTGCAATACCAGGCTTTTTACTTGTGGCCGGCGCCAATCTTTGAAAATAGAAAAGATGTTGGCTTTATATTCATTGCGGTTCCGGGGAATGTGAAACATTTTCTCCAGGGTGGCGAGCTTGTAATTCTTGCAACCTGGTACATAATCTTTAAACACTTTCAGCAAGTTTACACAATGATATCTTTCCCGGATATTAATTTCAAAATGTTTTTCCAGGATCCCGATATCGGGCCCGTAAAAATAAATGATGCCGGTAGTTCTGTTAAGCAGTTCTTCAAATGCTTCCAATGTTAAACCTTCATCATACAGTTGCCCATACTCCCGGTTGCTGTTTGCCCAACCTAATAAAAATACCTCTCCGCCAATAAACCATTCAGCATCTAGGTATAGGTCTTTCATATAAAACTTATTTTACAAATCTACCACTGTGTAAAAAATAGTTACTGTTAGTGTGTTTGCAGCGTTACCTCCTGTCAAATCACCTAAAATTCCATTTGAACCGTACAGTTTAATATCTGTTCCATCAGAATCTAAAGTTTCACCTAAAGTAGCTTGTATTTGATTATTAAAAATATTTTTACCTTGTGACATAATAGCAATTCGTGAATCTGAGCCAGCTAAAAAATAAGACAAGCTTCCACTAGATGATTGTCGTATACCTTCACCCAATGGAAATAATCCACCTCCTAACCCAAATTGAGCAATATACAAAATTGCACTAGGGTCAATATTAGTATAGTTGCCTAAGTTATTGAATCGTAAAATTGAATACACAGGAATTTTCATTTTGCCTGATTCACCCGCAACTAAAACAAATTGACCCTCATTAAACAAGCTCTTTATCTGCGCATCAGTCAAAGTAACTGTTGCCTTTTTCATCAATCCATTAGCAGTAACAATATCAACGATTTCCTGGTATGTCATTTTTAAAAATTTAAGGTTAATAATTATTTTTTCCGGTACCAGGTGTTTGAAGATCTGTAGCACACATAAATAACACAATCACCGGCAACCGCCGTTGTTGGTGCAGAAATTTGTAACAGTGATTGCCCGGTATTGGCAGCAATGCTAAGAGCTGTTACTACAGTGCCGCTGGTGAGTGTACCACCAAACCAAACAGTAATTTCCTGCCTGTCTGCCGGTGCAGCAGGCATTGTAATGGTTTGCGTTGCCATTAACGCTGCCGGGTTTACAAATACACATACAACATCATTTGCAATAGTTGTTGCAGTGCCTGTTGTAATAGTCTGTACTCCCTCCATGCGTTGTTGTGAAAAACAATGGATGCTTATAAATAACCCGACAAAAAGAAAAAACTGTTTCATATAATTAATTTAAAGCCTGATAAAGTAGTGTACTGTTTGCATTTAATTGTGCTGCGCTTGCTGCAACTTCAGTTGCCCACTGTATATTAAATGTTCCTGATGTTGTGCAGGTGAATGTAATCAACATGTAAATGCTGTGCGGTGAGTTGATTGCTGTAACTCCTGTTGTTGTTAAGCTTGATCCTGCACCGCTTGTTGTTCTTATAGGAATTGTTAGCTCACTGGCTGCTGCAGTATTAACAACAGTGCCCATTGCATAACCTCTAACAGAGCCTGCAGCTGTTGTGAGGCTAATACCTAATATGCCTCCGGTTGTTGTGGCTGCAGTTTGGTAATCCGCAATAACTTCTATTCGGTAAGTTTTGCCGGTTGTAACCGCAAAGCTCCACCCGGTAACGGTTGCAGGTGTTACAGATGTAGAACTGAATGCAGATGCAAGATTTAAGAATGTTGGAGCTCCACCCACAACCAGATCGCCGCTGCCAAGCAAAGGAGATCCGTTTATTGTTTTAATACTGGTGCCGCTTACAAGTGTTGCCTGCTTATTATTTAATGCAGTTTGCGTTGCTGTTGATACAGGCTTATCGGCATCACTTGTATTATCAACATTACCTAAACCTACCTGCGTTTTGGTTAGCCCGGTTAATGAAGATCCGTTGCCATTGGTTGCAAGCTTACCGTTTAATGCTGTTTGAGTTGCTGTTGATACCGGCTTATCGGCATCACTTGTATTATCAACATTACCTAAACCTACCTGCGTTTTGGTTAGCCCGGTTAATGAAGATCCGTTGCCGTTGGTTGCAAGCTTACCGTTTAATGCTGTTTGAGTTGCTGTTGATACCGGCTTATCTGCATCGCTTGTATTATCAACATTACCTAAACCAACCTGCGTTTTGGTAAGTCCCGTTAAAGAAGATCCGTTGCCGTTTGTTGCAAGCTTACCGTTTAATGCTGTTTGTGTTGCTGTTGATACTGGCTTATCGGCATCACTTGTATTATCAACATTACTTAAACCAACCTGCGTTTTGGTAAGTCCGGTTAAAGAAGATCCGTTGCCGTTTGTTGCAAGCTTAGTATTAATTGTTATCCTAACTGCATCGGTAGAATCGTTTAATGTTGACTGGGTAATTCCTCCGGAAGCTACAAGAAACCTAAAAATAACAACTCCGTTTTTTCGTTCAAAAACGCTATCTGTTCCAGCTTTTTGATACACAGAATCAGGAAGTGAAAAAGAGTTATAAAAGGTTTGAAGCTCTCCTTTTGTTTGAGCAAACCCCTGGGATACCACAACAGCAAATAAAATGATAAGCAGGTTCTTCATTAATTTGTTTTTACCCATTTAGTACCATCACTGATAAGTCTGTAAACAGTTTGATTAACCAATGTTGTAATAGTATTACTTGCAGCATCTGCAACGCTGTTTTGAAATGAAACTAAAAAAGACCAGGTATTTACAGAAGTGTTTTTATTCCAGATAATCAATTCATTTCCTGCTGCAGTAGCTGCAGGCAGGGTAATTGTTCTGCTTGCCGTTATTTCCGGTAAAATAGTAAATGTGCTTACAGCCGGCGTTGTATAATCAGCATCGGTTGCAGTGCTTGTTGCAAAGGAATTATTTTCATCTGCAAATTTTAATCTTCTAAAACCTGTACTTGTATTAACATATTCACCTTCAGTTGCATCAGTTTGATATACACTTAAACCAATTGCAGGAGATGCAATTGCCAAACGTTGCGTAAAGGTGTGTCTTGGGAACAGAAACCCTTTTGTTGTTGAGTTTATTTCAAAAGCCGCACTGGGAGATATGAGTGTTCCTACAGTAGGATTAATCAACAAACTTCCATGTACACTTGCATTTCCATCTACCTGTAATTTATACCCATTGTTCCAGGTTAAACTACCGGTGTTAGTTAAAACAAGTTCACCATCCGGCAATAAATCAAATCTTCTTCTTCTTACTCCATCAAAGCCTATTGTAGAAAATTGCAGGCTTGCCGGAACAGATGTAGTTGGGGGAACAAGGTTGTTAAAAATTGGGATGTTACCAGTAGGGTACCCAAACACTTGTATTGTTGCACCAAGAGAATGAGTGATTCCGTTTGCCGCCACACCAAAAAAATTAATGGATCCAATTGCATCAAAATTATTGATTGATCCTAAAGTACTGGCTACTCCTGAGCCTCTTGTTTTGAAAAAAGTTAAATGAGCAGGGCTTGCACCATTATCGGCTCTGCTGATTGCCAATCCATAATTTCCTCCATTATGATTTACTTGAAATGTTGGTGGAGATCCGGAAATGAAAGAAATGAAATCTGATTGTGACATTCCGCCGATAAGACCTGTCCCTGTAGCTGTTAACTGACCTGCAATTCTTGCTGTTCCATTAACTTTTAGTGCAAACCCCTCATCTACAGGTGTTCCTGCTCCAAACCATTTACGTCCATTGCTGAACATGTGCTCATACACTGTTGATCCGGTGCCAAAACTTAAACTAAACCCACCCAAATCAACTACTCTGTTTGCTGTTAATGTGCCATTATTATTATAGAGGTTTATTCCACTTCCTCCACCGCTTCCTGCTTTTGCTCTCACATAATCTGCCACCGCTTTTGCCGTAGGTATTTTCGCATCGCTTAAAGAATCGCTGTTATTAAAGTTGAGTGTAAAATCGGTTATCACTCTTGTCTTTAACTGCAGTTTTTCTGTTACCTGTACATGCTTGGTATACACACGGCTGCTTTGTGCAAATGAAACTGCAGCTGCAGCAATAAAAATGAATGATGATAAGAAACGTTTCATAAATAAGAAGGATGCCTGTAATATTGTACACTTACAACAGTACCTGCATTTAGGTTATTAAATTGTATAACAGTGGCAACGGGAAAATAAATATCAACCAGATCAACGGCACTTCCTGCACTAAGATCTAATGATGAATACTCTGTTACCAGATCCGGACTGGTAACAGTTACCGGTATTAAAGGGTTAGCAGCATCAGTTGCAGATATCCGCTGCATAAACGATCCTGCCGGCATGGTTATCTGATTGCTTAAAGCAGCCAGTGTTACAAACTTTAAATAATTTGGTGCAGGAATAGATCCGCCACCAAGTATATTATTCAGTGCGCCGCCGGCCGGAGGGTATGTTATTTTAAAGCTCATTTATAACGTTCTACATATTTTCCTTGTGTTAACAAATCATAAGTGCTTTGTGGAAACTTTGCACCATGCATATTTTTTACAATCAATGCAGCCAGTTTAAATAGGATCGCATCTTTGCCTTCTTTCTGCAGCTTGTACAGCTCCGCTACCAGGCAACGCAGTTTATCTGCATCGTTCAGTCCTTTACAGGCATCAATAACGCCCATAGCTTTTAATGCAGCACCGGTTGCCAGCAGTAATTTTTCACGCACCAGTTTATCAATATCTCCCGGGATCACGGCTTCTAAAATATCGGCTGCAGGGCTTTCCAGGAATCGTTTAATTCCGCCGGTGATCATGAGCGCCTGCTCTACATGCTGTTCTAAAAAATCATCAGCCCTATTAAATATGCTTTTGATGCGGATCCATATTTTCTTAAAAAATTTCATGCGTTTAGTTTTAAATGTTATTTATTACGGAACAAAAAAAAAGCAGCAGTACACCCGCAATGGTACCGGCACCAATGCCAGCAGCTTTAGCCGCTCCAAAAACAATTTTTTTATGCAGATCATTTACACTGTTGTACACGTACTGTTTAAATTCAGCTACTGTTATTTTACTGTCTTTATTAATGTTTACAACAGGATTTTGTTTTGCAATAATGTCAGGGCTTAACTTACTTGTTTGCAGCACCCATGTATCTGGCTTGCCTATTAATGCAGGAAAGAAAACAACGCTGTACACATCGTAATAGCTTTTCATACGGCCTTTAAACGGGAGAAAATATTTCCGCACATATTCCAGCTGCTGCACTGCATTCATTGCTTTTAAACGATCTACAGTAGTACCTAAACCGATAGCTGTTGCAGGCATAAATTGAATGAGGCCGGTTGCCCGGCTTGTTGGGTTTACTGCAGTTGCTTTCAATCTGCTTTCGGCCCACATTACCTGCATTAACCAGTTTGGATCTACCTGCAGCTCTGCAGCAATTTCAGTAACACGTTTGGCAAAAGCAATTTGCTGCACATCAGGGATAATATTTAAACGTAGTAAGTTCATATACCGTAGGGTAAATTAAATGTGGGGAATTGAATGGTTGGTTTTGTAACTGCAGGAAATTTGTTTACACGATCACGGATGAACGCATTGGCTAAACCTGCACTAAATCCTTTTACAGATGTACCTGGTATGCTGCGTGGGTTTTTGTAATACTGCGCTCGGTAATAACGCAACATGGCATAAAAGCGCTCCTGAAAATTATTTGCCAGTGTAATTACTGCAGGTGTTACACGTGTTTTACTGGTGCTTACATTTTTATTTATTTGCCGGGCCACATGGTTTACAACTGCAATTGCATCATATTCTTTATGCACTAAAAAATCATACATCATGTTAACAATGTCCTGGTTGCGGAACAGATCTGCATTGAGTAATTGTTTCCAGTGCCGGTTGTAATAAAAATCGGCGATGTGTTTATCCAGCTCTGCATCATTAAACTTTGCATACCTGGGCATTCGTTCCACACTGCCATATTTTTTTTTAGCCAGTTGAAACAAACGAAACCAACCGCTCCATTTAGGATAATACTTAAATGTGATGCCTGCATAGGTATGCCCGGCGCTGGGATCGTTCCAGTAACCGCCTTCCAGATCTTTGGTAAATTTTTTTGATATGGTAAAGTTTACACTCACGCAGGAATGATGAAGGATTTAAATATTACAATACGATTGTCTTTAGCAGGTGGCGGATCAATACCGGGCGTAAAACCTGAACCTGAAGGTTCGGAACCAGCCTCCGGCGCTTTCATAGATGGAGTATTCAGTTGATCGAACTGAATATTTATATCACTCCAATCCTGAACCTCCGGGTTTTCATCAGGACTGCTCCAGATCATTTTAGGCTCTAAAATAAAGTTGCCGTTAATGGTTGCGTTTGTATTGCCCTGGTTATAGAGCATGTAGCTGTTGGCACCCTGTGCGTTCCACACACGGGAACGGGTAATGAGCTCCTGCAGTACTTCCCTTTTATATTTGGCTTTGTAACTCATTTGCTTTTGTTGTTAAAAAGACCCGGTAATATTTTTACAGCAAGGAAGGCAGCTGTGCCCCAGATAAGAATAGACTTAACTTCTGTAAACAGGCCCGGATTGTTTTTTGTAACATTATCCAACGCTTTTTGATTACCTGCATTTACTACAGTTACTTCCTGCGCAACTGTCTTTGTTGTGCCAGGTGGAACTAATCCCTGCTGCTCAAGTTGTGCAGCTTCAATAATTTTAGAGATGTTAATTCCTTCTTGCGCAAGCAATGCTTTTGCTTTTTCAGTTCGCTCTCTTTCTCTTTCAATTTCAACAGCACCCCATACAACAACTCCCGCACCTACCAATGCTGAACCAGCCCAAATTAAAGCGGACACAACAGCCGGAGCAATACCAATTCCTGTTATTTTACCATCCATCTGAATCGTGCTTTTTTTGATAAGCACTTTCAGCTCTTTTGGTGTTTCTTTTTTAAACTTTTCAAGAACAGCATTTTGTTTTTGAACAGACTGTACAAGTCTGCTTATCTGAGCGTTGTTAAGTTTGCCACTTTTTAATGCAAGGCCTACATAATATAAATTTTTAGAAGCTTGCATTCCCAGCTTGTTAATTTCCAATTCCAGCAATCCCAATTCTTTTAATTGTGCAGCGGTTTTCTCGTTAGTTGAATGGCTGTACAAAAACAAGCTTTCTTTAGGCTCATAAGTATGCCAGTATTTTTCGTTGTTGTGAAACAAGTGCAGATTAAACCTTGTTTCATTTAAATATTTAGAAGGATCAGATGTAGTGCTTAATTCTTTCAATGTTTTTTCGAAACATTGTACACCAATTTTTAATCCTTTACTTACATCAATCAAGATGGCATTTTTTCCCGCCATCAAATCATCATAAGTTTTATAAACTTTTACTTTTTTATTTTGTGGATATCTTGCAGAGTATTGTACACCTTTAACTGTAAGCGGGAGGTTAAACCATAATTCAGTGCCTATAACAAAACGTTTTATTTGCTTCGATTTTACCAGAGCAATTGCAATGTTGGCATACGTAGTATATAACGATGGTAAAAACATAGTTACAGCTTTAAAATTTTTTTGCCCATGCTCCATTGCTTTGGGCTGTTTGTTTTAATGTCGGCCAGTTTCTCTAACTCACGCACCACATCCGGATTATTTATACAAAGTTTTTCAACTGCCTGCATAATGCGTTGCCTGTCGTTTTCACTCAACTTATCAAACTCAATGGTTAAACCGTTACTCATCTGTCATACCTTTTAAATAATCCAGACCCATGTTATAGGTATCGGGATCCTGTCTTTTTGTTTTAGCCAGCAGCTCCAACTGTTCTGCAAGCTCTGCCTGGCTTTGAGGGTTTTCCGGATCATCGCCCAGCAAACTTCCGAGGGCTGCAGTAATGCGTTCCTGGGGATCTGTGGCCCCCTCTTGAACTTCGTTCGTTCCCCCATGGCGAACCCCCGGAGGGGGAGAACCGGAACCAGCTGCTGCACTTCCTTGAGATGCATTACTGTTTTCTGCTGCATTTTCTTTAGCTGCTACCATTCCAACACCGGCGATGGTTTTTATAAGGTCTTTAGCAACGGCACTTTTCTTTAATTGCGGCCATATCATGGCGCCAATACTGTACAGGCCACCATTAATTCCGCTTTCTTTATCGGCCAACTCTGCTTTGAGGCGTTTGTTTTCATCAAGCAGATCCTGTTCTCTTTTTTTCTTATCAACCTCTTCCTGCATTTTTTTAAACTTGGCTTCAATGGCCTGTTCAAAATTGTCTGCAGTTACTTCGCCAATACCATCGAGGTATAAAGGCTTTACATAACCAACGCTGCCAATACCTGCTACAGTGTTACCATCTCTGGTAATTTCAATAAGGCAATCAATAATGCCCTTGCTTACACCGGTGCTTTTTGCTGCAGTAAAAAAATACTGACCGGGAGTAAGCCGGTTCATGGCTGTGCGTAATACATCCAGGCTTTCTTCTAAACCCAGGTTTGCATTTTCAAAATCAGCTTTTGCCACATAGTTCCCTTGTTCTTTGGCAGATCTGCTTTCGCTGATTTTCCAGTACGGCATCTTCATTTGCCTCACCATTTCCAGCACATTTTCTTTTCCTAAAATTGCCATCTGTCGTATTTTTTATTGCGCTGCTGCTTCTTCGTAAAAGAAGGTTACCAAAAAAGCCATGTCTGTAGTAAGTCCTGTTTTATCATTTATTTCAATAAATGATTTGCGAACATCTACATCGAGCTTTGCCAGCTCTTCACGAAACAACTGTGCATTTAAGAAAAACGTTTCTAACGGCAAGCGTTTTAAATGCTGCCTGCTGTTTTTATCGTTAAGGGTAATGAATGCTTTTTTCTGAATAGCATCCGGCACTACGGTTTTACCGTTGAATGTTTTTGCAACATTAGCAGTATGAACAACCATACCTACCACACGAATATTGTCCAGGGTTGTTTCGTTATCTGTAAACTGAAATTGCGATGCACTTAAATTGGTGATCGGCACTTCAATGGTTGCAGATTTTTTAATTGGATGTTGTTGTGATCCCATTTGAAAATTTTTTGTACCTGTTTAAAAACCGGCCCGCCGAAACGGGCCGGAAGTTGACGACAGATAGAGAAAAAAAAAATATTATCTTGTTTGGCTGCCAGTTGCAAGCAAACCACGGAAATAAAGTACTGCACGGTGTTTAAACCCTACATCTGCACTTGTACCACCTGCAAAACCTGCATAAGTAGTAAAGTCGATCTCTACTTCATTGGTACCGTTACCCTGCAGGATCAATTGCGGAGTAAGGTTGATGAAGCCGCTCTTTTCGCTGGTTTCATCGTAGTTGGTACCGGCTGTTTGCTGCGTTTCCGGAATGTGCAGGAAACGGGCAATATCTAATGCCACAAACTTATCTTCACGACCAACATTGATACGCAGTTTACCACTGGTATAAAGTGCCTTGAGATCTGCAGCAGCTGCAGCTCCAAAGACGGTGATGTTGGGATAAGAAAGTAACAGAGCATTTGTTTTGCTGTTAGCTGTATCCTGCTTAATGAGGAAGAAGCCCATTTCTGTTGCAATAAAATCGTCGTTACGATCTAAGCGGCGTTCTGTAGGATATACAGTTGTACCATCGCCAATAAATGTTTTGAACGACAGCTTGCCACTTGTGTTGAGGATGTCTGTTTCCAGCCGGAGAAAAGACGGTGTAAGCTTTCGGCCTTTAAATTCAGGGCGGTTTTTGTTATGCTCTAACACGGCACGTTCACGCTCGGTTGTAATTACCTGAATGCCGGTTTCGCCGCTGCTCATACTGGCAGCAGATCCTGCAGTACCAACATAAGCTCCTAATACGCCTTCCTGTTTTGGCAGTAATGTGCTGAACAGTACAATGCCTGCTGCCATGGCAGTTGCCTGTACCGGAGCTAAGCCGGCAGCACTTAAACCTGCAGCCAATGCCACAGTTAAAATAAATGCGATGAATAATGTTTTTAAACTTTTCATTTTAAATGAACTTAAAAATTGATTGAATGATGTTTTGATAAAAAAGTGGTTCCGATTCTTTACGTTTAATCGTTACCGTTGAGTGTTGCATCAGGTCCGTTCAACGTTTCTTCTGTTGCACTTACCCAATCTTCTTCTGCACTCATATCGTTGTCCATTCCGGAAATACCTGGAATGTTGAGCGCTTTTGCCAACTGTACGGCACCTTGTGCCATCATACCATCGGCTACTGCTTCAATAAATCCGGCTTTGCCTTTTCCTTTGCCTAAGAAGGCAGGAACCAAAGCACCGGCAACGATCTGGGCACCGGCCACCATCATTGGTGCTGCCTGTCCTTTACTCAACTTGGTTACCTGTGTTGCAACAAAGTTGCTTGCCACAGAACCTACCACTAAACCGGGTGCCTTGTTGATCACTCGGTCCATGATTGCTTTAAAATTGATTTTTTGCATTTTGCTTTAATAAAAAAAATGATGTAATAAGGTTTAATGGTTTAGTGTTACACACCGCCACCATTGGGGTTATTTGCGTTTGCGTGATCCGCCATTAGCGGCTTTCACTTTTCTCCGTAAAGATTCCACTTCACGGCGAAGTTTTTCAGCACGCCTTTTATCCCTTTTCTTTTGATTGATTTTAGACAGTTGAGCCCTTAAGCTTTGTTTTGTCTTAACCAATCCGGAAACGCTGCTGCTTTTTCTTTTCGTTGCCATTGTTTTTAATGGTTTGGTGATGTAATTGAATTAAAAAGTTATAGTACTAAATACTGATTTTAAGTTTTAACACTGACAGAAACCACCTGTTGCACCGCCTCCGCTTTTTACATTTACTGTGTCTTTATTTACACCTGCATTTTTAATTTGCAAACCCAGTTGCTGCGCTTGCTGATCAGTGATTGGTTCTTCACCTTCCTCCACTTCTTCTGCAATTTCTTTAGCCTGCTTTTCTTCCAGGTATGGCAACTTTTGTTTCAGCTTGTCGGCTAATACTTCAACACCTTTTTGAACAATTGGCATTTTTTGGTATTCTTCCAGAAGGTTTGTAGCTTCTTCTTTTACCTCTTGTTTTTGTACATCATTCAGGTTGCCGTAATTTTCTTTCATATCCTGCCATTCAAATGCATTGCTTGCATCACGTTCAATATCCGGCATATCATCTGCAGTAATTTTTTCGGGTTTATCTTTTTTAAATACACTGCCTACTTTTTCAATCAACCAACTAACAGCACTCATGATGGTGCCAACCAAATCGCCTTTACCTGCGTTTTTAATAACATCATTCAACTTAGTGCCTTCATTTGGCTGCAGAAGTTTTTTATAAATACCTTTCTTCTCTTTTTTATCTGATGTTGCATTTTGATCTTTTGGTTTAACCAGCGTTGTCATTTTGTTAGCGAATTCTGGCAATCCCGTTTTGTTTTTTGATGGCCCTGCAGAAAGCCTGTCCCATGCTGCCTGAGATTTAGGGCCCCATTTACCATCTACTTTAAGTCCGGCTTTCTTTTGAAAATCTTTTATTGCAGCAAGCGTTGTGGGTCGCTGAGAACCAATTGCAGCTATTCCTGCTAAATGTTCTCTGTACTTTACTTTACGATCCCAATTATTATTCCCTGCAATGCCGCTGATGC
>JALHRP010000039.1 GCA_022841365.1 Chitinophagaceae bacterium | reverse complement strand
ACCAACGAAGGAAAAATGAAAACAGTTTCGTCAGTTGATTGTTTAAAAAAAGCCCCATTATTTATCAAATGATGAAATGCTAAGTATTACTGTCAAATTAGTAGTTGAAGTTTGGCCTCCCTCTCCTTCGGAGAGGCCCGCTCGGGCAACTCCGTTCGGACGGGGAATGAGGGTGAGGTATTAACCGTTCCCCTCCTACCTTTGTATCACTATGGCCTACAGCTCACTTGAACAATGTTTACTGGACCTTGAAAAGAACGGACATCTTGTTCGTATAAAAGAAGAAACAGATCCGCATTTGGAAATGGCAGCTATCCATCTCCGTGTGTATGAAGCCAAAGGTCCGGCCCTGCTGTTCGAAAACGTAAAAGGAAGCAGATACCGTGCAGCTTCCAATATTTTCGGCACACTCGATCGCAGCAAATTCATCTTCCGTGATACCTTTCAATTGGTACAAAAACTCATTGAGCTCAAAGGCGATCCTATGAAAGCCCTCAAGCATCCCATTCAAAACTTCAATACAGGTATTGCAGCACTCAAAGCCTTACCAAAAAAGAAATCTTCTTTTTCGTTTGATGAAATAAAGATCAGCGATCTGCCACTTATTCAGCACTGGCCCATGGATGGCGGCGCTTTTGTTACATTGCCGCAGGTGTATACAGAAGATATTGATGCACCCGGCATCATGAAATCGAATTTGGGTATGTACCGTATTCAACTGAATGGAAATGAGTATGAGTTGAATAAAGAAATCGGTTTGCATTATCAATTGCATCGGGGTATTGGTGTGCATCAAACAAAAGCAAATAAAAAAGGACAACCGTTAAAGGTGAGTTGCTTTGTTGGCGGACCACCATCGCATACACTCAGTGCCGTTATGCCTTTGCCCGAAGGTATCAGTGAAATGACTTTTGCAGGAGTAATTGGCGGAAGACGATTCCGTTATGCCTATGATGCGTTGGGGAATGCCCTCAGCACCGATGCCGATTTTGTCATTACCGGTGAAGTAGATACCTTGCACAATAAACCCGAAGGACCGTTTGGTGATCATCTCGGTTATTACAGTTTAACACATCCGTTTCCGTTAATGAAAGTGAACAATGTGTATGCAAAGAAAAATGCCATCTGGCCCTTTACTGTTGTGGGCCGGCCTCCGCAGGAAGACACCAGCTTTGGTGAACTCATACATGAATTGACGGGCAGTGCCATTCAACAGGAAGTGCCCGGTTTAAAAGAAGTACATGCAGTGGATGCTGCGGGTGTGCATCCGTTGTTGCTGGCGATTGGCAGCGAACGCTACACACCTTACACACCAACCAAACAACCTGCTGAAATTTTAACCATTGCCAATCATGTGTTGGGTACGGGACAATTAAGCTTGGCGAAATTTTTATTTATTACGGCCGATGATACCAATCAACTCCACACACATCATATACAACCGTATTTAGAATATATTTTTGAGCGGATTGATCTGGCAAGAGATCTTCACTTTTATACCAACACCACCATTGATACATTAGATTATTCAGGAACAGGTTTAAACAGCGGCAGTAAATTGTTATTGGCGGCTTATGGTGAAAAGAAACGGGAACTCTGTCGTGAAGTACCCGCTGCTTTAAAAGAATTACAACAGTTTGAAAACCCACAGCTCTGCATGCCGGGTGTAATTGCACTGCAAACGAAAAAGTTTACTACGTATGATGAAGCAGCGAAGGAAATGGAGGCGCTCAATGAGCAATTATCAATTATCAATTATCAATTAAATTCTGTTGTTCAGATTATAGTAACGGATGACAGTTCCTTCACTGCTGCTAATCTCCGCAATTATTTATGGGTGAGTTATACAAGATGCAATCCAAGTCATGATATATATGGCATTGATTCGTTTATTGCATTTAAGCATTGGGGTTGTAATGGTCCTGTTGTGTTTGATGCAAGATTAAAACCACATCATGCACCGCCTGTAGAAAAAGATCCTGCCGTTGAAAAAAAGATTGACCGGTTGTTTGTGAAGGGAGGAAGTTTGGAAGGGATTGGCTGAAAGTAGTTGTGGCAATTGTGCAACCCAACAATCTAAAAAGCGCATAGAGCAAGCGATGAAAATCAAGCTTTTAGTAATTTCAATTTTAAGCCGAGTTGCGTATATTAGCGTGTTGCCTGCAAGCTTAAACTGACACCTTCCAATAATTTATGCCTGACAAAAACGAAATTGAAAGACGCAAACAAATCTCAAGAGATTTAAAGCTCAAATCACGACAAGAATTTGAGAATAGTTTGCCGACAAGCAGTGAAAATTTTAAAGCTTTGTTTGACTATTTGGATGAAAAACTTACTGACAATCCTTGTGACGATACACTTAAACTCTCTGTAGTTTTTTTACAATCTCTAAAGCTTGACAACATTGAAGAAATCACTAAATGGCTCGGTGAAAACGGTGGATATTGCGATTGTGAAGTCTTGGCTAACGTGGAAGAGAAATTTGACGATAATGCAATATTGTAAACTATTTTGACAATGCTCGACCAAATTTTTTGTGAAACCCTTGAATACAAGATTTCTGAAGTACTTGAAAATATTAATGACGAAAATGTAATAGGATTTTGGTGTGACGGAGTTTTGCTAACAGAGCCAGATAATTACTATTCACAAAAGTTCATCAATGATAAAAGGCAAGTACAAATGCAAGCGTATGTTGGCAAAGATGGACAAGGCATTTATAGTTTGACATTAAAGTTCGGAAACAAAGCATTAAGCAGGTACGCAAGACATTTGAGCATAGTTGAATGTATTCCGCAGACAGATTTCAAAAGTTGGTTTAAGATTGACACATCAAAAAAAGAAATTGAAGTACAACTTGACTGAAAACAAAAGCCAGCAGGCAACATGCAGTTTTGCGGCAGCGGGGGCGACGCAAAGCGTCGGTCATCACCTGATATTTAGCTTTTGTACCGGCTGACATTTATCTATTAAGCTTTTGAATAAAATTTTATCTTTAGTAACACAGTTCAGCACTCGTCGCCAGGGGCGACGTAAAACAATTGCCCCGCCGACCGCAAAGCTGTGAACGTTGGCGGTAACCAATACAGCGTTTTCAAATCAACAACATTATGAATTTTGAATTAGCGGAAAACATAAGCGGACTTTTATCCGACGACAAACTTGATGAAGCAATATTACTTGCAGAGGCAAAATTAAAAGAGCAAGCTCCAACTGACTTCAACAAACTTTTAGGTAAAAATTTGCTCCACCAAACAGACAAATTGGTTGCCTTCTTCTCAGACTTTTATGATACTGTGAATAGTAACCTTGACATCAAAGCAATTTATGCAGAAATGAACGGTTTTACAATCAATTGCGACCTATGGTTTCTTGACTTATTCGCTTATGACAAAGTTGGTGGGACTGACGATACAGACTGGCTTGCTGACTGGGAAGAAGGCAATTCAACAATAAATAGTTTTCCGTTAACAGGTTACGAAGAGTTGCAAGCGACCTATCAAGACTATATGGACAATCAAAAATATAAGGACAATAAAATGCAAGGAGCAAGCGATGTAGCAGAGCTATTAATTGTGTTGCGACTCCAAGAATTGGTAAGAGCGGCGACAGAATTAGCTAAAAGCAAAAATTTATTTTGGGCGACCATTCCTGTATTTGCATCAGCACACGACTATTATGACACAGTCTATAAAGTAAATTAACTGGACAACATTAGTTTAAAAACTTTGGCAGCTGCTTACAGGCGGTTTGGCAATATGGCGGGGCGACGAATATATTCTCAACTTTTTGTTCGCTAATCAGCTTCAGTTTCAGCCGACAAATAACGCCAAGCAATAGAATAAACAATGAACTTTTATTTATAAATTTAGCAGCAGTTCCGGACTGACGATTTTCAAATACCGCCACATCGCTAAGCCGTAACCGTTGGCTGTAATGCTACAGAGACACCGTAAGAAACAATGAAACGACTTGCCAGACAAAAATTAAGAGACTTTATCAAAACCGAACTTGGACTTTACAAGACTGAGTTTGACCGAAGAAATTATGCCATTGCATTTGGGCATTTGGAGAGAGTTCATATCGTTTCACAACCATTTCCAGTTGAACATACTTTGACACATTTAAGAATGTTGAAGTTTGCATTATTAACATTTAGACCATTTGAAATAATTGTGCAGGCGCTTTATTCTCTTTTTAGTTTCAAATTTTCTTTACTAAACATTTTCCCTCAAGGAAACACAGGTGGAGCAAATGCAATAAAAAAAGGTCGTATGGAAATTCCTGCCGACATTCAACAAATTTTATCAGAATAAAATGGAGCAGATTTTAAGAATAGTTTTACCGATTTATTTTATCATTTATTTTGGGATTGCATTTGTTGCCAAAAGTATAATCGTAACAAAACGAATAGGTAAAAATCCACTTCCTTCTCAGGCAACGTCTCACAATAGATGCAGATAATTGACTGCACTGAGCTGACTGGAACGTTGCGTACCACAGAACAAATAAATCATTTCAATTGAATGCCCTTGAGTTACTTTATATAAAAAGCCCGGCTGTAAACCGGGCTTTCTGTGCTTTGATCTCAGCGGGCTTTTTTCTTTGGATCCGCTTTCCTCTTTGCTGAGCTTTTCCTTTTAGCAGGCTTATTCTTTCTGGGTTCAACTTTCTTTTTCGACATACAATTCATTTTAAGTTTAGTGAATAATTGATTGATGGCTGCAGGGTATTTTCTTCCCGTTTTACCAGATTGCCCTTTCAGCAGCGGCAACTGTTCAACCAAAATAAATATAAACAAAGATAGGCTGATGATGGTTAATCCGACTTTTTCTTATAAGTTGCTTTCTCCATCAACCGAAACAAAAATGGAATAAAAACTTCTCAAATAAAAAACAGCAGCATTTTTCATTGCTGCTGTTCATATAAATTGTTTTAAGAGAACACTATACTACTCCCAACACCACCAGTAACGCATAAATAATTCCCGGCACCCAGAAGAGCAACGTTAATACCAGACTGATCCAGAATTTTGTATTGATGGCATCCTGATGAAGATATACGGCCAGCGGTGGTAGCAGAATGGCCAGCAAAACCAGCAAAATGGTCTCTTCATCATCTGCTTTGCCGGCAGCTTTGTTTGCTTTAAACAACTTGAGTTGTTTTTTAATTTCTTTCAGGCGTTGCTTTTTTTCTTTCTTAGACAGTTGATTGAACTCATTCACCGATTCGGTGATGACTTTTTCAGGAACAGCACTTCCCTTTACCGGAACAATTAAAGCATTCACAGCAATGGATTGAAAAAGAAGTACAAATAAAAACGAGCAGAGTAAAAGTTGTTTTTTCATAAACAGTTTATTTTTTAGAGAATGAACAAATTCTGCGCCAAAGATGAAAGGCTTAAACTGTTATAAAAGAAATCATAAACCTCAACAGGTATCAACACCAGATCTGTTACCTAAATTAATGATAAATGAAATTAATCATTCCTGATCGGATCTTTTTAAACATAAAAAAAGTCTGATTTTCTTATCTTCATCAAAAAACCTGTTCATGACACTCATTGCAATTCTTCTGCCCTGGCTTTCCTTTTTTTTGCGGGGGAAAATATTTACCGGTATACTCTGTATCATTCTGCAAATCACCATTCTCGGCTGGATTCCCGCAGCTGTTTGGGCTGTTGTATCACTCAATAATGCACGGGCAGAGAAACGTACAGACCGCATCATTAAAGCTATGCGACATGGTTGATCATTAAACTGAAAAATAAAAAAACTGATAGACTATATAAATTTTTTTGAACTTGCACAACCACGGCCTCATCACTCACCCCTCACCTTTTTAATAATGCCAACGCACAAACGCTTCCATGGCGGCATATTGTGTAAGACCGAGTTTGCCATATACATCCGCTGTGGCTGCATTGCGTTCTTCAGCACGTTGCCAAAACTCACGGCTGTCACTTCCCTGAAAAGGCACCATATCTTTCTGCGACTGATGAATAAAAATACCAAAGCGCTTTTTCATTAATTGTTCAGGGCTCATGGGAATGGCCATTTCAATTTCTTCAACGTTCCACTCCTGCCATGCGCCTTTATACAACCACAACCAGCAATCGTTGATCCATTTATCGCCATCTGTTTTAATCCGTTGTAATGCTTCCAGTACCACATTAAAACAAACAAGGTGCGTACCATGCGGATCTGCAAAGTCGCCGGCGCAATAGACCTGTTGCGGTTTTATTTCACGCAGCAAGTCAATAGTGAGTTGTACATCTTTTTCACTCATAGGCTTTTTTTCAATGGTACCTGTTTCATAAAACGGCAGGTTTTGAAAATGCCATTGTCCTTCTTTCAATCCTACATACCTGCAGGTTGCCGCTGCTTCGCAACGGCGGATGAGTCCTTTAATATTTCGAATGTCTTCTGTATCAATTTGGTTCGACTTTTTATTTTCAAGATAACCTCTTGCTTCAGCCAAAATGCTTTTTGATTTCGTTGCATCTGCACCAGTCATCTCTTCAAATCCCACTGCAAAATCCATGAACCTTGTAACAAATTCATCTGTTACTGCAATATTGCCACTGGTTTGATAAGCTACATGCACTTCGTGACCCTGATCGTGCAAACGTTGAAACGTTCCACCCATGGAAATAATATCATCATCCGGGTGTGGCGAAAACAAAACGACTTTCTTCGGATAAGGTTCGCTGCGTTCAGGATGTGCAGGGATCACCGCATTGGGTTTACCGCCGGGCCATCCCGTAATACTGTCACGCAACATATAATATACCTGCAGATTAATTTCGTAGGCCTCTCCTTTCTCTACCAGCAAATCACTTAAACCATACTCGTTATAATCGGTATTAGTTAAACTCAACACAGGCTTCCCTAATTTCAACGCCATGTTCACAACCGCTTTCTTAATCATCTTATTGGTCCACTCACATTCACCGGTTAACCACGGGCTCTTATAACGGGTAAGCTCAGCCGCTGCCATTTCATCAATCACAAACGTTACATCATCATGATTTTGCAACAGTGATGCCGGCACCTGATCTGTGCTGATGCCTTCAACTGACTGATGAATCACCAATGCTTTCGTGGGGCCCCATGCCAGCAACACTATTTTTTTTGCTTTTAAAATGGTGCTGATGCCCATGGTAATTGCCAACCGTGGCACTGCACTCATATTGGCAAACTCATAACTGTTGGCCAAACGTGTGGAATTAGTGAGCGTGGTTAATCTTGTTTTTGTATATAAACTGGAGCCGGGTTCATTAAAACCAATATGTCCGTTAACACCAATGCCCAACACCTGCAGATCAATACCCCCTGCATCAGCAATCTGTTGTTCATACGCTGCACAATGTTGTTTGATGTGTTCTTTATCAACCGTTCCGTTAGGGATATGGCAGTTTGCAGGATCAATATCCACCTTATCAAACAATTGGGTTTTCATAAACCGGTGATAACTCTGGATGGCATCCTGTTCAATGGGATAATATTCATCCAGATTAAAAGCGATGACGTGTTTAAAACTCAATCCCTCTTCCCTGTGCATACGAACCAGTTCTGCATACAACGATTTTGGTGTTGATCCTGTTGCAAGTCCAAGTACACAGTTGCTGCCCTGTTCTGCTTTTGAACGGATGAGTGCTGCAATTTGCTGTGCGGCAAAAGCAGAACCATCTTTAGCTGATGCAAAAATTTTAGTGGGAATTTTTTCAAAACTATCAATGAGATCTATGGGGGCATTCTTTTTAGCCATACGTTTTGTTTTCGAATGTAATTGGATCAAATATATTAAAACTTAACTGGTAGCTGAAGCGAAAACGTTTGCTTAAAATGCGCAATAAAAAAACCCCTCAAACTTGAGGGGCGTGGTGACCGCGTCAGGATTCAAACCTGAAACCTTCTGATCCGTAGTCAGATGCTCTATTCAGTTGAGCTACGCAGCCATTCCGATTATCGGGCTGCAAATATATGCCTGTTCATCTAATTTCTGAAATCTTTATCTGCATCAGTCCACAAAAATAAAAAAAATAAAAAAACTCCCGATATAGGGGAGTTTTTTATAAAATCTTCAGTAATTAAAATCTGTAACCGACTGAAAGACCAAAACCAGTATTGCGGTAAATAGTCCTGTTGTCATTAAAGCCCTCAATTTCAGGATTAATTTTAGCCAGACCCAACTGTGCATTCAGTTGAACGCTCAAATGACTTGTAAATTCAACTCCAAACAGCAAATTTGCACCGGCATCCATACTGCGGTAATAAGGATCTGCTAAAGCTTCTCCAAGGGTAACGCTGTTTTTAAATTTAACGGATGAGCGGTTGCCATTTTCAGATTTTGTTGATCCGGCAATACCAAACCCTACGTATGGACCTAGACCCATAATTAATTTCTGAGACCCCAGCGTTGGTTTAAATAAAAAATTTACTGGTACCTCAATATAAGAAAGGTTGAGATTGGTGTTAGAGCCTTTAAACTCTGTTCCTTTAGCTGCAAATAATACACCGGGCTGTAAATAAAAATCATCGGCTAAATGGAGCTCCACATTTACACCACCCTGAAAACGGGGAACAAGTTTGTTTTCCAGTTTATTGTCACCCGCATCTCTTCCGTTAATATTCTGGAAACTGATACCTGCTCTTACTCCAAAACTAACCGGGGATGAAGTTGTTTTTTTATCCTGTGCTTTGGCTGTGAAAGCTGTAATACTTACAACTGCTGCGGCCATAAAATTTATCCATTTCATATTGCTCATTTTATTTTAAAAATTTGATTGACTTTTTTACTTACCTGAATTCTCCGCTTCTTTTTTAGCATCTGATTTCATTTTCTCGTTGGCTGTAATCATAAACTCCACCCTGCGGTTTTTTGAACGGCCTTCTTCCGTATCATTTGTGTACTTGGGTGAGTTTTCACCAAATGCTTTCGGATTCATTCGTGAATTAGGGATACCTCTGTCAATTAAATACATCATCACCGCATTTGCACGACGTTGTGCCAGTGCATTGTTATAACTGTCTGATCCCTTATTATCAGTATGACCCTGGATTTCAATATCCGTATCCGGATATTTTTTAAGTATTACAGCCAGATCGTTTAAACTTTTTTTCACTTCCGATTTCAACAGCGCTTTATCATAATCAAACAGAATTTTGCTTTCAAATTCAACTTCAATTCCCTCACCTATACGCTCAACTGTTGCATTCGGAATTTGCTTTTTAATTTCTTCAGCCTGCTTGTCCATTTTTTTGCCAATTAATACACCAGCCGTGCCGCCAACAGCTGCACCAATGATAGCACCTAAAGCTGTATTGCCCGATGCCCTTCCAATAACACCACCTATAGCTGCACCGCCGGTGGTGCCAATTACGGCTCCTTTCTGAGTTTTCGTCATTCCCTTACAAGCTGCCAGCATAATACTTGCTGCAACTGCATAATAAAGTACTTGTCTGCTTTGTCTCATAAAAATTTGTTTAATGATGGCAGCAGGCCAAAGATTGTGCCAGTACAAAAACGGGCGCAACTTTTTCAACAAAAAAATAAAGTTGATTGGGGATAAAATGCTGCAACAGACAGAATTAGAGCGATCCTGTAATTAAAATTTACGGCCCGGAAAATATTTCTGCAGCATAGATTTAAACGCAGCAACTGAGTGTAAGTATTGAAATTCTTTTTGTGTGAGAATTGTATCTGCATCTGTAAACTGCAGCTTCAATGCATTTTCAATATTGCTGATGGCAGCAGCATCATTTTTTAAAGATGCATAACAAATGGCCAGATAATAATAAGCTGAGCCATTTTTTTTGTTCTGCTTTATCACCCGGTTCAAATAATCAATTGCTTTTTCGTACAGCCCCATGGTGCTGTATATAAGTCCGGTAAACAACAGTGGATTTTCATAAGCAGAATCTATTTCCAGCGCTTTGAGATAAAAGGGAAGTGCTTCAGCATACTTCTTTTGCATGTAATACATATTGCCGAGGTTATTGAACGGGCGTACTAATGTTTTATCCAGTTCGGTTGCACGTAACAGATAGTGACGTGCCGAATCATAATTGCCCGACTTGATATAAATGACCCCCATGCTGTTGTACAAATCGGCCACTTCGGGTTTTAAATGAATGGCTTCCTGTATATACCGGACTGCACTATCCAGCTCATTCATATCCCGGAACAGATCTGCCAGATCATTGAGCACAGCAATATTTTCATTGTTGTATCGGTAAGCTTCTTTATAATACATCAAAGCCGTATCAGAATGATTCTGCTTTTTGTACAACAACGCAATACTGTTATAGATCTGTGCATTCCCCGGGCTTAACTGCAATCCACGGCGCAGGTAATACATGGCCGAATCGTTTTGCCTGCTCCGTTCATACACTGCTGCGAGATTGGTAGCATAAGTTGAATTCATGGTATCAATCAGCACCGCTGTTTTAAAATATTTTCTTGCAGAGTCGGTTTGATTTCGTCTGAAATAATAAACAGCAATAGAATTATAAGTTGCTGCATCAGCAGGGTCAACAGAAATGGCTTTATTGAAATAAACATTTGCCGAATCGGTTAATTTGCTGTTCTGGTAAAATGTAGCCAGACTTAAATATGAATTTTTAGATTGCGGATTAAGACTGATTACTTTGCGGTAATAGTAAGCTGCAGAATCCATCCGCTTTGCCTGCTCAAATAATTTAGCCAGATCAATATAGGGCTGTGTATAGTTGGGATCTGCCTTCAAAGAGCGATGATAATAATGAAGTGCAGAATCGCCCAGATTAATTTCTTTATAAAAATTACCAAGCAGATCATATACATATGCCTGATCGGGGTAATGATCCATACTTTTCAGGTAATACATTCTTGCAGAGTCGTAGCGTTTCATTACACCATACACTCTGGCTAAACCATTGTAGGCATATACAAATGAAGAATCATATTGCAAACAACTGTTGAAATACTGTGCAGCTTCGGTATACTTTCCTTTCTCTTTCAGCAACCAACCCATATTGTTTAATGCCGAAACATTTTTTGGATCAAGCTGCAAAGCTTTTATATACAGGCTTTGTGCTTTCTCAGTTTTACGTTGTTGAAACTCAAAATAACCCAGATCAACATAGGCATCTGCACTCTTTGGATCAATTTCAATCGCCTTTTCATAATACTGTCTGGCAAGATCGTAGCGTTTCATTTGAGCATATGCAAAAGCCACCGTTGTATAAGGATAACGCCAGCGGGGCGCTTTTTTAATGGCCCTTAATCCAAAATATACCGCACTGTCGGGCTTGCGCAACTGCATTTGTAAAGAAGAAATGCTGTGCAGAATATAAGCAGCGTTACTGTCAACCGCATAAGCCTGATAAATCAACGTACGGGCTTCGTGCATATCTGTTACTCTGTTCTTTGCATCAAAATAACTGCGTGCTTTAAAGAAATAGAATTTACCTGACAGTCCTTTTATTAATTCGGTATCTGCAGGATCAATGAGATCAATGGCCTTTTTAATCATGGTAGCCACATTACCAAAATCAAGACCGGCAATGTATTCCAGCCGTTCAATACCCGATTGAATTTCTTCGCTCCTTTGCGATTCATCTAATTGTGTGCGGATCTGTTGTATGCCCAGTGCATCTTTTCCGCTGAGGTATAAATTAATTTTGCGTTGGGCAAAGTTGATAAACTCTGCAGCCAGTGTTTGCCGTGCATCAATGGTTAATACATTATCCGGATATAATTTATTGAGTTGATTATAATAGTAATCGGCAGAACTGTCTCCTATTAATTTTAGTTTACGGATGGATTGATTAAACTGATTGTAAAGGATGGCCACGTTACTGTCAACCTTCAACGCTCCACGGCCACGGGCATTCCTTACAATCTGATTCACATCACCGTCGTTTGAAGCTGAAAGATTTTTGCTCATTTCCCACTGCCTGAAAAAAGCACTGTCAACCACTGCAATTGGCCGCTGCCCCGCCTCATCACAACAAATAAAAGGTTCCTGCTTTTTTTTGTATTTCTGTACAGCTAATGCGGGCACTTTTGCAAGTACATAAGAACGAAGCTCCACCAGCGTAATCAAACCGTCTTTCCCTTCATACCCATCGGCCCAGCCACTCAACCCATCTACCAGATAATAAGTGAACAACCCATGTCCGTTACCGATAGTCGCATCTTCCATTGACTCCTGCCCTGCACCTGTTGCAAGCATGATGACCTCTCCTGCTTTACGTTCAGAGATGGCAGAGTTTAAGATTTGCTGTCCATCCTCACCACCAGGTAATTCGTTGGTACGGCAGGCATCCATGATGAGAAAAATTTCCACATTCTTTCTGCTTAACTCTGCAATACGGCTTTTGAGATTGTAGAGTTGAATACTGCCTGTTACAATGTAATTATTTTTATCACCGGCAGGATTACAATCGTAGGTTAAAAAGAAATACTCATCCTGATTGATGGCATCGCCATGCCCTGCGAGATAAATGTAAAGCCGGTCGCCTGCTTTCATGTTTTTCTGCCGCAGCCAGGCCATGCCCTTTACCCAAAAATTAGCAGCCGTTGCATCTTCATTAATCATGAAAAGTATGTGATCATCTGCAATATTGCCTGCACCAGCCGATTTGAGAAAATCTTTAAATAACCCTGCATCGCTGTCGGCAAAAGATAACGGACGGATATGTTTGTAGGTAGAAATTCCCACAATCATTGCATAACTCTGACTCCCTTTTACAATGCCGGATGTATCAGATTTAGGTGATGATGCGGTTTGTTGTGCTGGTATCGCTACAGGCCCGTATATAAAAAATGCTGTAAACAGTATTATAAAAGCAAAACAATTTCTCATATATTGGAGGCTAAAGTACAGTTTCAGTCTTAATAAGCCAAGCATTGAATTAATGAAACCACCCAAACAACTGCATTCAAAAAAAAATTCTTCCCGTATTTCTGTCTTTAAAAGAGCCTACCAGTGGGCGCATCATTTTTATCTTCGTTATTTATATAAGAGAGATACTATTCTGGCAACGCTTTCTGTGTTTGCTGTTATCTGGCTGCTAAGTCTTATTCCTTTAAACACCGGTATTCTCAATCCGTTTAAAACTGCTTTAAAGGATCTTGACTTTAATGATATTGCCTATGCTGCTTTAAACAAGAATGAAGGAACTCCGTTTGATAACAGAATCATCATCGTTAACATCGGAAATGCCGACCGGATTGGACTTGCAGGTATGATTGAAAAAATAAGAGCCTCAAAACCGAAAGTGATCGGGCTCGACGTTGTGTTTCATGCAGCACAGGAGCCCATTCCGGATTCCTTGCTGCGGAACATGATCCAAACCACGCCTAATCTGGTGATTGCATCTTACATAAACTGGAAAGACAAAAACAATAACGAACAGGAAAAAGAAAACACCGGATACTTTGGTGCTGTGAGCAACAACCGTGGTTATGCCAATTTTATTGGAGAAGATGGCGGTACCATCCGCACTTTTTCACCATCAGAACAAATTAACGGCAAAAAATGCCTGAGCTTTCCCATAGCCATTCTTTCCATTGCCGATCAGCAACTGGTAACCAAACTGGAAAAGCGAAAGAAAGAATTTGAAGTAATTAACTACTCCCGCAAAGAAGAACAATACATGATTGTTGATGGCACCGCTTTGCTGGAAGATAATATTGCTCCCGATTTTTTAAAAGATAAGATTGTTTTGATGGGCTATATTAACCCCGATCCGTTTAATGTGGAGGACAAGCATTTTACACCTATGAATCCCAACTTTGCGGGCAAAGCAATCCCTGATATGAACGGGATTGTGATACACGCCAACATTTTGTCTATGATACTAGATGGAAAGTACATTGGCGAAATTCCGGTTTGGCTTTTCTGGATTATCACCATCCTTATTGCCTGGCTGCATGTAGCACTGTTTATGCGCTATTATATTGAGGAGCATATCTGGTTTCATCTGGTAGCCAAACTGGCGCAGATCTTTTTTGCCGTTCTTTCTGTTTACATCGGCATCATGTTCTTTAAATGGTTTAACCTGAAAATAGATACAAAAATTTCACTGATAGTGATTATCTTGGCAATCGACGTAATTTATTTTTACGAAGCGCTTGCCGTCTGGTTACACACAAGATTTGGTTTCCATACCACTTTTCATTCTAAATCACACTAACATGAAACACATTCAGGCGGTTCTGTTTTTTATTTTCTTTTTTACGGGAAGCTTTGCACAAAAAACAAATTCCTTTCTTATTTATTCTGTAAAAGGAACGGTAACAGTTGCAGAAGACAACAAAAATTCCAAAGCACAGATTGGGAAACTGTTAACAGAGAGTTCAAAAATAACCATTGGCTCCAATTCACTGGTGAGTATTATCTGTAATGAAAACAGTTTGTTTTCAATTGTTAAACCCGGCACCTATTCAATGGGCCAGTTTAAAGATTCCTGTCTGGTGAATAAAAGTTCTATCACTTCTAACTACCTCAAGTTTATCTGGGGCCAGTTAACCACTCCAAAAGGATCACCGGAAAAAAACCGCAAATCGTATATGAACAATCTGGGAGCTGTGAGCCGCTCCAACATCAGCATCTGGGTAGATTCAAGACTGGATACCATCCATTATTTCAGTGGAGAATTTCCTATTTCATGGAAATGCTACAGTGATGTGACTGAATTTAATTTTGAATTAATGGAAGATAAAAAACCTGTTTTTCAAAAAACCATCAAGGGTGCTACATTCATCAGCATCACTGATTTTGCAGGTAAATTAAAAACCAATCAGCCTTTTAACTGGACACTGAAAGCAAAGGATGAAGAAAATACTGAAACCAGGGTATTGATCAAGTGGGATAAAGCGTCGTATGAAAAATTAGTAAACAGATTTATAGCAGCAAAAACTACCGAAGAAACAGAGGCAGAAGAAAGTTTCCGCCTCGGTTTCTTACTCGAGTCTGCCAGGTTTTATTCTGAAGCCTATCAGTATTATAAAAAAGCTACGCAACTAAGTCCGGATATGGAACTGTATCAGAAAACCCTAGATGCGTTTAAGAAAGATTATCACATCGAATAATTTTTCCGCTGCATCATTTATTCAACACCCGGCTGTCTTAATTGCCAGCCGGTTTTCTTTTTCTCTTCATCCACCATCAGCTTTACATCGTTCAATAACTTTTTTGAGTCGTACACAATACCATCTTTAATGGTATACTTCACGCCACCTGCACGGATGATTTTATTATCAGCCGTTAAACGGATGGCACCTGTTCCGTAAAGCAGCTGCAGATTTTCAAGTGGGTTTACATCAACCACAACAATATCTGCCAGCTTTCCCACTTCAATACTTCCCAGATCTTTCTCCATACCCAATGCCTGCGCACCAAATAATGTTGCAGAACGGATCACTTCTAATGGATGAAAGCCCGCTTCACGCAACAACTCCAGTTCACGGATATAACCAAAACCATAGGTTTGATAAATAAAGCCGTTATCACTTCCTGTAGTTACTCGGCCACCACGATTTTTGTATTCGTTTACAAACGTCATCCACAAACGATAATTTTCTTTCCAGCTTACTTCCTGTTCTGTTCCCCAGCTATGCCAGTAGCTGCCGTGTGAGATTTTGCTGGGCTCATAAAATTTCCAGAGCGATGGCAGTGTGTATGTTTCATGCCACTCTGCTCTTCTTGCACGCATCAGATCACGGTTAGCATCGTAAATATTAAAAGTGGGATCTAATGTAAAATCAAGACTCAGCAATTCATTCATCACTTTATTCCAATGTTCACTGTAAGGTGATGCGGCCTGTTTCCACAAGCGGCCCGCTTCTGCAAAACGATCCTGTTCATTACTGTAATTATAATTGAGCGGAAAATCCTGCACGGTTTTATTAGTAAACAATGCTTCGGGCAAACCATACCAATGCTCCATTGAAGTTAACCCTGCACGTGCTGAGTTTAAAACGTTCCAACGTGCCACATCCATTTGTGCATGATGACAGCAACTGCGCAGCCCCAGTTTTTTATTTTCTCTTAACGCAGCATCCATCACAACTGGTGAAGCACCAAAAAATTTAATTCCATCTGCACCTTTCTGTGCATTTTCTCTTACCCATGCAATGGCTTGCTCACCTGTAACAATGGATTGCTTGCTTCCTTGTCCAAACGCTGTGTATGCATAAATGCGTGGAGCAGTAATTTTATTTTCTGCACTTAACCGTTTTTCTTCCAGCACCCAATCGAGACCGTTACCACAGGATGGGTCACGGATAGTAGTGATGCCGTGCGCCATCCATAACTTGAATACATATTCTGCATTTGCCCCTTGTCCAGTTCCTCCAATATGTCCATGCATATCAATAAAGCCAGGCATTACATAATGACCTTCGAGCAAGAGTTCTTTGCCGCCTGCTTTTAATTTCGGACGACTGCCATCATTTACGGGAATACCACTGCCCACTCCTGCAATTTGCACAATGCGGTTGTTCTCAATCACAATATCCATCGGGCCTGTAGGCGGTGCACCTGTACCATTGATCATCATCACGCCACGAAGGATCAGTTGCGTGTAAGGACCATCTCCTTCTTTTTTAAGTGGAGCTTTAGCCACCTGTGCAAAAGAAATGGAACAGTAAAGCAGGCATGCAATTGCAACAGAAAATAATCTCATAGTTGTTGTGTTATTCCGAAATTTACAAACAATTGGTTGATTGGGATTCATCTTTTATAACTCAAGTATGAAAATCAGATTCTGCAGTGTTGGCAAAGCACATGAAGCATATATAAAACCCGGTGTGGAAGAATTCACTAAACGCATCTCTAATTACTACCCTGTTGAGTGGAACATTCTTCCCGTTCCAAAAAACGCAGGCTCGTTAAGTGAAGCAGATCTGAAAAAGAAAGAGGGAGAAATGATTCTTGATTGGCTGCAGAAAGATGATTACTTAGTTGCTTTAGATGAACGGGGCAAACAGATGAGCAGCGAAGGGCTGGCTGATTTTTTGATGAAGCGAAGCAATGAAAGCACAAAGAACCTGGTGTTCTTAATTGGCGGTGCCTATGGCATTGATGAAGCGGTGATGAAGAGGGCGGATTATAAATGGAGTTTGTCGCAGTTGGTTTTTCCGCATCAGCTGGTGCGGTTGATCCTTGCTGAACAGCTGTACAGGGCCTGCAGTATAAACCGGAATGAAAAGTATCATCATAGTTGAGTACAAGATATGAAGTACGGGGTAAGGTTGAATTACGATGGTTGCGCCTTATTCATCACTGATCATTCATAACTCATCACTCATCATTTAATTTTTCTTTTTAAACTTAAGCATCTACATTTATTCAATGGAATTTACAATTACACTCGCCATCATCATTATAACCTGTATTGTTTCCTTTACAGCATTCAACAGCGAAAAGATCATTAATGATTTGATTTTCTGGCCGCCAATGATCAAACAGAAAAAGCAGTTCTATCGTTTTATTACTTCAGGATTTATACATGCTGATATTCCGCACCTGGCATTTAACATGATAACCTTGTATTTCTTTGGTCGTGCAATGGAATTATTTTTTGCTGCTAAAATTGGGAAAATCGGCTTCCTGTTGTTTTATATTGGCGGCATCATTGTATCTGAAATCCCCTCTTATATTCGGCATCATAATAATTACAATTACAGAAGTCTTGGTGCATCAGGTGCAGTAACAGCTATTTTATTTTCATTTATTTTATTAGCGCCATGGCAAACACTGTATGTATTTTTCCTGCCACTACCGGCTATTATTTTTGCTTTGCTCTATGTTGGCTATACTATTTACATGGACAGACGTGGTGGTGATAATGTAAACCACAGCGCTCATTTATGGGGAGCAGTATGGGGTGTTGTGTTTACGATCTTAATGGAGCCCGGAGTTATTCCAAATTTCCTGGATCAATTGATGCATCCGGGTTTCAGCCTGAGATAAGATTAATTTTTAGAACCTCTTTTGTTGGTGGAGTGATTTTAAACCGATCATCAATGCGTTGTCCAACAACCCAGATAATGCGCTGATTGCTTTCCAATACCCATATTTTTTCTTTATCGGTTTTGGATAATTTCTGATCAATCAGGAAACGGGCGACTTTCTTTTTCTTCCTCATCCCTAATGGATAAAAATAATCTCCCTGTTTGTATTTGCGTAACAGCAACGGAAACTGAATCTTTGAAGCGTCTAGTGTTGCAATTGTTTGAGAAGTTGATAACTGATGATTGTTGATTGATAATTTCTCTATAGTCAACTGACCTGATTCATAGTCAACTTCCTGATTGCTTTCTTCAATCACAATAGTTTGTGCTTCAATAGAAATCAAAGGGGCAATAATAAACCAATGCTGGTGTTTAATGAGGCGGAATTTCATTGAAGCTGCATCAATATATTTACCTGAATCACTGTCAGCCAGCTTCTGCACTTCATCAATTTGTTTTTCTGAAAAACCAAAGGGATGAATAATTTCATAAATCAACGCTCTGTTTTTATACTCCATCAGTTGCTTTACAGGGATATGCAGCTCTGCTCCTTTTTGTTTGCATAGTTTCTGAATGAGCTTTTGTGTTGATAATTGATACAGTTGTTCAATCTCTTTAAAACGTTTGATATTATCCTGCAGATTTTCATTCACCTGCGGAAACACTTTACTGATGGCAGGAATCAATTCATTGCGAAAAAAGTTCCTTGTGTATTTGGATGACTGGTTAGATGCATCTTCTCTGAACTGCAGTTGATGTTCTTGCGCATAAACCATCAACTCATCTTTGCTGAAAGAGAGAAGCGGTCGTTTGATCTTTCCATTGGCAACAGGAATACCCGTTAGCCCGTGCAAACCGGTACCACGAAAGAAATTCATCAACAGTGTTTCGTTGTTATCATCAGCATGGTGGGCGGTGAGAAGATGAGTGATGAGTGAGGAATGATGAGTGGCTCCGTCAGACGCCCCCGTCGGACGGTATTCAGATTTTCGTTCAATTAGTTCGTCCGACGAGGGCGTCTGACGAGAAATCAGTTCTTCAAACCATGTATACCTTAATACTCTTGCTGCTTCCTGGATCGAAAGTTTGTTTGCTGCTGCATATTGTTCCGTATCAAATTTCTTTACCAGTACTTCAACCTTGTACTTCTCTCCTAGTGATCTTACAAATATTTCATCTGCATCACTCTCTTCTCCTCTTAATTGAAAATTACAATGTGCTATAGTAAACCTGTACCCTGCTTTGTAACAAAGATCGGTTAATACAATACTATCTACTCCGCCGCTTACGGCCAGCAGCAGGTGATCTTTTGGTTGAAAAAGATGATGTTGATGAATGTATTGTTGAAAAGCACCAATTGAAAGCATTGAATAAACGATTACTTTGATAAAAACCTCACAAGCAAATAAAGAATAAGACCCAAAATAGACAATCCAATAAGAAACAATCCTCCAAGTGCAATGATGATCCCGGCTCCATGAACATTACTTGTATCAGGAATAAATATCAGAAGCAAACCAATTATTATTGCAATTGATGTGTTAAGATAAATTTTCCTTGAAACTGTATCACTGTATTTGTCAGACATATTTTTAAAAAGTCAACTCCTCCAACGCCCCCCTTAACTCACCCAATGCATGCTGCTCTCCTTTTTCTTTAGCAATCTGCATTCCTTTCTCATACCATTCAATAGCCTTTTCATTTTCGCCTATGCGTTCATATAATTTCCCTAAGTGATAATAAGAACCTACATAACCCGGATCAGTTGTCAACACTTCTTCAAATACGATTCTTGCAATTTCATCATTACCCAGCTTAATGTGTTCCAGCGCCAACGCATGTTTTAAAAAGCTGTCGTTGGGACTTGCTTTTAAAAATTCTGCAATCTGTTCAATTCTGCTCATGGATGTGAATATTTTTTACGACAATTTTGCCGACGTGAAGCACAAAGCTTTATCTTTGTATAGTTGCATAAACAACCATTTTTAACCTCATACAAAATTCGCTTGCATGAAGATTTTAGTTTGCATCAGTAAAACACCCGATACAACGGCAAAAATAGCCTTCGCCGATAACAACACAAAGTTTGTACAGGAAGGTGTGCAATGGATCATCAATCCATACGACGAATGGTATGCACTGGTTCGTGCCATTGAACTGAAAGAAAAAGATCCTTCAACAATCATTCATTTAATTACGGTGGGTGCTGCAGATACAGAGCCCATCATCCGCAAAGCACTGGCGCTGGGCGGTGATGAAGCCATTCGTGTAAATGCCGACAGTCACGACAGTTTTTATATTGCTTCGCAAATTGCAGAGATTGCAAAGCAAGGCGGTTATGATTTAATCTTCACCGGTAAAGAAACGATTGATTACAATGGTTCATCTATTGGCGGTATGGTTGCTGAGTTACTGGATCAACCGTATGTTTCTCTTGCAACAAAATTTGAACTGAACGGAACAACGGCTACCATCAACCGTGAAATTGAAGGCGGTGAAGAAACCTGCGAAGTGAATGTACCCGTTGTAGTAAGTTGCCAGAAAGGAATGGCGGAGCAACGCATTCCGAACATGAAAGGCATTATGGGTGCACGCACCAAACCTTTGAAAGTTGCAGAACCCGTGGCTGTTGATGCATTAACTTCTGTTGCATCGTTTGAATTACCACCTGCAAAAGCCGGTGTTAAACTGGTAGATGCAGAAAATGTGGGCGAGCTGGTGAGATTGCTGCATGAGGAAGCCAAAGTAATTTGAGAATTTGAAAATTGGCTAATTTGAAAATTAGCCTACTGTCAAGCTCTCATCATCAAATTTTCAAATCTTCAAATTTTCAAATTATATGTCTGTTTTAATTTTCATAGACTCTGCTGATGGCCACGTAAAAAAATCTTCGTTTGAAGCATTAACCTATGGCGCACAGTTAGCGAAACAATTGGGCACTGCAGCCGAAGCTGTTTTATTAGGAACCGTTGCAGATGATGTGGCTGCCCTTGGTAAATATGGTGTAACTAAAATTCATCATGTTGCCAATGAAACATTGAATCATGTAGATGCACAATTATATACAAAAGCCATTGCTGATGTTGCCACTGCAAGCGGCGCAACAGTGATTGTATTATCGCACAACTTAACCGGCAAAGCCGTTGCTCCAAGATTGAGTGCACGATTGAAAGCGGGTTTGGTAGCAGGTGCTGTAGGTTTGCCAAATACAGCCGGAGGCTTTGTGGTGAAGAAAGGTGTGTTCAGCAGCAAAGCGTTTGCACACATGAATGTAAACACAGCAATGAAGATCATCTCTATCAGCCCCAACTCTTTTCAAACAGTTGCCGGTGAGGGAACTGCTGAAGTGGTTGCCGCACAGGTTACAGTTGACAGTCCAAAAGTGAAGATAACGGCTACCAATAAAGTAACCGGACAGGTGCCTTTAAGTGAAGCTGAATTAGTAGTAAGTGGTGGCCGTGGATTGAAAGGCCCAGAGAACTGGGGAATGGTGGAAGAGCTGGCAGGTTTAATTGGTGCCGCCACAGCCTGCAGCCGTGCTGTTGCCGATGCACATTGGCGACCCCATCATGAGCATGTTGGACAAACCGGTGGCTCTATTGCACCCAACTTATATTTAGCAATCGGTATCAGTGGTGCCATACAACATCTTGCAGGTGTAAACCGAAGCAAGGTAATTGTGGTGATTAATAAAGACCCCGAAGCTCCTTTCTTTAAGGCAGCTGATTATGGTATTGTGGGTGATGCATTTGATGTTGTTCCTAAGATGATAGCAGAAGTAAAAAAACTCAAAGGGGTAGCTTAATTGAGCCGATAGCGGATAGTCTTAAGATGATAGCCTTTGGTTGAAAGTTGTTAGAATTTTGCTGACGACTATCGGCTAAAGGCTATCGGCTTTTTAGTATTTATTCAAATCAAAGCCCTTAAATTTGCCCACGGGTTATGAAAAAAATTGAACTGGAAATAGTAGCACTCTCTCACAGCATCACGCAAACGCATAGCTATGCAGTTGTATTAGGCGAAGTAAACGGACTCAGACGGTTACCGATAGTTATTGGTGGTTTTGAAGCCCAGGCAATTGCTGTTGCGCTGGAACGTATGCAACCCAGCCGACCGTTAACACATGATCTGATGAAAAATTTCATGCTGGCTTTTAATGTTGATCTGCACGAAATCGTCATCAACGATCTGCAGGAAGGCATCTTCTACTCCAAATTATTATGTTCATCTGATAACGATACGGTTGAAATTGACAGCAGAACAAGTGATGCACTTGCTTTAGCTGTTCGTTTTGGCTGTCCCATTTATACCTACGAACATATTCTTGAAAGCGCAGGTATATTGATGGAAGATGATGAAGAGAAAAAAACAAAAGAAGAAGTAACGGTAACCGGTGGTAATGAAGGCAATGCCGATCTGAAAACATTAAGCATTGAAGAACTGCAGGCGCTTCTTAACGAAGTACTGGAGCAGGAAGACTATATGCGGGCCATTGCTATTCGTGATGAGCTTTCGAACAGAAAAAAATAATTGCTTCAAATGGATAATTGAATAATTCATAATTGATAATTTTTATGCCAAAAGGTCAACGGTTATTATCCATTATCAATTACATAATTATCAATTCATGATTTCCTTCCCCAATTGCAAGATCAATCTCGGCTTACGCATTCTCAACAAACGGGAAGATGGGTATCATAATCTGGAAACAGTTTTTTATCCGGTGAAGTGGAGAGATGCGTTGGAAGTGGTTAGAATAGACGACGGACGACGGACGATGGACGACAGTAAGACCACTCTCTCCTCCGCTAAAGCTACCGAGAGCAAGCACGACTCACCACTCACTACTCACATTTCTTTTTCATCCACCGGCTTATCTATTCCCGGCGACGAAGCAAATAATCTCTGCATCAAAGCCTATCACTTACTAAAAAAAGATTTCCCTTCCCTCCCACCCGTTCAAATGCATTTACACAAATCCATTCCCATGGGTGCAGGTTTAGGTGGCGGAAGTGCCGATGCTGCGTTTGCATTGAAAATATTGAATGATCAGTTTCAATTAAAATTATCAACGCAACAGTTGATTGATTATGCATTGCAGTTGGGAAGTGATTGTCCATTCTTTATTGTAAACCAACCTTGCTATGCAACGGGCAGAGGTGAAATTTTAGAAACAGTTGAACTTGATTTATCATCGTATCATGTTGCTATTGTAAATCCGGGTATACATGTAAATACGGGTTGGGCATTTCAGCAGGTTCAACGCAGGTCAGACCACGAGGCGTGGGCCGACCTGAGAACAATCATTCAACAGCCGATTGAAACCTGGAAAGATCAACTCATCAACGATTTTGAAGAACCGGTAAGCAAAGCCTATCCCGAAATTGCAAGCATCAAACAGCAGTTGTATGATGAAGGTGCTGTGTATGCAAGCATGACCGGAAGCGGCAGTACGGTGTTTGGGATATTTGAAAAGCAGCCGGAGTTAAAGTTTAATGAAAAGTATTTGTGTAAAAATATTTGATCAGATTCCATTCTCAACCGCTGTCGGGTTTCACACTCATAACATTCAACTCATAACCCGTATCAGAATTTACTCTGCTTCTTTCAACAACCCCTCCAAATCCAATCGTTCACTTACCATCATCAAATTTCCTTCTGCATCAACAGGCCATTGTTCTTTTGGTTTATCCCAATACAATTCAACACCATTTCCATCTGGGTCGTTTAAGTAAATTGCTTCACTCACTCCATGATCCGATGCACCTGTTAACGGATAGTTTGCATCCATCAACCGTTTTAAGATGATGGCTAAATCTTTTCTTGTGGGATAAAGAATGGCTGTATGATACAAGCCCGGCATATGCACAGGTGCCGGACCGGCTCCTTTGCTGTGCCAGGTATTTAACCCAATATGATGATGATAACCGCCTGCAGAAAGAAAAACTGCCTGCGAACCGTATCGCTGCATCAGCTCAAACCCCAGCAAATCAAGGTAAAAAGTAAGTGAACGATCAATATCCGATACTTTTAAATGTACATGACCAATGCGTGTTTGTGCAGGAACTGTATAACTCATTTCAACAACAATTTTATTATTTCAAAGTAAGGAAGTATTTTTGAGCTCTCATGCAAAAGGCAACACCCTTTCTTCAGTTGAATCTTGATCTCCTCAATCATCGAGGATAAGCCCCTTCTGACCTCCCCGGCGGGGAGGAATCAATGCGTTTTACGTTTTCATTTTTACTTTATTCATTTTCAACTTTCTTTTATGCATACAACTATTTCCGTTTCGGCAACAGCACAATACGCTATTGATCTGGAAGAAAAATACGGCGCTCATAATTATCATCCCCTTCCCGTTGTTTTAGAAAAAGGCGAAGGCGTTTTTTTATATGATACCGATGGTAAACGTTACTTCGATTTTTTGAGTGGTTACTCAGCAGTAAACCAGGGGCACTGTCATCCAAAAATTATTGCTGCATTAATTGAACAGGCACAAAAACTTACACTCACATCACGTGCCTTTCACAGCAATTTACTGGGAGAATATGAGCAATTCATCACCAACTTTTTCGGGTACGATAAAGTGTTGCCGATGAATACAGGTGTAGAAGCGGTTGAAACAGCTATTAAATTAGCACGCCGTTGGGGTTATGAACGAAAAGGTATTGAAGAAAATAAAGCAAAGATTATTGTGTGCGCACATAACTTTCACGGGAGAACAAGCACGGTGATTTCGTTCAGCACCGATCCCTCTTCTTACTCAAAGTTCGGACCGTTTATGCCGGGCTTTCATGTAATACCATACAATGATCTGGAAGCATTGCAGGAAGCATTGCAACAAAAAAATGTGTGCGGCTTTTTAGTAGAACCTATCCAGGGCGAAGCTGGTGTAGTAGTTCCGGATGATGGTTATTTATCAACTGCAAAACAATATTGCGAAGCAGCCAATGTATTATTTATTGGCGACGAAATACAAACCGGACTTTGCCGCACAGGAAAAATGCTGGCATGTGATCATGAAAATGTTCGTCCGGATATTTTAATACTGGGTAAAGCATTAAGCGGTGGTGTATTGCCTGTAAGTGCTGTACTGGCCGATGATGAAATTATGTTGACAATTAAGCCGGGTGAACATGGAAGTACATATGGCGGCAATCCGCTGGCATGCCATGTAGCTGTTGCTGCATTAAAGGTGCTGAAAGATGAACAGTTATCTGAACGTGCAGAAAAGCTGGGGCAATTGTTGAGACATGAATTAACAGCGCTGCATTCGCCTTACATCAGTCTGGTACGTGGTAAAGGATTACTCAACGCAATTGTAATTAAACATCACAACCCGGAAGCTGCATGGGATTTATGTATGGAAATGAAAGAAAACGGATTACTTGCCAAGCCAACGCATGGCGATAAAATCCGTTTAGCTCCGCCATTAATCATTTCAGAAGAACAGATTCATGAATGTGTGGAGATCATCAGAAAGAGCTTAGCCATACTGTCGTAATTCATCTTTTTTATGAATGGAGAGGCATGGTTATGTGCAATGCTGTTCCTCCTCCTTTTATATGTTGCAGGCTGATACTTCCCTGTAAGTGATTGATGCGTGCATCTATGGCAGATCGCATTATATCCATTTCAACTTCTTCCATACCATAAGATGTACTGTCATTTTCAATGTTCAGTTGCACCGACCCGTTGTAAGCAAATGAAACCTGAACGTTTGATACATCAGTGCGGTTTTTAAGATTATTGATCCAGATTTCAAATACACGAAAAAGAGTGAGATTAATATCCATTGACGTAAAGAGCGGATTTCCTTTTGTATTCAGCTGAAGTTGAAACGGCAGATCCTGCTGAATATTTTTAATGTAATCGCTCACAATATCTTCCAATGGTACATTTGCAAGTACAGCCGGAGTCAGTAAACGGGATATCTTTCGCATATCAGTAATTACTTTCCCGAGTTTTTCATTTACTTTTTTCAGATATGAAGTCCGCATAGAATCGCTTTCTTCTGCAATACCAATGTATAAACGACAGGCGGCTACTTCCTGTGCAATTTGCTCCTGAATTTCTTCGGCAATCTGTTGTTTTTCCAGTTCATGATCCTGCAGCACCTGATTTACACTTTGTTCTTTTAATTCAATAATCTGTTCGGCCCGTTTTCTTAACGATGCACTTTTCTTTCTGAGTTCCAGTAAACGGGTAATCTGATTTGATAAAATCACCAATGTTCTTTCCTGTAGCTGAGTTAATTTTTTTGGGGTGTGGTTAATAACACAGAGGGTACCCAGTTTAAATCCTTCAGGTGAAACAATGGGTGCACCTGCATAAAAGCGAACAGGTTTATCTAATTTGGTAAACGGATTGTTTTTAAACCGCTCATCCAGCAAAGCATCTTCCACCACCATTACATCATCTTCCAGTATGGCATGGGAGCAAAACGAAACATCTCTTTCAGATTCTTCATATTCTACACCGATTTTTGCCTTAAACCATTGTCGTTTCTCGTCTATAAACGTTACCATAGACACCGGGCAATTACAGATACTTGCAGCCAGTTCTACCAGCTCATCAAATTCCTTTTCTGAATCTGTATCGAGGATATTGTAAGAAAAAAGATCCTGTAACCTTAAGGCTTCATCACTGGGTAATTTGGCAATTTGCATATTTTCTTTTGTTGGATATGGATAAATTCTTTCAATTCAGCTACCGGATAATCTTTAACGCTAAAATAAAAAGATAAACAGCAAAGTTACGTCAGGTTAAGAGCCATGGTTTTCAATTCACCCTTAGGAAAACACTTATTTTTAAAATATTATTTGTTATTGCAACCTTATTCCATTGTTTGCAGGCTAATGAATTGGGTGTAAATTCGCAGCCAACAAGAACCCCGCTATGAGTGAATTGAAAAAAGAAGAAGAAAAGAGCCTCAATTTTATTGAAGAAATTATTGAAGAAGACCTGCGTTCGGGCAGATATCAATCGGTACTTACCCGTTTTCCACCTGAACCAAACGGTTACTTACATATAGGACATGCTAAGAGTATTTGCCTCAATTTCGGTTTGGGCATTAAATACGGCGGTAAAACCAATCTTCGTTTTGATGACACCAACCCTGTAACAGAAGAAACCGAATATGTAGAGAGCATCAAGGAAGATGTTCGCTGGCTGGGCTTTAACTGGGCCAATGAATTTTATGCTTCTGATTATTTTGAACAACTCTACTCCTTTGCAGTAAAGCTCATTGAAAAGGGACTGGCTTATGTAGATGACAGCAGCAGCGAACAGATTGCCAAAGAAAAAGGAACGCCCACACAACCGGGCATCCGCAACAAATACGGCGAACGCAGCAAAGAAGAAAATCTGCAATTGTTTGCAGACATGCGTGCAGGTAAATACAAGGATGGAGAAAAAGTGTTGCGTGCAAAAATAGATATGGCAAGTCCAAACATGCACCTGCGTGACCCATTGCTCTACCGCATCAAGCATGCACATCATCATCGCACAGCTGATGCCTGGTGCATCTATCCCATGTATGATTTTGCACATGGACAAAGTGATTCTATTGAAAACATTACCCATTCTATTTGCACACTGGAATTTATTCCGCATCGTCCGTTGTATGACTGGTGCATTGAAAACTTAGAAATCTTTCCATCGAAACAATATGAGTTTGCACGGTTGAATCTCAACTATACGATCATGAGCAAACGAAAATTGCTTCAACTGGTGAACGACAATCATGTAACGGGCTGGGATGATCCTCGTATGCCAACGATCAGCGGCTTGCGCCGGCGTGGATATACACCTGAAAGCATCCGTGAGTTTTGTGATAAGATTGGTGTGGCAAAAAGAGATAACCTCATTGAATTCGGATTGCTTGAGTTTTGCATCCGTGAACATTTGAACAAAATTGCATTGAGAAGAATGGTGGTGTTCAACCCTATCAAACTCATCATCACGAATTATCCCGAAGGACAAACAGAACAATTAAGTTCTGAAAACAATCCCGAAGATGCTGATGGCGGTATAAGAAGCATTCCTTTCAGCAGGGAAATATTTATTGAAGCAGACGACTTCATGGAAAATCCACCAAAGAAATTCTTTCGCCTGGCACCGGGACAAAAAGTGCGTTTAAAAAGCGCATACATTATTCAATGCGATGAAGTGGTGAAAGATGTGAACTTAAACGTAACAGCCATTCATTGCAGTTATATTCCTGAAAGTAAAAGCGGCAGCGATACATCCGGTTTAAAAGTACAGGGCACGCTGCATTGGGTAAATGCTGCGGATGCTGTAGAAGTGGAAGTAAGAGAATATGATCGTTTGTTTAAAGTGGAGAACCCTGCAAGTGAAGAGGGCGATTTTAAAGATTATATCAATCCTGATTCTTTAAAAGTTGTAACGGGTTATGCAGAGCCTGCTATTAAAGATGCAACACAAACAGACCGTTTCCAGTTTATGCGTAAAGGATATTATTGTTTAGATAAAGATACCACAACAGAAAAACTCATCTTCAACCGCACAGTAACATTGAAAGATGCATGGGCGAAGGAAGTGAAGAAAGGATAAATGCTGTTGTCTGTTCATCCGCTAATGGCGGATGACTGTACAACATAAACATATTAAAAGAGCGGATCAATGATCCGCTCTTTGTTTTTATAGCTTAGTAAGTTGAAAAAAAATTGCCGCAGATGCGCAGATTTTTTTCCCTCTGCGCTAAACTCACTTTCTCTTTTCTCTGCGCCAAAAAAAGAAACAGTAATAAGATTTGCCGCAGATGCGCAGATTATTTTATGCCCTCTGCGTTCACCTCTTCTTCTCTTTTCTCTGCGCCGAAAAAGGAAACAACAATAAGATTAGCCGCAGATGCGCAGATTATTTTATGCCCTCTGCGTTCACCTCCGTTTCTCCTTTCTCTGCGCCGAAAAAAGAAACAACAATAAGATTTGCCGCAGATGCGCAGATTTTTTTCCCTCTGCGCTAAACTCACTTTCTCTTTTCTCTGCGCCAAAAAATAATTATAAATGAGATGAGCAGTCACACTTCAGATGAGCGGTCATATAAAGTCCCCGGCCGACTTACCGTCAGACGGGGCAATAGTTAATGATGTACCGTTTCCAATGCCTGCGGATCGTGTTTATGCCGGAAGAACAAACCAAATGCAATGGCTACCACCAGAGAATAAACTGCAAAGGCAATCCAGATGCCCTGCCAGTTACTGCTGTTATCGGGGTTGATGTAGTATTTATTAATAACGTATCCACTCACTTTACTTCCCAGCCAGGCTCCTACTCCATTTGTCATCATCATAAACATTCCCTGTGCACTTGATCGTATGGCAGCATCGGTTTGTGTTTCAACAAACAATGAACCGGAGATATTAAAAAAGTCGAACGCCATGCCATACACAATACAGGAAAGAATAATTAATGCAGTACCGGCAAGAGAAGGATCGCCGTAAGCAAACAAACCAAACCGCAGAACCCATGCAAACATCGAAATCAACATCACCTTTTTAATACCAAAACGTTTCAGGAAAAACGGAATAGCAAGAATAAACAGTGTTTCAGATATCTGCGAAATAGATAAGATGATGGTTGAGTATTTTACAACAAAGGAATCTTTATAAGCTGCATTCCCTTCAAACCCGCTCAGAAAAGAATCGCCATACATATTGGTCAGTTGCAAAGCAGCACCGAGAAACATCGAAAAAATAAAAAACAATGCCATCTTAAAATTTGCAAACAGTTTAAATGCATTCAATCCCAGTTGTTCAATGAGTGATGCACCTTTTGCAATATTTTTTTGTGGCGGACATTTGGGCAATGTAAATGAATAGATACCCAGCAGGATGGCAAAGATGGCAGCAATCACAAACTGATTGGCGTTGGCTTTGCTTCCTGTAAGATTGGTCACCCACATTGCCGCAATAAAACCAATGGTTCCCCACACACGAATAGGCGGAAACACTTTTACAACATTGTAGTTGTTACCTTTTAATATGGTATAAGCAATAGAGTTAGATAATGAAATGGTAGGCATGTAACAGATCATCGCTGCAAAGATGACGTAGTAAAATAAATCAGGATCGTTTACCTGCGGTACAAAAAAGAGCACAACGCCATAAAGAATATGCAGAATTCCATAAAGCCTTTCCGCATTCAACCATTTATCGGCAATAATACCTGTTAATGCAGGCATAAATAAAGAAGAGAGTGCAAGTGTAGAAAAGATGGCACCAAACTCAGGAAAAGTCCACCCTTTTGCATTAATACAATAGGTGCCTATGGTAATTAACCAGGCTCCCCAAACAAAAAACTGTAAAAAACTCATGACTGTAAGACGCAGCTTAATACTCATCAGACTATACATTTGGTATGAAGGGGAAAGATAATCGTTTTTACAGAACAACCATACAGAACCGTTGGCTGTTTACCTTTTGTTCAGGCAGCTTTTATCCGGCAGATGGCTGTCTTGCTCATAAGATCTGTATTTTAGGTCTTGTTCGTACATTCACATACTTAATAATTTGTATAATGATCTTGAATCGTTTTCTGTTCTGCATCCTGCTATCCGTTTTTACACTTCCTGTGTTTGCACAAAAACAAAAGCAAACTCCTGCATCCGTACATACCGGTTTTCAACGCTGCGGCACACAGGCGGTAATGAATGAGCTGTTAAAAAAATATCCTTCGCTGCAACAGGAAATGGAACTTAACCGCAGGCGCACACTGGAAGCTTATCAACAATTGAAACAAACCTTAAGGCCTGATGTAACATATACCATACCGGTAGTAGTGCACATTGTATTACCCAATCCCGGTTCTGTTACCAACGCCCAGGTGCAATCGCAGATAGATGTATTAAACGAAGATTACGCCGGACTCAATGCCGATTCAACAAGAATACCTGCAGCCTTTAAACCGCTTTTTGGAAAAAGCAATCTGCGTTTTTGTTTAGCAAAACGGGATAATAAAGGCGATGCAAGTAATGGAATAGTAAGAGTTACATCATCCGTCATCTCATCACCCGGATTAAAGGATCCCGTAAAGTTTACCTGCACCGGCGGAAGCGATGCATGGGATGCCACTAAATACCTCAACATCTGGGTATGCCAGATGCCATCAGGTTTTTTGGGTTATTCTTTCTTTGCATCCGATCCACTTTCTGCTGTTCCGTTAAACGAACGTGGATTTGTAAACAGTCAGCGTTCATTCGGACGGGGTGGCTCTGCACAGGCGCCGTTTAATCAAGGAAGAACAGCAACACATGAAATCGGTCACTTCTTTGATCTCAATCATATCTGGGGGCCCAACAATTGTAATGGTACACAGGGTTGTGGTGATGATGATGGATTGAATGATACGCCACCGCAATCGGGCTGTACGTTTGGTGCACCTGCTGCCGATAGTGTAATTAGAGATGCCTGTTCACCTGCAGCGCCCGGCATTATGTGGATGAATTATATGGATTATGTAGATGATCGTGCCATGGTAATGTATACGCCGCAACAATGCAACCGCATGGAAGCAATACTGCTGGCCAATCCATGGATGCAGTCGCTCATTACATCCGATGGTTGTACTCCTGTACCAACGCTGAACAGAGATGTGCGGTTTGAAAAAATTAATGATCCGTTTTATGAAGTGTGTGGCAACAACGCATCGTTTATTTATTCGTGCAGCAATACGTACTTACCTGTCATCACCATAAAAAATACAGGTACCGATATCATTACCAGTTTAACCATTACTGCCAGGTTTGGAACAGGCACACCCGTTGTAACCAATTTTACCGGCAGCATTGCACCGCAATCAACAGCAACTATTACACTCAATCAAATTCCGTTAAGCCCGGGAACCAATGCTAACTTTATTGTGTACACATCCAACCCCAATGGAAGTACAGATCAGAAAGTGGCGAATGACACCGGTAAAGTAGCAGGTATTGTTTTTCCATTAGTTACTGTTCCTTATACTGAAGGATTTGAAACTGTTTCATTTCCACCTGCCAACTGGCAACGGTTTAATGCCAATGCCGATACAACCTGGCGACGCACTACGGCTGCTTCTAAAACAGGAACTGCATCTATGTTTATTAATAATTACGATTATGATGCAAACGGTTTAATTGACTGGATGTTTTCACCACTCATTCCTGTGAAAGGAAGAGACTCTGCGTTTATGACCTTCCAGGTTGCAGCTGCTACTTATAATGTACCCGATCTCGCCAATAACCCTACTGATACGCTGGAAGTATTGGTAACAGCCGATTGCGGGCTGACATATAAAAGTGTATATAAAAAGTGGGGAAGAGAATTAGTAACAACGGGCAATGTAGCCACCAATGATTTTTTTATTCCCAATGCTGCGCAGTGGAGAAAAGATTCTGTTTTTCTGGGCGATTTTTCAACAGGCAGTACAGAATATATACAGGCGGTGATCCGTAACACCACCAATTTTGAAAACAATATTTATCTCGATGATATTAATATAACCGTAAAAGATGCCAACCCCAATCTGAAACGAAAAGGAGTGATGATTACACCCAATCCGTTTAAAGACCGGTTTGCATTGCAGTTTTACCGTCAACCCATCAATATTGAATTCATCAATGTATACAACCACATGGGGCAATTGGTTTGGCAGAAACGGATTGCACTTGGCCAATCAGGAACCAATATTGGCGCTACATATATGGAAGTTGATTTAAGTACGCTCAGCAGCGGTGTGTACACCGTACAGGTTGTGTACCGGGCTAAAGACACAGAGACTTTCCGAGTAGTAAAAGTAAATTGACGGAAATCATTTTCCTGCCTGATCCCAGCGTAACTTTGTAACAGTTACGCTGTTTTATTTTTACAACGTTACTGGTCGTTTTCAAAATACGGATTGATGATCCGACGGGCCTGCCTGGTTGCTGTCCACAACAACCGGAAATTAAAAATGATTGAATATGCTACTAGCCCCGGTTGCTGTCCCCACCAACCGGAATATAAAATGATATAACATGCAAACAGGAATTGAAGCATTATTACAGAGCAACAGAATTGAAGCAGATTTAAAAATCATTGCTGATAAAATCTACAATCAACAACGCATTACAGAAGCCGATGGGTTGTTGTTGTTTGAAAAAGCAAGTCTCCCCTTTTTAGGCGCACTCGCCAATCATGTACGTGAACGACTGCATGGCGATACCACTTATTTCAACCGCAACTTTCATATTGAGCCCACCAATGTATGTGTGTTCAGTTGTAATTTTTGTGCCTACTCCAAATTGTATGCAAAACGTGAAGAAGGTTGGGAACTGAGTATTGAGCAGATGCTGCACATGGTGCAGAAGTACGATGGCGTTCCTGTTACCGAAGTACATATTGTGGGTGGCGTACATCCAAAAATGGATCTGCAGTTTTTTGCAGATCTGTTGAAAGCCATTAAAACACATCGCCCCGGTTTACACATCAAAGCATTCACAGCGGTTGAATACGATTATATGTTCCGCAAAGCAAAAGTAAGTGTGGAAGAAGGTTTGAAGATATTGATCAGTCATGGATTGGATTCTATACCTGGTGGTGGTGCAGAAATTTTCAGTCCGGAGATACGTGAACAGATTTGTGCAGATAAAGTAAATGCAGATGGATGGTTAAAGATTCATGAAACGGCACACAAGCTGGGACTGCACAGCAATGCAACCATGTTGTATGGACATATTGAAAGCTACGCACATCGGATAGATCATATGAACCGCTTACGGATGTTGCAGGATGAAACTGGCGGCTTTCAAACATTTATTCCGCTCAAGTTCCGTAACAAGGATAATGACATGAGCAATATCAGTGAGAGCACTGTGGCAGAAGACATGAAGATGTATGCGGTTGCACGTTTGTTCCTCGATAATTTTCCGCACCTGAAAGCGTATTGGCCCATGTTGGGCAGGCACAATGCACAAATGACTTTAAGTTTTGGAGTAAATGATATTGACGGCACCATTGATGATACCACCAAAATTTACAGCATGGCCGGCAGCGAAGAACAAACTCCGAGCATGACAACCGAACAATTAATGGCCCTCATTAAACAGGTAAAACGCAAACCGGTTGAACGGGATACATTGTACAATGTAGTAAAAGATTACAGTGAAGTAACAGTGGCGGAGGAAGCAGGGTTTTCGAGTAATTAAAAAGGTAAATTAAAATTGATGAGGACTTCTTTTTTAAGGAGTCCTTTTTTTATGGATGTATACGAAATTCGTTTGGCAGATCCCCTTGCCCGGTAAACTAATTTTCCCTGATACAGTTCAGGAATCAACAGGATTGGTTCTTTGTTAAGCAAATACATTTCTTTCCAGTTACTGAATGCTATTTGATAAACAGGATTGTAGTATTTTAGTAAGAGCATTTGTTTTAATTTACATTGAAGATCAAACCTTTTTTAAACAAATTATAGCGCAAAGTAAAATGTTGCCTGCTACTTTGTGTAACCTTTATTATTCTTGCATCAATATTTAAAACATTATGCGGCTATTTATAATTTGGACATTTATATCCTTTGTAATTACCTCTTGTGGGCAAGACAAAAAGAATGAAAGAAAAGTAACTGTCATTTTATCTGACAATCAGAATCCAGGATTCTCAGTTAAGATTGACACAGTAATGAAGGCAAAACAATTTGATTTGACCGTTATCAAACCTGATATCTTTTTTTGCAATACCCACTTTCATTTACCTTACTATGTTCCGACAGGCGACATTTTTAAAAGCGACACCAAAGACAAAGAATGTGACATGAAAGTCTATCCAGCAACTGTCAAGTGTTATGAGTATGACAACAAAAACAGAGTAACAAGGATGACAGTTGAAGGTAGCGGAACATCGAATAATTTCAATTACAAATACAATGACAAAAACCAAATCATTGAAATCATAAATTTTCGTGACGACAAATATTTTTTGTCTTACAATGCCGACGGTACAATTTCAGAGTTAAGAAACAACAACGGATTTTTTGAAAAACGGCTTGTTTTTATTTATAACTGACGAAAAGCAGCAGGCAACAGGTGCATTTGTGCTATTGGGGCTGGACGCAAAGCGTCCGTCATCGTCCCGTTCGCTGTTCAGCTTTTTGTCCCAGCTTGACTTTTACTATTGAGCTTCAGAATAAAATTTCTACTTTAGTTCTTCGTTCGGCAGCCGTCGCCGGGGGCGACGAATAGATGAAGCCCCCAACAGCACAAATGCCTAACGTTAGTGGCTATTTTATAGAGACACCCTACAATGCGACAATTACTTCTAATCATATTCACTTTGACAGCTTTAACTTCTTTCTCTCAAAAGTTGGACATCACAACAATTGACAAAACAAAAATTACGGCGACACTTTTAGACAGTGCGTCAAAATCTCAACTGTTGACACAGTTCAATGGAAAACAAGACAACACTCGTCGTAAAAAATGGACATCCAGAACATTTTTACTTTCAGACGGAAAAGTGCTTCTTGAGTTTTACGACAAGCAAGCGTTACTAATAGATAACATTGACCAATTGGAAAAAATAGAGGAAGTTCGGTTTGTAAAAAATACAATTGACTTTCTCAAAAAGAACATTTCTTACAAAATTGAACTGACATTTGAAAATGGAAAACAAATAATTGAAGCAGATAAACCTAAAAGGCTAACACAATATAAAAGCGATATGCCTGAATGGTATGATTTTGAAGTTTACGAATTAAACACAGGACAAATTTTATTCTTAGACAAATCCGAAAATTTTAAAGCAGCAGCAATATTTCCCGATATTAAAACACTTGCATCGGAAAAAACTTCAGTATTAGAAACGGCTTATGGTTCTGACGATGACGAACATTTGATGAAAGTATTAGCTTCTGGAGATAGACTTTCAGATTACGATGTTAACGACCATATGCTCTATCCAAAATATCTAAAGGATTTAATCAAAAATCACAAGCTGACAATTGTTGAGCAAAAAATTTACGTTTCAGATTTCTTTGGCAACTTACACAAATCCGAAAATGGCTATTATATTCTTGTTGACGAGGTTAATCAGAAGAACGGTGCTGGAAACAAAATGCAGATTTTAAGTTTACGCATTTATGAAACGCTGCAGCAGGTTAAAGACGCACAAGCCAAATACGAAGCATTCAAAGACAAAGGCGTGACATCTGAGCATTTTTATCAAAAAATTTCAGACAAGTATGGAGAAAAGTTTCCAGAGTTTGTACCGCAACTAATTGACACTTTACCTTTAATACTCAACTTTGACAAAGAACAACTTTCCTTTGACAGTTTGGGTATTGACTTAGTTGACGAGGCTCTTAAATGGAATGGAACTAATTACAAACTCTTTGACACCTGGTTTCCTTCCACACTTGCTTACTATGGACAATGTTATATTACGGACAAGCAAGACGGCAAATGGTCAATGTACTTTGATAAAGAAAGCAAAGTTTGGATACCAGAAGTAAAGCTTACAGACGGAACTTCTGCATGGGATTGGATAGACTTCTATAAAGACTTGTATGAAGGACCAATTCAACTTCGCTGGACAGGTGATTGGGATGGTTCACGAAAAAAAATTCGTAGCAGCATTAGGACACAAAACAGCCACTAACATTGCATTGGCGTATATGGCGGGGCGACGAATATATTCTCAGCTTTTTGTTCGCTAATCGGCTTCGGTTTCGGCAGACGAATAACGCTGAGCAACAGAAAAACAATGAGCTTTTGTATTGTCTCGTCCTGAAATAAGTTGTACAAAGAAGTTACACTTCATAGCCTTTATGAAAAGATAATTAAGCGCATCACTAACTGTATTTTGTGCTTACTTTTAAAACAGCAATGCTCATCTTAACATACAACCCCGCATGGATTTCCGATTTTGAAGCGATCAAACTCGCAATCGAAACCGGACTGCCGGAAATTGAATACAGCATAGAACATGTAGGAAGTACTTCTGTACCACACTTAGCTGCAAAACCAATCATTGATCTGGATATCATCTATCAGCAGCCTGCAGATTTTGAACGCATCAAATCAGCGTTAGAAAAACTGGGGTATGTTCATCATGGGAACCAGGGTATAGAAGACCGTGATGTGTTTAAACGAAACGAAACTTACAGTCATGCAATTTTAGATACAGTTAAGCATCACCTGTATGTTTGTCCAATACACAGCAAGGCTCTGGAGCGGCATCTGTTAAGCCGTGATTATTTACGGAAAAATGAATGGGCAAGGATAGCCTATCAACAACTGAAATATGAGTTGGCCGAACAAGCCAATCAGGACAGAAAAGCATATGCCGCATTGAAAGAATTACAGGTGAACCCTTTTATTGATTCAATTATCGAAAAAGAAAAAATGACCGCATAACGCCGGTTTCCTGAATTCAACTTTTGTATTATCTTCAGCAGGCTATTCCACATTGCATCCAACCTTAACCAATGCAGCATATGAACAAATACAAAAACCTCTACAAGTGGATGTTTGTGCCGATGGCCTTTATGCAGTTTGGAATTTTCAGAGATTATTGGGGCGATTTTAAAGAGAATGCATGGTCGGTTCATATTCATTACTGGACAGGTACTGTCTGGTACCTCTATCTCATTATACAACCTTACTTTGCCACACATGGTCAGTTACCACGCCACAGAACCAATGGCATCATCGGAATGTTTTTTGCCGGTGCTGTTTGTTTAACTGCATTGAGTATGATGCACCGGGATATTGTTACTACAGAAAAAATCATTGCAAGTCCTGCTGAATTTGGGCCATTTAAACCCTGGTTCTTTTTTGGTGTAGCCGCTGTTGAAATTGTGATGATGTCGGCGTTTGGATATGCAGTGATCAAAAGCATCCTTCACCGGAAACAGTTAGAGCATCATGCATGGTGGCTCATTTCAACAGTGTTTCTGATCATGATGCCCGCTCTTGGCAGAGGCGTACAGAATGTGTACATCGGATTACATATAAAAGCATGGCCAAATCTTGATATTATGGCGCCCATTTATTTTACACAGTTTCTGATCATGGGTATGCTTCTTTTTGCAGCATGGAAATACGATAAACTCAAACATCCGGCTACCATTCTTGCACTTGCGGTAAACCTTTTTATTTTTTTACTGGAGCCATTGGGAAAATCAGAAGCAGTGCAGGAGTTTTTAAAAGCAATCATTAAAGGATGATGATTGAACCCGGCTTTCAATCAAACGTTCGAAAGAGGAAGGCGTCTTTTTAAACAGGTATGCTGATCTGTTAAATGTATGTGTGAGAGGCTCTGATCTGGTCTGTCTTTTCGAATGTACCTCATCTCACCCACCCTTACATTTTCATTCCCGTTATTTATTCATCGAATAGTTTTTATTAAAGCTGTAGATCAAACTGAGGTTCCAGATAAAACCATTGCCTGCAATATTTGTACGGATGGCCTTGTTCATAATGGTTTGCAGACTCACCGGAAATTTTTCATGTGCCAGTGTAAAACTGTGTGTGAAATAAAAACCATCGCTGCCGGCCATATTAAGATAGTAGAGCTGCGGATTGAATTTTGCATACAGGTTCCCTGCAATTTTTAAATGACTGAAGTTGGCATTGAGTGTTACAAAATGTGTGTAACGCACAGAAGATTTGTCAATACCCAATGAGGTAAGATAATAAACCCCTGCTGAAATATTTTTTGCTACAACAAACGTAGGTGTAAAATCTATGGCAGCAAACCTGCTTACCTGAACTGCATCCGGTACAGGAGGGTTACTGATGCTTCTGAACACATACGAGGGATGAGCACCAATACTCATCTTAAACTTACTGCCTGTAATCACTTTGTATCGAAACCAGAAAACAAAAGCCCATGGTTTGCCATTTGTACCAAAACGGAGAAAAGGTTCAAAGGTTAGTTTTTTACCTCCCATATTGAAATCAAACATAACAGCCGGTCTGTTGAGTGAAAAAGATGGAATAAGTGAAATGCCGTTTTGTGTGGCAGTGATGGTGCCGCCGAAATGAACCATACGTTGCACACTGTCTTTTTGCTGCGCCTGCGTTGCTGCAACTGAAAGTATAAGTAGTAAACACTGGAATATTGATAAAGCAGATTCCTTTCGCATATCTGAAAATAATAAAACAAAGTAAAACAACTGTTCATAAAATACAGACAAATATCAAAGAGAATTGAAAAGATTTAAAAATAGTGAGTTGATATAAAAGATAAATCAACTGCAAAATCATCTTTTTGCTTTCATACATTATTCCCAACAATCATACGTCAGGTTTTCCATTTATCTTTATTCCATGAAATCATAGATGCACTGCTGTT
>JALHRP010000038.1:32229-40179 GCA_022841365.1 Chitinophagaceae bacterium | reverse complement strand
GGGCATTAAACACCTGGAAGTTTGATGTGGCAGTAAAAGAAGTTGCTCCGTTAAAAAGCAGTGGAAAAACAGGTGTAAACATTACGTTACAGTTGCTTGAAAAAATGCCGATGCCGCTTACTGTTAAAGTAACCGATGTAAATGGTGATGTACAAATGGTTCAACTGCCGGTTGAAGTTTGGCAGCGGGGCGATACATGGACATTTCCTGTACAAACAAAAGCTGAAGTAAAAGAAGTGGTTGTTGATCCGGAGTTGAGATTACCGGATATCAATAACAATAATAATAGCTGGAAGAAATAATAAAAAAACTAAAACAAGGGAGGCGAAGAGCCTCTCTTGTTTTTTAAACTAATCAGCAGCTGAGAAAAAACTATTTTTTTCTCAGCACTCTTCTAAACCTCTATATAAAATTTTGCCATTTTTTCCAAAAATGCAACTACTCGAAAACCCGGTTTTTCAGACTCTTTTACTTTCCTCTAAACTCATGCATCAATTCAGCTACAAGTGCCGTCCATCCTGTTTGGTGGTTTGCACCCAATCCTTTTCCGCTATCGCCATGAAAATATTCATAGAATAAAACAAGGTGTTCGTTACCGGGTTGTTTGTAAAACCAATTGTACTCTTCATAACAGCGGCGGTCGCCTTTTTCATCACGTGTAAACAAAGAAAGAATACGTTTTGAAAGTTGATGTGCCACTTGCTCAAGTGTAAGTTTCTTTCCGGAGCCAACAGGATATTCAACTGTAACGGTATCACCATAAAATTCACCAAAGCGCTGAATAGCCTGGATGGTTAAAAAATTTAACGGCATCCACACGGGACCACGCCAGTTACTGTTACCTCCAAACATATCGCTGGTACTGTCGCCGGGATCATATTGAATGGAATATGTTTGCCCGTCAATTTCTACTGAATACGGATTGGCTTCATGATCTTTTGATAATGCCCTGATACCACCCGGAGATAAAAATTCATCTTCATCAAGTAAGCGTTGCAGAATAGCCACTAATTTTTCCCTTGGCACCAGCGATATCAGAATTTCTTCACTATCACTTTTTTCTTCGTTGGGCCAGAACCTGTTTTTTGATTTGCGGTAATTCTCAAACCATGAAATACGTTTCTTAAAATCTCGGAGCCTTGCTAAATTACCTCTGTGAATGGTAGACACGGCAAACAAACTCGTAAGTCCTACTGCCGATTTAATCCGCAATGGCAGATGGCTTCCATCGTGCATCACCAATACATCATAATAAAACTTATCTTCTTCATTCCAGGTATGATGTTCGTTCAACGCTTCCGCAATCAAAACAAAATGTTCAAAGAAGCGAGTGGCTGTATCTTCAAATGCATCATCATACATCGCAATCTCAACAGCAATGTCCATCATGTTCAATGCATACATCCCCATCCATGCAGTACCATCGGCCTGCTCTAACTGATGATTGCCGGGAATATGATGAGAGCGATTGAAAACTCCAATATTATCAAGACCTAAGAAGCCACCCTGAAATAAATTATTTCCGTTTTCATCTTTCCGGTTGATCCACCAGGTGAAATTGATCAGGAGTTTTTGAAAGATGCGTTTCAGAAATTGCACATCGCCTTTGCCTGTTCGTTTCTTTTCAATATTATATACATACCAGGCAGCTGTTGCATGCACCGGCGGATTAACATCTCCAAAATTCCATTCGTATGCAGGTAATTGTCCGTCCGGTTTCATATACCACTCCCGCATGATGAGCAACAGTTGATGTTTTGCAAAAACCGGATCTACTGCAGCCATGGCAATGCATTGAAACGCCAGATCCCATGCCGCATACCAGGGGTATTCCCATTTATCCGGCATTGAAATAACGTCTGCATTTTTTAAATGTGTCCAGTCGTTGTTTCGTCCGTTCTTCTTACCATTGTTCACCTGTGTAATACCATCGCTTTCATTGATCCATTGTTCTACATCAAACGAATAATATTGTTTGCTCCACAATAAACCGGCATAAGCCTGCCTTGAAACACGTTTCTCATCCTCTGTTAATGAATCAGCAATAACCGTTGCATAAAACTCATCTGCTTCCTGTTTACGTTGATTAAATACTGAATGAAATCCTTCCGGAAAAGCCTGATCAAGATAACCATCTACCAAGCGGCAATAAATTGTTTTTGTTTCGTGTGCCTTTACATGCAACTCGTACACAGGCGAACATTTGGTGCCGGTTTTTTTCTCCCGTAATTTTTTTCTGTTCTTATTATGTACAACCGCATCATTGAACGCATCTTTTACAAAAACGGAATCGTTCACTGATCCGTTTAGTTTTTCTTTATTGGTTTCGTTTTCAGTAAACCAAACATCGTTGCTTTCAGAAAAATAAAAATAATAATCGCCCAAACGGTTATGCCATGCATGTACACAGGAATCGTTTACAAATTCTATCACTGGCTTCATTTCTTTGCCGTTGTGATCCCATTTATTTGCGAACCAAAGTGTTGGCAGCACTGAAATATCTGCTGCACGGTGATAACGGTTCGTAACCTCTATTTTAATGAACATGTCGGTAGCATGTTGTTTGGCATAGGTAACCTGTACATCAAAATAATGATTGTTTTTGAACACACCTGTATCCAGTATTTCATATTCAGGTTCGTGACGATTTCGTTTCTTATTTTCTTCGTATAACTTTTTATAAGGAAATAAACTCTGCGGATATTTATACAGGTATTCCATGTAATAATGCGTAGGCACATTATCCAGGTAGTAGTATAATTCCTTTACATCTTCTCCATGGTTCCCGTTGTAGTTGCCCACTCCAAAAAGACGTTCTTTTAAAATAGGATCTTTCCCATTCCACAACGCCACACTAAAACAGAGGTTTTGAAAATAATCGGAGATACCTGCAATTCCATCTTCGCCCCAGAGATAGGACCGGAAATGCGAATGCTCAAATGGAAAATAACCCCATGCATCACCATACTCACCATAATCTTCCCGTACTGTTCCCCATTGGCGTTCGCTGAGGTAAGGACCCCAGCGTTCAAGTGGAACCGTTTTATTAGCATTTTCTAAAAGCCGTTGTTGTTCTGCTGTCATACATTTCAATTTTAATCCGGCCTCGTTTAGTTCATCTTCTTAATCATACCAAACTCTTAAGCAATTTATCAGATTCTGTTCTTTGTCACAAACAGTAAGCTGTTGCAAAGGATTTCGGTTGTCATTTTTCTTACATGGGAGCAATCGCAGAAATAAATATTCTTTTTAAACAATCGGAGGGAGATAAAGTTACAGGTATTTTTTATGGAGCTGATAGAGCACTTTCATTGCTTCAGGCGTCATCCCTCTTGTTGTATCCATCATGAAGTGACGTTTAAATCCAAGAATAGCTGCCGCTGTATCTTTTACATCGTATCCAACAATTCGTATTGCCGTTAACGGATCAAAACCAGCTGGCACCTGCACATTGGTTGTATCGTTCCACCACAAACCAAAACCTTTTGTACTTAAAGTTTGCCAGGGGAAACGCCAGTTGGGATCATTTTTACGTGTAGGTGCAATATCGCCATGACCAATAAAATTGGCAGCCGGTATGTTGAATGATTTTTTTAACCGTTCCAGCAACAGATTCAAACTGTTGATTTGTCGTTCATCAAAGGGTTCAAAACCGTTGTTGTCTAATTCAATACCAATGCTGTTTGAATTGATGTCGGTTGCATTGCCCCACCTGCTTACACCTGCATGATGTGCACGCAAATAATCGTTGAGCATGTGATGCACAGTTCCGTCTTTACAAATTACATAATGAGCACTCACCTGTGTACGGGGAAGTGTAAATGTCTTCAGCGTTTGTTCGCAACTGTTTTGTGCAGTATGATGAATGATGACAAAATTGGGCCTTCGCATGGAAAAATTGGTCGTACCAACAAACGATGCTGTTTCAACCGAATCTTTTAACGGATACTGACGAAGCAGGTTGGCAAATTTCTTTGCCTGTTGCTTATACACTTTATTGGTTGCTCTGTAAGGGCCTTGAGAACAGGCGGAAATAAATAAAAGACTTAAAAGAAAAAGCTTACCGTTCATACGTATAAAATATTCCTCAAAATAAGGATTGTTTTCCGAACAGTTATTTGCTGCCATCCATCAGTTGCATAGCTGCTTACTGTCATTTCTCCGGCAGAATCTGTACACTACCTTACAAGCAAGATTTTTTCATCCAATCAATTTCATGTTATGAAAAAATATTTCACTTCACTATTGCTTTTTATTACTGTTGCGGGCTTTGGGCAACAATGGACAAAGCAATATGATTATACAGATGATTTCAGTTGCGGACTTGCAAAAGTTACGAAAGCAGGTAAATCAGGTTATGTGAATAACAAAGGCGAGTTAATTGTTCCATTAATTTATGATGAAGCTATGGCTTTCAGAGAAGGAAAAGCGGCCGTACGATCAGGAGATAAATGGGGCTTTCTCGACAGTACCGGAAAAATTGTGGAAGAACTGTTGCTGGAGGATGCAGGTTGTTTCAGAGACAGTTTAGCGGTTGTAAAAAAGAATGGAAAGTACGGCTATGTGAATCACCAATTTAAAGTAGTGATTGCTTATCAGTTTGAATCGGCCCGTGGATTTTCTGAAGGTCTTGCTCCTGTATCAAACAGTAAAGGCATGTGGGGCTACATTAATAAGAAAGGAAATATGGAGCTGGATTATCAATTTAACTTTGCCGATTTTTTTGTAGATGGTAAAGCAAGAGTGATGAAGAACAGCATCATGATCTTGATTAATAAAGAAGGTAAAGAGGTAAAAGAAAGTAATGATTGATGGATGATGCAGGTTAACAGAAGAGGGCGCTCTTGCGCCCTCTCTTTATTGTAGTTACATGTTTCTTCGGTACTGTCCGCCTACTTCATACAATGCATGCGTTATTTGTCCCAGTGAACAATACTTTGCTGTTTGCATCAGTTGCGCAAAAATGTTTCCGTTGCTCACTGCTACTTCTTTCAGTTTTTTCAACTCCTCTGCACTGCGGTGTTCATTTCGTTTCCAGAAGTTTTGCAGATTACTGATCTGCTGTTCTTTTTCTTCTGTTGTACTGCGGATTACTTCCTGTGGTAAAATAGTGGGACTTCCGTTTTTACTTAAGAAGGTGTTGACGCCGATCAATGGTAATTCGCCGGTATGTTTCTGATGTTCGTAATACAAACTCTCTTCCTGTATTTTATTCCGTTGATACATCCGCTCCATTGAGCCCAACACACCTCCACGTTCTGTAATTCGGTTGAACTCGTTCATCACAGCATCTTCTACCAGATCCGTTAACTCTTCAATTAAGAATGCACCCTGGTTCGGATTTTCATTCTTCGCTGTCCCTAATTCCCGGTTGATGATTAACTGAATAGCCATTGCTCTGCGTACACTTTCTTCTGTAGGTGTTGTAATGGCTTCATCGTATGCATTGGTGTGAAGAGAATTGCAGTTATCATAAATCGCATACAATGCCTGCAAGGTTGTGCGTATATCGTTGAAGTCAATTTCCTGAGCATGCAAACTTCTGCCACTTGTTTGAATATGATACTTCAACATCTGGCTGCGTTTGTTGGCTTTGTACTTATACTTCATTGCCTTTGCCCAGATCTTTCTTGCTACTCTTCCAATCACACTATACTCAGGATCCATTCCATTACTAAAGAAGAAGGAAAGATTGGGTGCAAAGTCATCAATGTTCATTCCTCTGCTTAAGTAATACTCAACATAAGTAAATCCATTTGCCAATGTAAATGCCAATTGTGTAATGGGATTTGCACCTGCTTCTGCAATATGATAACCGCTGATGCTGACACTGTAAAAATTGCGAATGTTTTGTTGAATAAAATATTCCTGTACATCACCCATCAACTTCAATGCAAACTCTGTTGAGAAGATACAAGTATTTTGTGCCTGATCTTCTTTCAAAATATCTGCCTGCACAGTTCCTCTCACTTGTTGTAATGCAGTTTGGCGACATTGCTCATATACATCTGCAGGTAATACTTCATCGCCGCTTAAGCCGAGTAATCGTAAACCAAGTGCCCCCACACCTCCGCCAGTTGGCGGAGGGATTTCAGACCCTGCAAACACAGGGTGTTCGCCTGGTTCATTTACATTGTAATATTTGGGATAGTTGCCATCTGGATATTTTCGTTTTAGTGCATCATTCACCATTGACCATTCAGCATTCACCTCTATCCATTTCTCACATTGCTGATCAATAGCTGCATTCATAAAAAACGCCAATAGCATAGGGGCCGGACCATTGATGGTCATGCTTACACTTGTCTTTGGATCGCAGAGATCAAACCCGCTGTATAATTTTTTTGCATCATCAACTGTTGCAATACTTACGCCGCTGTTACCTACTTTACCATAAATGTCCGGACGATGTGCAGGATCTTCACCATACAATGTTACACTGTCGAATGCGGTTGATAAACGTTTGGCCGGCTGATCGAGTGATACATAATGAAAACGTTTATTGGTGCGTTCAGGTCCGCCTTCACCTGCAAACATTCTTGTGGGGTCCTCGCCTTCACGTTTCAACGGAAACACACCAGCTGTAAACGGAAAACTGCCGGGCACATTTTCCTGCGCTTGCCATTTTAATAAATCGCCCCAGTCTTTATACTTTGGCAATACTATTTTCGGAATTCGTGTACCACTTAAACTGGTGCTGAACAAAGGTTGCTTAATGATTTTATCACGCACCTTGTATTCATAGTTGTCTTTTTGATAAGCTTTTACTTTCTCCGGCCAATGTGCAATGAGTTTTTTTGCAACCGGTGTTTGTTGATCTGTATAGAATTGAATCTGTTGCTTGATCGTCTCCAGTAAAGCCGGCTCTGCTTTCTCTTTAATAATTTCGAAAGCACCATTTAATTGATAAAGTTTTGATGCAATGGCTGCCTGATCCAACACCAGTTGATTGTAATCTTTAATGGCATCGGCAATTTCACTCAGGTAACGTACACGTGCAGGAGGAATAATAAGTGATTTGCTTACAGTATCCCGATGAACAAAATGTTCAACCGCACCAAATGTTACATTCGCTTTTGTTTCAAGCGTGTGAATAATTTTTTCAAACAATTCATTTACACCTGCATCATTGAATTGCGATGCTATGGTTCCAACAACCGGAAGCTCATCATCCTTCGCCATAAATAGCTGGTGATTGCGTTTGTACTGTTTGCGTACATCAGCCAATGCATCCAGTGCACCTGCTTTATCAAATTTGTTGATGGCAATTACATCCGCATAATCCAGCATGTTAATTTTTTCCAATTGCGATGCGGCACCATATTCAGGCGTCATCACATACAAACTCACATTGCAGTAATCAAGAATTGAGGCATCACTTTGTCCAACACCTGCACTTTCAAGAATAATAAAATCAAAGCCTGCTTCTTTACAAATGTCAATTGCTTCCTGCACATGTGCACTTAATGCTTTATCACTTTCTCTTGTAGCAAGGCTACGCATATATGCCCGTGGGTTCGAAATTGAATTCATTCGAATACGATCACCCAACAAAGCGCCACCTGTTTTTTTCTTTGATGGATCAACAGAAATAACAGCGATTGTTTTATCTGTGAACGCATTTAAATAGCGACGAACAATTTCATCTGTTACTGAAGATTTACCTGCCCCGCCAGTGCCGGTAATTCCTAACACAGGTGCCCCCCCACCCCCCAAAGGGGGGATTTCAGAGCTTGATAATTTTGACAACCCTGTTTTGATATGAGAATAATCGTTTCCGGTTTCAGCTAATGAAATCATTCTTGCAATACGTCTGATATCTTTTACTTCACCAAGCGGAAGTTTCCCATTCCATTTTTTTGATGCTGACCAATAGTCAGACTGTTGCCAATCTCCTCCCCCTTTGGGGGAGGTTGGGAGGGGGCTACATTGTTTAATCACATCTTCAAT
>JALHRP010000038.1:0-32219 GCA_022841365.1 Chitinophagaceae bacterium | reverse complement strand
CAATCATTCCTTCGAGCCCCATCTGTCGTCCATCATCAGGCGAATAAATACGTGTGATACCATATTGATGTAGTTCATCTATTTCTGCAGGCAGGATCGTTCCGCCACCACCACCAAATATTTTGATGTGGCCGCAACCATTTTCTTCGAGCAGATCTTTCATGTATTTGAAAAACTCCACATGCCCGCCCTGGTAACTGGTGATGGCAATGCCTTGTGCATCTTCTTCAATAGCACACTCCACAATTTCCAACACACTCCGGTTATGACCGAGGTGAATAATCTCAGCGCCTTTACTTTGCATAATGCGGCGCATGATGTTGATGGCAGCATCATGTCCATCGAATAAACTTGCAGCGGTAACAATCCGCACTTTATTGAACGGTGTAAAGCTCATGATAAGAAGTAATTGGCTGCGAAGTTAAGTTATAGTTCATACAACTAACCGCTGTTAGTGATACAAAAGAAAACCCCGCCGAAAGTGGCGGGGTTTTACTATTTACTTCGGATGATTAATATCCTTCGTTTTGTGTAAGATTTGGGTTAGCCCGCAATTCTCTCTCTGGTATTGGCATCACCAATTTAGGAGAAGTAGCTGCAAGTCCACCACCTCCGGTGAAGTAGCCTGTTGTAACACCTAATCGCTTAATATCTGAAAGATGGAATCCTTCAAATGCAAGCTCCAGTTTACGTTCAAATAAAATATCATCAAGTGTTATAACCAGTTTGCTGCCGAGACTCACCCTGTTACGGATCCTGTTGAGATCGCTCAGCGGTGTTGCACCTACTACTGTTGTTAATCTGAAATTTGTTTCAGCTCTGATCAAATACATTTCAGCTAAACGGATGGTGTGCACGTTACCATATACGTTGTCATTCTTTCCGTTATAAACAGAACCGCCACTTGTATAAAAAAGTCCCTGACGTTCATCAGCAGATTCGTATAAATTCAGATGATCATCAGAGATAGTAATATCTCCACGGCCATCTGCAGAGAAGAATGTCTGAAAATCATTCACACCTGAGTTTGTTGTTACCTGCAGGGCAAAAATATCTTCCGATGTATTTTGAAACGGATTACCGCCATTATACGGAAACGCATCATATATAGAAGCAGTAAGGCTGTATCTGTTTGAAGCAATGACTCTGTTTGCAGCATCTCTTGCATTCGGGTAATCTCTCTTTTGCAGATACACTCTTGCAAGTAACGCAGCGGCAGCATTCTTTGTAGCAAAGAAACCGTTTGCATTAGGCAATTTTGCTTCTGCATCAACTAAATCGGTAATGATCTGATTGTAAACGGCAGCAACTTTTGCACGGGCCACTTTATTGGCTTCTGTAATCTCTCTTGTTGGAGTTAACACCAATGGAACACCGTCGTTACTGTTAGGATCACCATTGTTCCAGTCTTTTGCATACAATTTAACCAGTTCAAAATAAGCTGCAGAACGCAGAAATTTAGCTTCGCCTTCTACTCTGTTTTTATTTGCCGGTAAAACCACATCCAGTGCACTGAGTACATTGTTTGCAGAATTGATTGCTGCATAACCTGCCAGCCAGGTGTTTAAAGCAAATCCATTGTTTACAGGAATGGTTTTGTTATAGATCTGTGTTAAACCCTGAAAAGTACCGGACCAGATAAGTTCGTTGTGATCTCCCAGCAGTTCACTCATTACAAACATTCTGCCGCCATAGAAATTAATGTTTCCAAGCTGTGTGTATGAACCTACCAGTGCAGCCTGTACATCAGATCCTGTTTTTAATGCCTGCGACTGATCAATACTCTGCGCAGGTTCAATTTCAAGCCGCTTGTTACAGCTGTACGCTGAAAGAAGGGTAGTAATTAAAAATATTTTAACGATATGCTTCTTCATATATTCTAGTTGTGATATTAAAAATTATAAACCAATGTTGATTCCAAAAACAATTGCTCTGATTTGAGGTGCTGAGTAAAAATCAACGCCCTGGTTAATATTTGAAGCCTGGAAATCTGCATTTACTTCAGGGTCCCAACCTTGATACTTTGTTGAAGTAAACAGATTCTGACCACGTAAATAAACTCTTGCTCTTTCAATTTTTAATTTCTGAGTAATCGCCTGTGGAAGTGTATATCCAAGCGTAACAGATTTTACACGCATGAAAGAACCATCAGCAATATATCTGCTTGAAGGATCTACTCCATTGGCAAGAAACAATCTTGCTTCAGGAACATTGGTAATATCACCTGGTTTTTTCCATGAATTCAGCTGATCACGGGTTTGATTATCATATCCGTTACTTCCGCTGGCCGACATGTATTGACCACCTCCATAATACAATTCATTTCCCTGCACACCCTGGAGCAATACTTCTAATTCAATTCCTTTGTAATTAAACGTATTTCTTACACCGTAAATAAAATCAGGATTGGGGTTTCCGATGATTACCTCTTCTGCCTGGTTGTAATCATTGGTAGTTGAGCGATCTCTTGTGCCATCTGCTTTCAATGTATTCTTGTAATACAGTGCATCTCCGTTTGCCGGATCTGCTCCCGCAAATTCCCTTGCTACAAACACACCCAATGCCTGTCCTTCTCTTGCTCTGTTTTGTCCTCCTCCTAATTCCTGTCCGGCAAGGTCAGTAATCTTATTTCTGTTTCTGCTGAAATTGATACTGGTTGTCCATCTGAAATCTCTTTTGACAATATTCTCAGAAGTAAAAGTGATTTCAAATCCTTTGTTTTCAAGACGGCCTTTGTTTTGTATTTGAGAAGCAAATCCAGAAGTTCCAGGAACTTCAACACTCAATAACAAATCTTTGGTATTGCGTGTATAGTAATCTGCTTCAATTACAATTCTGTTATTCAGAATTCCTGTTTCAATACCCACATCAAAACTTGCAGTTGTTTCCCATTTCAGATTGGGGTTAGCCAGTTGAGTTGGTCTTGTACCGGGTATACCACCATATCCCGCATCACCGGAAAACAGGCCTCTTGATGCAAAGTTTCCGATTTCAGCGTTACCTGTTAAACCATAACTGGTTTTTAATTTCAGAAAACTCATCCACTGAACTCTTTCCATGAATTTTTCTTCAGAAATAATCCAGCCTGCAGAAACTGCGGGGAAGAAACCATATCTGTTGTTTGCACCAAATCTTGAAGACCCGTCGTAACGGCCACTTAAAGCAAGCAGGTATTTATTATTAAACTTGTAGTTTGCTCTTGCAAAATAAGAGAGGAATGCAAATTGTGTTTCTGAAGATTGTGCATCTGTTTTAGATGCAGCACTTGCAATCTTTTTAAACGCATCACTTGGGAACTGCTCACCACTTGCACTGTTCGATGTGAGTTTGTATTCCTGAAAACTCATACCTGCAACAACATCCACATCATGTTTCTCATTGAAGGTTTTAAAGTAACGCAGAAAGTTATTGGTATTGTAGTTCAGAATCTGATCTGATGAATTAAATCCTGATCCGCTTGGTACGCCTGAGTTACGGGCTGTTAAGCGTCCGTTATAATTTTCTTCATTTTGGTTTAATTGATCAACTCCAAATTCACTTCTGAACGTAAGACCTTTAGCAAGAGTAATATTTGCATAAAGATTACCCAACGTACGGTTGGTAATGGTGTTGTAAAAACCATTCTCAACGCTAAGCATTGGATTATAGTAAACAGGGAAATTTGTATTGGGTCTTCCTGTGTTTAAATCTAATGCACCACTGGTTTGACCTGTTCTGGGATCAATAACCGGAGTAATGGGTGATAATGCCACAATCTGTAGTGGTGTAGAAAACGCATTGTCATTTGATACACGCTTATTTAATGAACGGGCAAAACTCATATTCATTCCCACATTCAACCAGTTGTTGAGTTTTTGATCAACATTTAAACGGCCGTTATAACGCTTAAATGAATTTCGTACAATAATCCCGGTCTGATCAAGATACTGACCACTCATAAAGTAAGTAGTCTTATCATTACCTCCTGAAAAATTCATATCATATTGTGATATTGGAGCACGTTGAAATGCCTGCTCCTGCCAGTCGGTATTTACTTTGTAAGTCTGATAATCTGTATTACCTGCAGAATAACGCTGCAATCTGCTTTCATTGAAAGCCACATAATCAAAGCTCGGATCAATCCGCTTGGCAGCAGCTGCAGCCAATCTGAAATATTCAACATATTCCTGTGCATTCATAAACTCCATTTTGTTTGTTGGAGTCTGCAGGCCGGTCATATAAGAGAATTCAATTTTTGATTTTCCTGACTTCCCTTTTTTAGTTGTAATCAACACCACACCATTCGAAGCACGTGAACCATAGATAGCTGCTGCTGATGCGTCTTTTAAAATTTCAATAGATTCAATATCATTGATATTAATATCCGTTAACGGGTTTGTTTGAGCTCCGTTACTTGACAGATTGGTTGTTATAAGAGGAATACCATCTACCACATATAATGGTTCGTTTCCTGCAGTTACTGATGCAGAACCACGTATACGGATATTGATGCCCTGACCCAGCTTACCGTTTTGCTGTGTAATCTGAACACCCGCTGCACGGCCTTGTAATGCACTTTCAAAACTGGTTACAGGAGTATTGCCAATTTCTTTTGCGCTTACTTTGGCAACCGAACCTGTAATATCTCTTTTAATTTTTGTACCGTAACCTACTACAACCACTTCATTTAAACTGGTTGTTGATACTGTCATTGCTATGGAAACATCTCCCCCAGTAACAGAAACTTCCTGGCTTTCAAAACCTACAGACGAAATTTGTAATGTTGCACTGTTGCCTGTAAAGGAAATACGAAACGCTCCAGCTGCATCTGTAACAGTTGATTTGGAAACACCCTTTACTTTAACTGTTGCTCCAACAAGCGGGCTTCCGTCTTTTGCATCTGTAACTTTTCCGGTTACTTCCTTTGTTTGCGCCCACACTTGACCGATAGTCAATAGGCTAATCACTAAGAATAGCAGTTTTCTCATAATAAACATTTTGTTTTTAGATCATTCAAAATTAGGCGCAATTCATATAACAACATTTGAAATGTTAAATATTTGACAACCAGAGGAAATTTATTGCTGCATTCGAACCTTTTCAAAAGGATGAACGGTAAGTACATCTCTCAACATGGAAAGATGTACTTTTTCTTACAATGGAAGTGATTTTTTAATCTCTCCGGCTCAGATAAATGAGGATGTATTGCACCAATGTTACCAGCGATGCCAAAGCGGCTACTACATATGTTGCCGCAGCCCACTTCAATGCATCTTTAGCACCTGCATGTTCCTGTTCATTGGTAAGATTGGTATGGTTGAGCCAGGCCAATGCCCTGTTGCTGGCATCAAACTCCACGGGCAGGGTAATGAGTGAAAAAATGGTTGTTGCCGCAAATAATAAAATACCAATGAGTAAAACGGTAGGATTGCCGCCCCCAAAACCGAGGATGCCCACCCCTATGGCCAGCACCCATTGCGATAAAGTTGTACTTACCTGCACAACCGGCACAAGACGGGAACGGAGCATTAACCATTGGTAAGCTGTGGCATGCTGTACGGCATGGCCGCACTCATGTGCAGCCACCGCAGCCGCAGCAATGGAGTTGGATTGATACACATCGGGGCTCAGATTTACGGTTTTATTCGTAGGGTTGTAATGATCGCTCAGAAATCCATCAACGGAAACCACCTGCACATCATAAATGCCGTTTTCTTTGAGCATTTTTTCGGCTACCTGCTTACCGGTTAAACCGCTCATAAGCGGCTGTTTTCCGTACTGTTTAAACTTGCTTTTTAAGCGCATCTGAACCAAAAAACCAATCCCCATAAAGAGGAGTGAAATCATCAAAATTCCGGGTGTCATTTTTATGTTTGTTTTTGATGTGTAAATCTATCAAATTCGTTTCCAAACTATTTTTCTTACTCAAAAATACATGCATTTCATTTGTTCTAAGTCGTTTTGTCAGAGACAGTTACGTTTGCTGGTAGCCGTAAGCAAATACTGAATCAGGAACTGTTCAATTTATCTGTTTAAATTGCTGATTTTCAACGTCTAATATTGCGTGTCAGTCGCAAAACCTAAACACCTAATCCTTTGCGGTTAGGAAAGGAATTTATACACATCGGCGAAAAATAATTTTGTAATGTGGCGGCAATTTGTAATTTAGCATCAGAATTTAATGGGTTAGTAAGTACAAAGGGTTGGAAGTAATTCCAGCCCTTTTACTTTAAAAAAACATCTGCTTTTTCGATTCCTTTTTTGCTTTCTTTTTTTCTTTTTTTACATCCTCAACACAACAGTTTTTTTCAATAAAAATTTTTTGATGGAATAATTTTTTTTGATGCACTTTTAACGGGCAGGGAGCAACGATTATGAGTAAAGTAAAAACTTCTTTTTTTTGTCAGAATTGCGGATACGAATCAACCAAGTGGATTGGAAAATGTCCATCCTGCAGTGAGTGGAATACATTTACAGAAGAGATCATTACCAAAGACAAAACCAATCCGCAGAAACAGGCATGGAAAGAAACCGGAAACAGCGGTGAGTTGAAAACCATTTCGCTGAGTGAAGTAAAAAGCGGCGAAGAAAAAAGAATGCTGACAAAAGATGCTGAGTTAAACCGTGTACTCGGCGGAGGAATTGTTCCGGGCAGCATTGTTTTAATTGCAGGTGAACCCGGGATTGGTAAATCAACTTTGTTTTTACAGATCGGGTTACAGTTACAGAACATTGTTACACTTTATGTAAGCGGAGAAGAAAGTGAGCAGCAAATTAAAATGCGTGCAGACCGTTTGCAAATCAGCAACGAAGATTTTTATCTGTTGACTGAAACATCTACCAACACCATCTTCAATGAAATAAAAAAACTGAAACCGCAACTGGTAATCATTGATTCGATACAAACATTACAAACACCTTTTATTGAAAGCGGACCGGGAAGTATTTCACAAATACGTGAAACAGCAGCAGAGTTACAACGGTTTGCAAAAGAAACCAACACTCCTGTTTTTCTCATCGGCCACATTACAAAAGACGGAACCATTGCCGGACCAAAAATCCTGGAACACATGGTGGATGCGGTTTTGCAGTTCGAAGGTGACCGGCATTACACGTACAGGATTTTGCGTACCATGAAGAATCGTTTTGGTTCAACATCGGAATTAGGTATTTATGAAATGACCGAAACAGGTATGCGTCCGGTGAATAATCCGAGTGAAATTTTAATTACACAAAAAGAAGATGACTTAAGTGGTATTGCCATTGCAGCAACTATGGAAGGGATGCGTCCTTTATTAATTGAAGTACAGGCATTGGTTACCCAAAGTGTTTACGGAACTCCACAGCGAACAGTAAGTGGTTTTGATTTAAGACGTTTGCAACTGTTATTAGCTGTATTGGAAAAACGTGGTGGTTTTCATTTTGGAATGAAAGATGTCTTTCTCAATATTGCCGGTGGTATAAAAGTAGAAGACCCTTCTATTGATCTTGCTGTGCTTTGTGCGTTGTTATCAAGTTATGAAGATGTGCCTGTTCATCCGCATATGTGTTTTGCTGGTGAAGTTGGCTTAAGTGGTGAAATAAGAGCGGTGAACAGAATTGATCAGCGAATTGCTGAAGCAGAAAAGCTGGGCTTTGAAAAAATTATCATCAGCAAATACAACTTAGGTCACCGTAAAGAGAACGATAAAAAATTAACAGAGAAGTATAACATTGAAGTGATTACTATGGGAAAGGTAGAAGAGTTGTATCAGTATCTGTTTCAATAATAGTTACTTCTCCGTTTGTTTTATTGCGGAATACAAACAACTGCACTACCTCATAAAACAAATTCAATCATTCATTGATTGCAATTGCAGCATTTGTTTTTTACCTTTCTTACATGCTCAATGCAAACAAATGGTTCACTGATTTTTCGCATCTTTTTTACCCGCATATCTGTGTCGGTTGCGGCAGTGATCTGCTGGAAGAACATCAACCCGTTTGCCTCCATTGCTACAGCAATTTGCCAGAAACGGGCTTTTTTGCCCTCCAAAACAACCCCATTGAAAAAATATTTTATGGACGGTTGAATGTAAGCTCAGCAGCGGCAGGCTACTATTTTACCAAAAGTGCCGTTTTACAACGACTCATTCATCAACTCAAATACAACGGCAACCGTGATGTTGGGTACCAATTGGGCCAGTGGCTGGGACTGCAACTGAAAAACAGCGGGCGGTTTACCTCCGTTGATGCATTGGTGCCCTTACCGCTTTTCCCCGATAAGGAAAAGAAAAGAGGGTATAACCAGGCAACTATACTCTGTGAAGGAATGGCAGATATCATACAAGTGCCGGTGATAAACAATCTTGTTGAGCGAAAACGTTTCACAGATACCCAAACCAAAAAAGGCCGGAGTGAGCGCTGGGCTAATGTGGAAGGGAGTTTTGCGATCAATAACACGGCAGAAATGAGCAATAAACATCTGCTGCTTATTGATGATGTTATTACCACAGGTGCTACTTTGGAAGCTTGCGGGCAGGCGATATTACAGGCGCCAGCCACACAATTGAGTATTGCTACACTGGCCTGGGCCAGCAGAGATTAACATTATTCTTATACCCAATCAGTGCTGCTTCCTTATTTTTACACTTTGTGAAAACACATATCCCCATACTGCTTATCCTTGTTTTTGTGTGTATCGTTTCCTGCCGTAAAGACAGGCTGGATACGGATAATGATTCCAAACTGACTCTTGCAAGAGACAGTGTTCGGTTTGATACGGTATTTACAACCGCCGGTTCCATCAGCAAATATTTTCTGATAAAAAATGAGAACCGCCAAAAAATCAACATCAGTAATCTTCAGTTAATGGGCGGGGCGGCATCGGCCTTTAAGATAAATGCAGATGGCAGCTCCGGTGTGCAGTTCAGCAATATTGAAATTGATGGTAACGACAGTCTGTATATATATGTACGGGTGAATGTAAATCCCAATGCCGAAAACCAACCCTTTGTTATACGAGACAGTATTAAAATTGAATGGAACGGCAATACCGCTTTTAAACAATTAGAAGCATGGGGACAAAATGCGAACTACATCCGCAGTACCCGCTTTCAGGGAAATTTAATCTGGAATAAAACCAGACCCTATGTCATTATGGGGGGCATTATTATTGATACCAACGCTGTGTTAACCATCCAACAGGGAACAAGAATTTACTTAAATGCCGATGCACCTTTTATTGTTGACGGTACTTTAATCATCAACGGTACAAAAAACGACAGTGTGGTTTTTCAGGGGAATCGTTTAGATGAACCGTATAAAGATTACCCCGGTGCATGGCCCGGTATGTATTTCCGTGGCAGCAGCATCAACAACCGGCTTACCTATACTTATATTAAAAACGCCTACCAGGGTATTATTACAGAAAAGCCGGCAGCCAACGCCAATCCAAAACTTACACTCAACAATTGTGTACTGGATAATATTTTTGATATTGGATTGTTTGGTATTAACAGCAGCATTGTTGCCAACAACTGTTTAATCAGCAACTGCGGTAATAATATTGCTTTGATCTACGGCGGCAATTATCAGTTTAATCATTGCACTGTTGTAAGTACATCTAACTTTTTTATACAGCATAAAAACCCGGTACTTACTGCTACCAATTTTGTACGTCAAAACAATCAATTGTTTACAGCTCCATTAACTGCAGGTTTTACAAACAGTATTCTCTGGGGCGATGAAGGTTTGGTTGACAATGAAGTGGCCGTGCAAAAAGAAGGTGCCGATGCTGCCACTATTGTGTTTACCAATGTATTATTCAGAGCAAAAACAGATCCCTCGTTTACAACTTTTACAAACGTAGTGCGTAACAGCGATCCGGTGTTTGACAGTGTTGATGTAGCCAAACGATTTTACAACTTCAGATTAAAAACAGGATCACCTGCCATTAATAAAGGAACAGCAACATCATTACTTACAGATTTTGACGGGTTGCCAAGAAACGGCCTGCCCGATTTAGGATGCTATGAAAAACAATAAGCAATGGATTCCCGGTTAATTAAAACAATATTATTTGTTTGGTTGATTACCGTTGCTGCAGGTTGTAACTCCTTTAAGTATGGATACACACACAGCAAGGCCAAAGATTATTATTTGCTGATAACAGAAAACAAATCAGATTTGGGGAACAAGCGGCTACGGTATAATATGGCTCACCACCGCAGATCGGAGCTGGCACAGTTTCTGAGTAAAAGAGATCGACCTGATTTTATTCTTGAATTTGAAGATGAACAGAAAAGGGACGGCATCCACTTATACTATATAACTACCGACTCTGTATTTATCTTTAAAGAATGTAAACCGAACCGGCCTTTTTCCGTTGTATTGCAGAACGTAAGGGTCATCAACCATCAGGAACGTTTGACTTATGAAACACTCAGGAAAAAAACAGTAAAAATTAAAAGATCAAATTCATAAATAAAAATTCAACATCATGATCCGTTTTATGCTCACAACGCTTGTTTTGGTTTCGCTGGCTTTTACCGGCAAGAACCATTTTGCCACCCCCCCAACCGTTCATGGTTTTAAAGTAGAAAGTCTGGAAGGCGGCACTATTAATTTCGCCGGCTTTAAGGGCAAAAAGATTTTAATTGTGAACACCGCATCGCAATGCGGCTATACACCGCAATACGAAGAGTTACAGGCTTTGTATGAAAAATACCAAGACAAATTAGTGGTGATTGGTTTCCCTGCAAACAATTTTGGCGGACAAGAGCCCGGCAGCAACAAAGAAATTAAAGAATTCTGCAGCAGTAAGTTTAAAGTTACATTTCCCATGGCTGCAAAAATCAGCGTAAAGGGTGAAGATGCACATCCGTTGTACCAGTGGTTAACCAGTAAAGAAAAGAATGGTGTTCTTGATGCAGAAGTGAAATGGAACTTCAATAAATTTTTATTGAATGAGAAGGGTGAGCTGATTGCATACTTTCCAAGTAAGGTGAAGCCGATGAGTGAAGAGATTACCAGTAAGCTTTAATTTACTTTAAAGCTATAATCAATAAGCTGATGTATTACTGCATCAGCTTTTTTATTTCCTGAAATTGGAGATTTATTTTTTAACTTTAAGTATAAATAAAATGATATGCTGTTGAAAAAAGAAGTGTTGAAAAGTCTCAAAGAATTGCCGGATGAATTTCCGGTAGACGAAGCTATCGACCGATTAATTGTATTGAATAAAATAAGTAAAGCTCAATCTGAAATAAAAGATGGAAAAGGTCTTACTACCATTCAAGCAAAGAAAAAGCTAAAGAAATGGCTGAGTTAATATGGGCCCCAACTGCATTAAAAGATATAGATGAAATTGCTGCTTATATTTCAAACAACTCATTAGCAGCGGCAGAAAATATGGTTCAATTGTTTTTTGAAAGAGCAGAAGTTTTAATTCAACATCCGCATTTTGGCAAACCGGTTCCTGAACTGGAAAACAAAAAAATCAGAGAAATCCCCATCAGCAGTTACAGAATTATTTATGAGCTTGCTTCTAAAAATGAAGTTCATATTCTGTCTGTACATCATCAATCAAGATTATTAAAAAACAATCCTGTTTTTAAAAGAAGAATACAAAGAAAATAACCTCTTTTTAAAAATATAGATATTATGATTTTTGCTGCCTATCCCATTTCCAGAAGAAAAGGATCAGTACTAAGGAAATATTTATTCCTGCAAAGGCAAACAGAAACCAATCCTGATTGGAAATCTTTGGCACTGCAATGAAGAGGAAAAGAAGAAGTAATGAAATAATTCCGGCGTATCGTATAAATGTCTGTTTCATTTGATTAATGTTAGATTTTTACAATTGATTAGCCACTCAAATTATTCAATATTTCCCATATAACAATACCCTTCTTATTGCCTTGAATTTTTTGAGCAGGGGTTAAAGGAGAAACTAATTCGTTGTTATGTACAACAATGCAACGATTTAATATACCTAACCCTTAGCAAGAGAATTACCAGATTTTTATTCTTGAAACATTTGCACCGGCAAAAATTCCGGTTCCATTATTGATGTTTGAAAAAGTATTGATCTGTTCTGTAAAAGGATTAGCCCTGTTGGAAATATTTTGAACGTAAGTTGAAAAGTACTTATATCCGGCAAAACTGAAAGTGTTCACTTCTAAAAAGAATTCCGCTTCTTTTCTGATAATTTCTCCATTAATGACAGAAAAACTTCCTCCCGGATAATACTGATAATTGAACCGCAGTGAATAATTATTGAATAACTGACCAATCTGCTTTTCTGCAAATATCATGAAATAGAAATCCTGAATTTGTTTGAAATACAGATCATTCACAAATGCCGGGTGAAATTGAAATAGCTGAGGATAGTAAATATTAAAAAAACCATCCTCCGAATATTTGGGCGTACTAAATGGATAAGCACGAGGTACAAAAAGCTCATTAAGTTTAGCAATAAATGCAGTCTTCCCATAAAATGGGATGTCAACTATTGCAGCCAGTCTTATTGAATCTTCATTTCGAAGTTCGTTCTTACTTCGTAAGGAGTCAAATGTTACAGATGTTACTTTGTAAATCTTCAGTTCATCTTTTTCATAGTATAATGGCTTCAACATATAATATTTATGAGCAGCTTCATTATCTGAAAGATTTATATCAATATTAAAAACTGACACAGGATCATAAAAAGGATTATGAGAAAACGAAAAAGCATTGGTATCGGTCTTAATATTATTTGTAAGTATTGCGTTAGGAATCTTATCAGTTGCAGTTATTGCGGGGAATCCGGGAATATTTACTTCCACTCTATACTCTACACCCACTAATGGTTTAAATCCGTTTAGTGAAATATAATTACCATTTGATACATAAGCAAGTTCTTCAGTTAATATTCCTGAAGAGTATAATTTTACTGCAGCATTTGTAACAGCCTCACCACTGGTATTTAAACCTGTACCACTCATTGTTACATTCACCTTCCAAATACTATCCGGCCTGAAAATGCAATTAACAACCGGAACTTTATTAAACCTTAATTCTTTCTCATTTAATTGTTTTGAGCATGAGCCTGCTGCCACAAAACAAAGCACTAAACCTATCATGTTAAATAATCGCATATCATTTCCATTTAAATTGATAACTCACTGATGGCAATATGGGAAACAAGCTAAAACTGGTTAGAGTTAATTTACCTGATACATCCTCCTTTAAATAATAGAAATAAGGATTGAGACGTGAATAAACATTATAGATACTTATGTTCCAGATTCTGGTGCCCCGTTTCTTTTCTTTATTGAAATTAAAACTGACATCACTTCGATGATATATTTTATAATTGAAATTATTTCTTTGACTTGCATTTAAAATGTATTGCGAGTTAATGTCAAACATGAATCCTGTATAAGTTGCCGGAAGCCCTCCCTGAATACCATTATAAGCAATATCCGGTATTGTAATTTTATTGCCTGAATGAAGAACAAAATTAAAAGAGAGATCAAATTTCTTCGAAGGTTCATAAATCAATACCACTTTTAAATCATGTCTGTGATCATATTTATACCAAAACCAGTTATTGTTATTCAGATTGGCAAACTTTCTTTTATTCCATGATAAAGTATATCCAACCCATCCCGAAAAAACACCCACTTTTTTTTGCATAAACAACTCTGCCCCGTAGCTAATTCCCTTTCCAATTTCAATTCTTTTTTCCCAATCAAGGGTACTATTTAAAAAGTTTGCACCTTCACCATATTCAATTAATCCATTCATAATTTTATAATAGATATCAAGTGAAATCTCATAACCTTTCTTCGGCTTTATGAGATATCCTAATGAATATTGCCATGCATTCTGTGGTGGTAGTTTTGGAGTTGCAGGAACCCATAAATCTACCGGCAACCCGGGGCCATTATTAGTTAACAAATGAATAGGTTGAAGGATATAAGAAAACGAATACTGCAAGTTGGATAAATTACTTATTTGAAATTTTCCGTTTAATCTGGGTTGTGCGGAAAAGAACTTTCGATTATTTACAACATATAAAGTACTGTGGACTCCCATATTTACCTGCACCTTATCAGTTATTGAATAATCAGCTTCTGAAAACAAATAAGCTGTATTAGTACGAATATTACCGGAAGTTAAATTTTGAGAAACAGGCTGTCCGTTACCACCCGTTCTTACCAGTGCAGAGGATGGATTAAATATGTGATGGATATAACCAATTCCTGATTTAAGTTTTAGCTTATTTGAAATAAACCAATCCAGCTCTGATTTATAGCTAATGTCTTTTATTGAGCTTCGAAATAAAAATGAAAAAGATTTTTCAGGCATTTCATTACCATCTTTATCCGAAATATCATTTTTATAAAATGAATTGTAATAATAACTTGTATAATTTACACTCTGATTGAAATTGATTTTTGAAGATAAGGCTATACCATAGCGCAATGCAAATGTTGAATTCCCCCATTCCAATCCGGAATTTGAATTCGATTTACTTATTACCTCACCCGAATTTGAATAATAAGTCTCTTTGGCAAATGAATTGTATTTATCTTTTCCATTATAAGCACTGACAGATAAACTACTCCTTTCATTAAGTATAAAATTTAGTTTTGCTATCCCATCATAAAAATTATATCCTGCGCTATTTGCTTTCTTGGCAAGAAACGGTTTAGTTAATACATCAAAATAAGTTCGTCTTCCTGTAAAAATAAAGGATGACCCATTTTTTTTGATTGGACCTTCAACCGAAAATTTTGAAGAAAGCAATCCAATATTGTAATTAGTTTCATACTTCTGCTTATTCCCATCTTTTAATTTTATATCTAAAACAGATGATAAACGACCCCCGTATCTTGCCGGGAAACCTCCTTTTATTAAGTCTACACTTTTAACCGCATCGGTTGGAAATAATGAGAAAAAACCAAACAGATGTGAAACATTGTAAATAGTAATGCCGTCCAATAAAATCAGATTCTGATCTGCTCCCCCTCCCCGTACATAAAAACCGGCATTCCCTTCATTGCCTGTTTGAACTCCGGGAAGCAACTGTATTGCTTTTATAACATCTTTTTCTCCAAAAAGGGTCGGAAGTTTGGCTAACTTTTTAACAGGTATAGAAACTGTTCCTAAATACGATTTACCATCATTTGAATTCCTGTTTTGAATTTGTATTTCTTGCAATTCCTTTGATAACGGTTTTAGGGAAACAGAGAAAAAAGTATCCTTATTAGAAAGTAATTTAACTTCAAGATTTTCGTAAGAAGCATGACTGAATATCAATGTAGAGCTGTCGCCTTTTTTCACTTTTATACTATAATATCCGGCATCATTTGTTATGATGTTACTGCTTTTCTCTTTGTAAAAAACAGTCACTCCGGTAATACGTTCTTTAGTTATTACTTCTTCTGTAAAACCACTGATATTTATGGAAACCTGAGCATTCGTATCCCCAAAAATTAAGAAAATAAAAGCAGTTAGCAGTTTGATTCTCATATTACATCTTTAGCTAAACCAAAGCGTTTGAATAATAAATACAAACGCTTTAGTTACTAAATAATTGCTTCGTATAACCAATACTACAAAGAGGATAGTTTCATAAATAGAAGGAAAGTACTTAATGAAATGCGCTTACAATTTATCCTTCTCCTATCTTCGCCCCATGCAATTCAGCCATATCATTGGGCAGCAACAGGTCATTCAGCAACTGCAGGAAATGGTTAACCATAACCGCCTCAGTCATGCATTGTTGTTTATTGGTAAAGAAGGAACGGGTGCCTTACCACTTGCACTGGCTTTCAGTAACTATGTGGTTACAGAGAGCGAAAAAAACAAACCCGTTGCAACAACAGTTGGTTTGTTTGGCGAAGAACCACCCCCCTCTTTGGGAGGGGGGCAAGGGGGGAGGTTGGCAGCACAATACATTCATCCCGATATTCATTACAGCTATCCCGTTATTACAAAGAAAAGTGGCGACAAACCCATCAGCACCGATTTCATCAGCGAGTGGAGAGAATTTATTAAACTGTATCCTTACGGCAATGTGTACGACTGGTTACAATTTATTGGTGCCGAAAATAAACAGGGAAATATTACTTCGGCAGAATGTGCCGACATCATCCGCAAACTGAATCTCAAAAGTTTTGAAAGCGAATACAAAATCCTTGTGTTATGGATGGCCGAATTTTTAGGCAGAGAAGGAAATAAATTACTCAAGCTTATTGAAGAGCCGCCTGCAAATACCTTGTTTATTCTGGTAACAGAAAATGAAGATTTGGTTTTGCCCACCATTGTAAGCCGTTGCCAAACTGTTCGCATTCCACCCATTGATGCAGCCGACGTTGCAGATGCATTAGTGCAACGCAGCAAACTGAATGAAGATCAGGCGGGGCAAATTGCTGCTGTAAGCGAAGGCAATTACCGGGAAGCATTGCAACTCATTCAACATGCAGAAGAAGACTGGCAGGCTTTGTTACGGGAATGGCTGAACGCCGTTTTAAAAACCGGCCCCATTGCACAGGTAAAATGGGTAGATGTCATCAGTCAGCAGGGTCGTGAAAAACAAAAACAATTCCTTCGCTACTTTACACACTTGCTGGAGCAAAGCATCCGTTTACGTACCATGGGCGAAGAATATTTGCCGCTCACCGGTGGCGAAAAGGATTTTGCTCTCCGTCTCAACAAGCTTTGCGATGTCAGTCAGCAGCAGGCCATAACACTGGAACTCGACAAAGCCGCTTATCATATTGAACGTAATGCCAATGCCAAGATGCTCTTCATGGCTCTCACCATCAGGCTCTACCATATTATTGCCAATCACTCGGTGATTGAGGTCGGCTAACTGTTTTCCGGTGAGCCATCCGCCAAAACAGCGGATGACCCACCGATCCTTGCTTTCATTCCCGATAAATCACTATTTTTGATGAATTGACCTTTGCGTTAGGTTGGTGAGAGAGAACTGGTCATAGTGAAGAAAAGGATTTTGTGAGTGAGCTTTTGAATCGCTGATCATCTTTTGTTGCGTCGCACTCTTGTACAGCATTGCCATTAGGGGCAACGTTATTTCAAATAATATTCAACACAGGGCTTTGTTTGCTCCATAGAAAACAAAGCGTACAAGTGAGTGACACAACCGAGGCTACATAGACATTCTGCTGCTTGCTCCCCTTTTTCATTTATTGTTCATTTTTAATTCCTCATTATAATGAGTTGTACAAGTTGTGGAACAGGAACTCCGAACGGATGTAAGAGCAACGGAAGTTGCAGCACAGGTGGCTGTAACCGGTTGAATGTACACGATTGGCTGGCCAATCTTCCGTTCAGTGATCCCAACAGCGATTGCCGTATTGTAGAAGTGAGCTTTAATCATGGAAGCCGCAAAGAATTTTATCGCAACAATACCCTGCAGACATTTACCAAGGGTGATATGGTGGCGGTAGAAGGTGTGAGCGGTTACGATGTGGGCATGGTAAACATGAGTGGCGAGCTGGTGCGTTTGCAGTTAAAGAAAAAAGGAGTGAAGGAAGATAATGCAGAGATCAGAAAAATTATGCGTCGTGCCAACGACATGGATCTCCAAAAATGGAAAGAAAGCAAAGAGCGTGAAAAGCCGGCATTGGTAAGAGCAAGAGCTGCAGCCATTCAAATGAACCTTGATATGAAACTCATTGAAGTAGAGTTTCAGGCCGATGGTCGCAAAGCCACTTTTTATTATACTGCCGAAGACCGTGTTGATTTCCGTGAACTGATTAAAGTGTTTGCAAGCGATTTTAAGATCAAGGTAGAAATGAAACAGATCGGTATTCGCCAGGAAGCTGCCAAAATTGGTGGTATTGGAAGTTGCGGTCGTGAATTATGTTGCAGCAGCTGGCTCAGCGATTTTAAAAGTGTAACCACTACCATTGCCCGTTACCAGAACCTCACCATTAATCAAACAAAACTGAGCGGACAATGTGGCCGTTTAAAATGTTGTTTGAATTATGAACTGGATACCTACCTCGATGCCTTGCAACAGTTCCCCAATAATGCAGATGTACTGGAGTTAAGCCGTGGTACGGCGCAACTGGTAAAGAAAGATATTTTTAAAAGCGTGATGTGGTATGTACTGCCTGGCAGTAACCAGCAATATCCTGTTGCCATTGAACGGGTAAAAGAAATCAGGCTGATGAATGTAAAAGGTCAGCGGCCCGATGAGTTAGGTGCTATTGAATTATCACCTGCCAAAGCCGAAGAAAAAGAACATGCACATGTGGAACTGGTTGGTCAAATCAGTTTAAAAACACTGGAGCGCAACAGCCGCCGCAGAAGAGATAAAGAACAGGGGCAGCAACGTAAGCAGGAGGGTAACCGTCCGCAACAACAGGGTAACCAGCAAAGACAGCAACAGCAACGTCCGCAGCAACAACGGCCACCGCAGCAAAACCGTCCTCAACAAGGCGGTTCAGGTGCTGCTCAAAACAGACCGGGTGGTTCACAACAACCACAGAGACAACCGCAACGGCCGCAACAGCAACGTCCGCCACAACAGCGGCCACCGCAACAAAGCCGTCCGCAAATTGAAAAGAAAAAAATTGATCCTCCGCAAAATGATCAAGCATAAACTGAATAAACCCCGACAGCAGTCGGGGTTTTCTTTTATCATTCTTAACTATTTTCTTCGGTTGAATTGCCGTAGATTTCAACAACAATAAACTCACTGGCTATGAAAGCGATGCTGCTTAGCATGATCTCACTCCTGATGCTGCAAACTTCCTGTGGTCAAACAAACCAATCATCCACTTCAACAGTTCGTGTTGGTGCATCTTGCGAAGGTTGCGAACTCATGTACAGCAATATGCCAAAGCAACTAAATGCTGTTGACACCTGTATTGGCTGGTACCAGCAAGGGCATCAGATGAAGATTGAAGGAACGGTTTATAAAAAAGACGGCAAAACTCCTGCAGCAGGAGTGATTGTATATTATTATCAAACCAACACAGGAGGTGAGTATGCACAAACGGCAACTGAAAAAACAAGACACGGATCTTTACGTGGCTGGTTACTAACGGGTACCGATGGACGTTATACAATCTATACATCTAAGCCCGGCTCCTATCCTCAAAGTTCAATACCTGCACATATTCATCTGACCATAAAAGAACCTGGGATGAATGAATATTTTATTGACGACATTCAATTTGATGACGATCCGTTTTTAACTAAGAAAGAACGGGACAGGTTGCCCAATTATGCCGGTTCAGGTATTCTTACACTTACAACAAACAGTGAAGGGTTGTTGTACGGCAGGAGAGATATTATTCTCGGGCTCAACATTCCGAACTATCCGAAATAATAAATGCTTTATGCGCCTTACTTTGTCTACACTATACAACAAAAAATACCATTGACCTGTTGGTGTAAAGAGAAAACATAACGGACAACTTGTTTTCTGAAATGACAGTTATCCTTCCTATCAAAACAGTTTACTTAACTTACTAAAACTATGCCCCGCTGGATGAAACGATCCTTTATGATCATCGGAATTATTTTATTGCTCTGGTTGTTGATGGCGCAAAGTTGTATGAAGATGCGCATCAGTGATAAAAAAGCCAAACAGCAATTCAACCAAGCCGGTCTTGTATTGCAAACACCTGTAATGAAGATCAACGGTTTCCCGTTGCATTACGCACAAACAGGCAGCGATACCATGCCTACACTTTTATTTGTGCATGGCTCACCCGGCAGTTGGGATGCATTTAAAGCCTATTTAAAAAACAAAGAACTGTTACAGCACTATCGCATTATATCTGTTGACCGCCCCGGTTTTGGATACAGCGATTTTGGCAATGCCATGAGTTTAGCTGCGCAAGCAACTATTCTTACTGCATGGATGGACAGTATCAACAACAACAAACCAATGATCATCATTGGTCATAGTTTAGGCAGTCCCTTAGCCATTAAATTAGCAGCAGCCCGGCCACAGTATACAAAAACACTGGTATTGCTTGCCGGTTCGCAGGATCCATCGTTAGAGAAACCGGAAAAATGGCGACCCGTTTTATTTAAAACACCTTTGAACTTACTTATACCCGGAGCGTTGCGGCCAAGTAATGAAGAGCTGTGGTATTTAAAAAAAGATCTGGTGGAAATGAAACCGGATTATGAAAAAATCAGCTGCCCTGTTTATATCCTGCATGGAAAAAAAGATATGCTGGTGCCATACAGCAATGTGGCTTATACACAAACGATGCTCACTAAAACCGATTCTGTTTTTATAACAAGTTTTGAAAAAGAAAATCACTTTATTGTGTGGACGAGAGAGAAAGAGATTGTTGAGTTGTTGTTGAAGTTGAAATGAGGTTTTAACACAGAGGAAAAGAGTTTTGGAGTTTTTTACAGAGAATAATCAAGAATTAAGTTTTTATCGGAGTACGTCATGTCGAGGCACGAGACATCTGTGAAAAATTTTTACTGTTTCTTTTTGTCAGAGTGATGTATGAAAGGCTCTCGTAAGTTGCAGAGATCTCTCCTTCGTCAACATGACGGTTAAAAGGTTTGAGTTAATGATGCCACACAATGATTAAGGAGCCTGTTTTCCCAACAACACTTTATACAACGCATCCTGCACCTTCCCTCTTACATTCATCGTTAACAATCTTGTATTGGTACCACCATCAGGGTGCACACGGTTGCTTAAGAAAATATAAACGATTTTATGTTCAGGATCGGCCCATACACCTGTGCCCGTATAACCTGTATGTCCAAAAGTGGAAGGCGATACACTCAAAGCAGGATAAGGATCTTTTCGTGTAAGATTATCCTTCTCCGGTTTATCAAAACCCAATCCTCTTCTGCTGATTGGACTTCCGTAAGCAATAAATTTTTGCACCGTCTCCGGTTTTAAAAATGTTTGATTGCCGATGCTGCCGCCATTGTTGAGCATTTGCATAATCACTGCCAGCTCGTATGCCGTACTGAACAATCCTGCATGACCGGCAATACCACCAAACATCGCTGCACCCGGATCATGTACATCACCTCTTAATAACTGCCTGCGGAACTGCAGTTCACGTTCAGTTGGTACAATACGGTTCACCGGTACATGTTGCAACGGAAGAAATCCTGTTGAATACAAATGCAATGGTTCGTAAAATGTTTTGCGTACATAGTTATCCAATGTCATTCCGCTCAGCTGTTCAACAATCTTTCCTAAAAAAATAAAATCATTATCACTGTACACATATTTTCCTAAAGGCCCCAGTTCACTTTTTAAAATGCGTTCACGGATGGTATCTGTCCAATCGTTCCGCATATAAAAATTATCTGCTACTCGGATGTTGAATTCTTCTGCTGGTCCGTTGGCATACAGATTTTGCAAAGGAACCCCCGTCACTGTATCAATCGTTTCCCGAAAGAAAGGGATGTACGATTTCAATCCGGCCTGATGCAATAAAATATCCTGTATCACTAAATCCTGTTTATTGGTGCCATTCACCCAGGGCAGATAGTAGCCGAGTTTTTGTTGCAGATCGAGCTTGCCTTCTTCATACAACTTCATGACAGAAATAGTCGTAGCGCAAATTTTGGTAACCGATGCCATGTCAAATACCGATTCCAACGTCATTGGTTCTGTTTGCTCATAGGTATACGAACCATAGGCTTTTTCAAAAACAATCTTGCCATCTTTCACTGCCATCACTACACAACCAGGCGTTGCCCGTTTCATTATGGCATCTGCAATAATAGAATCAACTGCTGCAAATTTTGATTCATCCATTTCTTCTTTCGGCAATGCACCGGGTGTTATTTCTGTATACTTTAAACCGGTACCAAATTTCAACTCATCACAAACCGTTACCGGTAATTTGCCTTGCGGCAATTGTTTGCCGATAAGGATATCAAATGCAGCAGCCTGTGTATAGTTATCATCTTCGTAACAAACCATACTGTTTTTAGCAGTGCAGAAATTCTTTAATACATACGGATTACCAAAGGCCAGTAAAACAGATTTGGGCAATTCCAGCAACCGGTTTACCAATTGAACAGAAGACACACTCATTCCAAAATTATTTTGCGGACGACGGCTGTACCCATGCACACCTATGACTACCTGCTGATAATTTTGTTTCATCAGTTCCACCAATGATAATATTCTGCCTGCATCATTCTTGTACGAAAAGAAAAACACATCTGCATTTAATTCTTCTTTCATTTTTTTAATGATCACATTATCGGCAGTAATACCAATGGCTACATAAGCAATCTTACGGTCGTCTCTGGTTACTTTGTTTTTAAACGACATGGCTGCAGCAGAAAGCGGCAATACATCCAGATCATTGCGTAACAGTGTAATGGTTTTTTCTGCTGATAATTTTTTAAACGCAGCAGTTTGTGCATTGAGATCGTTCAGCAGATTATTTGTATTGATGGGTTCAAGTGATGAAAGTCCGTACATATATTTCGCCATCAGTACACGATGCACACGGCTGTTGATGTCATCCCATTTCAGTTTTTTCTTTTTAACGGCTTTCTTAATTTTTAAAATAGCAGCAGGTACATCACCGGGTAAACAAAGCAGATCGTTCCCTGCTATCAGCGATTGCACACTTGCTTCCCCATCAGGATAAAACTTTTTTACACCCTGCATTTCCAACGCATCGGTAAAACTGAGTCCTTTATAACCCAGTTCCTGCCTCAATAATTTTGTTACATTATTATAAGAAATGGAAGTGGCTACATTCTTGGTGTTATCAATGGCGGGAATGTATAAATGCGCTACCATTACACTGCCTATCCCCTGCTCAAACAATTCACGGAATGGATACAACTCCAGTGAATCAAGTTCAGGTTTTGTTTTACTGATCACAGGCAAATCATAATGACTATCTGTTTCTGTATCACCATGCCCCGGAAAATGTTTGGCGCAAGCCATTACACCCACATCCTGCATCCCTTTCATACACTGCACACCAAACAATGCCACTTTATAACGGTCTTCACCAAACGAACGGTCATTGATCACCGGGTTGTTGGGATTATTATTTACATCTACTACCGGAGCAAAATTTACCTGAATGCCCATGCGCTTGCATTGTTCACCAATGATGCGGCCGTATTGATAAACCAGCGCTGCATCCTGCGCAGCACCCATCATTAACTGACGTGGAAGCGAAACCACACTATCTAACCGCATACCCAAACCCCACTCTGCATCAATCGTAATCAGCAAAGGTGTTTGTGCAATACGTTGATAATAGTTGGTAAGATTGGCCTGCCGTATTGGTCCGCCCTGGAAAAAACAAAGTCCGCCGACATTATACTTTTGAATTTGCTCCGTTACACTTTTAATATGATCTGCTCCTAAATTACTGTGAGCACGGATGATCATGAGTTGTGCAATCCGCTGATCCTTGGTTAAAGTCTGCAGCACACTATCGGCCCATCGTTGGGCCAACTCTTGTTTAGTTTGTGAAAATGCAAATAGATGAGTAACTGTTACGGCAAATGCAAGCAGGAATTTCTTCATGTTTCTTTTCTTCTTTTCGAATCGGCTAAAGATAACGAATTATCCTTCGGAGGTTGGGTGAAGAGCCGTATTTTTGCGGCTTCAAAAGGAGGAAGTGTAAGTGCCGGATATCATTCAATTATTGCCCGATCATATTGCCAACCAGATAGCTGCCGGCGAAGTGATACAACGACCTGCCAGTGCTGTAAAAGAGTTACTGGAAAATGCAGTGGATGCAGGTGCCACCGATATTCAACTCATCATCAACGATGCAGGCAAACAATTGATTCAGGTAATTGATAACGGTGTGGGCATGAGTGAAACAGATGCACGCATGGCATTTGAACGGCATGCTACTTCCAAGATCAAAGCAATTGATGATCTCTTCCGGATTAAAACCATGGGCTTTCGTGGTGAAGCACTGGCTTCCATTGCTGCTGTTGCACAGGTTGAAGTAAAAACAAAAAAAGCAACCGATACTTCAGGCACATTGATTGAAATTGAAAACAGTATTGTAACCAAACAGGAACCGGTTGCTGCTGCCAATGGTACCAGCATTGCCATGAAGAATTTATTCTTCAATGTTCCTGCACGCCGGAATTTTTTAAAAAGCAATGCAGCAGAGATGCGGCATATTGCTGATGAGTTTATTCGTGTGAGTATGGCTTATCCGGAAATTTTCTTTTCACTAACAGCCAACGGACAGGAATTATTTCATTTAGAAAAAGGCACACTTAAACAACGGATTGTTCAGTTACTCGGTAATCAATACAATGCCAAACTTGTTGCTGTTGATGAACAAACCGACTACATGAACATTTTTGGTTTTATCGGTAAACCTGAAACAGCCAAGAAAACAAGAGGTGATCAGTACTTTTTTGTAAACAAACGTTTTATTAAAAGTGCTTATCTCAATCATGCTGTTGCAGGTGCGTTCCAGGAAATGATTGCAAGCGACAGTTTTCCTGCGTATGTATTGTTTATTGATTTAGATCCATCACAAGTAGACATCAACGTACATCCTACCAAACAGGAAATAAAGTTTGAAGATGAAAAAATCATCTATGCATTTGTGCAATCGGCAGTAAAGCATGCATTGGCACAGTTCAGCATTACACCTACACTTGATTTTGATCTCGATCCTTCTATTCAACACTTAGATGCGGTAAGCAAACCATTTACTGCTGAACAAAAATCGCAGGCTTCTTCTTCTTCATTGTATCAAACATTTACACAGAAACATGCGGCGCATAAAATTGATCCGCAACAGAAGAGTGAGCTGAAACATTGGAAGGAATCAGTCGTTAGTAATGAGTCGTTAGCCGGTAGTCAGCAGTTTGAAAGTAAATCTGTACAATCATCGTTTACCCATCAGCAACAGCCAACCATCAGCGAAACAGACTTTACACAGTTGCATCAAACGTATATTCTTGCGTCAACCAATAAAGGCATGCTGCTCATTCATCAGCAAAATGCACATGAGCGGGTGTTGTATGAAAAATATTTATCTGCTGCTGATGGAAAAGCCATTGCCACGCAACGCAGTTTGTTTCCATCCACCTTGCAACTCTCACCACAGGATGCTATTTTATTACAGGAGCTTACAACAGATCTGCATCAGCTCGGTTATCATATTGAACCGTTTGGAAAAGATACGTTCGTGATTCAGGGAACACCTGCCGATGTGGATCAGGGAAACGAAAGCAGGGCCATTGAATTATTACTTGAACAGTTTAAACATTATACCAGTGATCTCAAATTTTCCAAACGGGAAAAACTCATCCGTTCATTAGCAAAACAACACAGCATTAAACCCGGCCGTTTACTTACACAAAAAGAAATGAAACAGTTGGTGGATGATCTGTTCAACTGTACACAACCCAATGCAACTTCCAACGGCTTCCCAACTTATATGGAATTAAAGAAAGAAGAACTGGAGAAAATGTTTGGGCGATAAAATAAGTACAAATTAAACTTTGCCAAAGTTTATACATACTCACAAATAGCAGTTCTACATTTATAACTTTGGCAAAGCTGTACACTTTCAAAAAAACTTTGCCAAAGTTTATACAGACTGACAAATAGCAATCATACACTTATAACTTTGGCAAAGTTCATCGGGTACTTAAAACATACACACTTAATTTATTTTCTGAAACCGTCCCAGGCAAATCCGGTTGCCCACTTTTACTTCCAGCGTATAATAACCGGCCGGCAATGTACTTACAGGCAAAGCAAAACTGTTTACCCCAACCGCTGCATTTAAATAAAAGATGGCTTTGCGCACACCGGTAATATCAATGATGGATGCTGTTACCGTTTGTGATACTTCAACCTGAACTTTAAAGTTAACTGTGGTGGTTGCAGGATTAGGTGTTACCTGTAAGGTACAGGCAACAGGAATCTGCTGTATACGAATCGTTTCACAAAACTCTTTTACACAACCATTGGCAGTAACTGCACGCAGACAAACTTTATACAAACCCGTATCCTGAAAAATATAAGTGGGATTGTTTGTATTGATGATAACGGGAGTACTGCTGTTACTTTTCTGAATCGTCCAGCGTTGTGAAACAAGCGGCTGATTGCTTACTGCGGTAAACTTAATGGCGTTACCAATCGGCGGATTGAGGCGCTGATATTCAAACTTTACATACGTCTGTTCACAGTTCAGTTGTCCGATCACCACTTCGTTGCAGCTGGTAGATGCACATTCGTTGCTGCGGTACACCGTTAAACAAACAGTATAACGGCCGGGACGATCATACTTGTGTCTTGCATTTGGTCCTAACGCACCGGTGCCATCACCAAAGGTCCAGGTATATTTTGCAAAAGCATTGGGCACATTAGCTTTAAACACAAATGTATTTGGCTCATTAATGATACGCTCAATAGAGAATGCACTCATCTGTTCGCAATGCATGGGAGCAGGAACAGTTACTTCTTTACAAATTTCTTTTACACAACCGGGGAAGAATTCAATACGCAGACAAACTTTATAGGTACCGGGTTGCTGATACACATGGAGCGGACTCCATTCATTACTGCCCGTACCATCGCCAAAGTTCCACTTTACACTTAAAGGCTGTGTATTGCTGCTGATCTGTGCTTGATTATGAAATTTCACGCCACGTAACGGATGAACCGTATCAAGTGTCCATGTAAAGTTTGGCTGAACAGTACATGCCCGGATGACAACCTCTTTACAAATTTCTTTTACGCAGGTATTATTGATGTATACTTTTAAACAAACTTTATAAACGCCGGGTTGTGTGTATACATGCGTCGGACTCCATTCATTGCTGCCTGTTCCATCGCCAAAGCTCCAGCTTACCTGCGCAGCAGTAGCTGGAACAACTGTTTGATTACTGAATTTTATTTTTTGGGGATTGGCAGAATCAGCAGCCCATGTAAATAGAGGTTGCAGGTTACAGGTTGGTGGCACCGTAACAACCAAGCAAAAGGTTTTTTCACAATTGGCGTTGGCATAACGGATGGTTAAACAAACATTGTATTGTCCGGGTGTATTGTATGTATGTATCGGATTTTTATCGGAGGAAAATGTACCATCGCCAAAACTCCATTTGAACAATAGTGTTGCCGGCGGCGCATTGGGCAATGATTGATTGATGAATTTAATCCGGTTGGGCGCTGAGGTATCTCTTACCCATTCAAACTTTGGTTGCAGTAATTCACAGGCGGGTGTAAAGATGAGTTGGATTTCTTTCACTGCAGAATCGTAACAATTCCTTGCAACATCTTTAATATAATGCACCACACGGTAATTGCCGGGCAGTTGATACAAATGCACCGGATTGGCTGCAGTGGAATTGTTCCCATCGCCAAAACTCCACTTGTGTTCCAACACCGTATTAGATGTGTTGATGGAAAAAAATGCAACGCTGTTTGCATTAATGGTAAACTGAAAGCCGGCTTTGCCTTCGCAGGGATTTGTTTGAGCCCTAGCCACAGTGATGCATACGCACAGCATGGCCATAAAAGAGTAAATAAACTTCTTCATAAAAAAGTGGTTTAGTGTTCCGCCTGGGCCAGAGCTTCGGTGGATTAATTTGGATAATGTGCTTGTCTCTTACGGATGTGTTCCGGCGAAAGATGTTTTCTTGAAAGGATGCTGTATAATAGTTCCCTGCAAAAAATAAAATGCTGCCTGTGCTGTGAGTTTTTTTTTGAGGGCTTTAGCCCAACAGGTTATTTTAAGTTATTGCTCTCTGCGGATCTGCTGAAGAAATTTTTCAACTGCTCTGCGCACCGCAGCAGGCGATGCTGCATGATTATTCACCAGCACAGAAAATATGAGCAGTTTGTTTTTAGATGTAATGAGGAAACCACTCAACGCAATATGACTGGTGAGTGATCCCGTTTTTGCAAAGATCACTCCCGTTTCGTCTTTATAATAATTACGGAGCGTACCCGTATTGCCGGTGGGCAGAATTGTTTTCAACCTGTCCATACCAAATTCATCTTTCATTTTTCCCAGCAGCCATACAAAATCTTCGGGTGTAAATAAATTGTACCTGCTGAGTCCGCTTCCATCTACCCACTTTGGTTTTTGAGGAAAGCCGCTGAGATCGGTTTTCAGTAAAGAATCTATCAATTTTTGTTCATCCATATAACCCAACAATTGATTACTCACCATCAGTAAGGTTTGCTCCGCAAAGAAATTATCGCTGCGGTGCATGAGCGGTCTAAACAGGGAGTCCACCGGTTGCGAATGGATTACTTTATAATTATCTGATTTTGCAATTTGAAAATTGTGTTCTTTTATTTCTTTATGTAGTGTGTCTTTTAATAATTCCAACGCTGACTGAATACCGTTTGTTACAAAAGGAATTTCCAGTTCCCGTTTCATTTCTTTTCCTTCACTGATCGTGTATACATTTTCTGTACGTGGGCGGGTTACATCAAATGAAGTTGTTTTTTTGGTAGAGAATGTTGCATTCCAGTTGATCTCCGGATCAGTAAACACAGAAATAGAGGTATCCGGCCCACTTCCTTTTTGTTCAATATTCCGTTGCTGAATCCACTTAATTAAATTAGCATACACAGGCAAAGCGCTTCGTTCGGTCATATAGTAACCTAAATAATCATCCCATGCCCAGCCATAACCCAATGCTTCTGATCTCCAGTTGCGGTTACTGATGACCATTGTTTTGTTTTGTTCTTTCAGAAAATCATAAACCGGTTGACGTTTATAATCCGGATGCAATAAAGTGGGATCTCCTGTTGGTTGCAGAAAGATGGTATCGTTCTGTTGGTTGTATTTCAAGCCAACCAGACTATCGCCCAGATATTTCATACCGGCATATAAAGTAGGAAGCTTGATATTACTGGCAGGGACAAAATATTTATTGCTGTTATGCTGATACAGAAATTTTTTGGCTTCTACATCATATACCGCCACACCAACATGTGCATTGGTTAGTGCAGAATCAGCAATGAGTCGTTTTTGCAAAGTTGAAATTCTTACCTGTTTTTGCGTTGTGCAGGAAAACAGTACGACAGAAACAAAAAGACAGCCTATACTTTTTTTAACAGAGAACATCAGCACTTATTTTATGGCTAAATATACATTGTTTAGTTGTAGGTAGGTATGCCATACCTATCAGCAACAAGTAATTTTCGGATACTCCCTAAAAAGGTATGGCATACCTCAACAAGCATCATACCTTGTATCTTTGTACTGATGACCTTTAAAGAAAAAATATATCAACACTACCTGCAACTGATCAATGAAAAAATCCGTGTACTGCAACAATCTCTGCACGACTTAACAGAAAGTGCCGGCAATGAAACCAAACGAACCGCCGGTGATAAACATGAAACGGCATTGGCCATGCTGCAGATTGAACAGGAAAACAGCAGTCGGCAGTTGAAAGAAACCCTTGCACAAAAAAAAGTATTGGAAAAAATTGATGCCAAACTTTATACAGAACAAATTGTAAAAGGCAGCCTGATTACAACACACAAAGGAATCTTCTTTCTCAGTATTGGGTTGGGCAAAGCAACCATCGATCATCAGTTGATCATTGCGCTTTCTCCAGAATCTCCTTTAGGAAAAGCAATGCTGCATTTGAAAACAGGTGATACCTGCAGACTTAATGGAATTGATTATTTGATTGAAGGAGTTGAGTAAGTTACACAGATTTGCTCTCCCTGTTTCCTTCTTTATACAAAACAAAATGCCTTACAGCGGAGAAAATAAACAACAGAGAGATAAATACCAGAATAAGATTGCTTTTGATATAAGGAGCAGAAGGCTTCATTATTAAAATCGCAAAAATTGCAGATATTAAATTAAGAATCCCTTTTTGTTTATAGTTCATTTTGATCATTCATGTAAGATAAAAATATAGATGCTTAAAACAAGTAAATCCTAAAACTATTTTAATTTCTTTTTTTCTTCATGTTTCCGTTGGGAGGGCATTGTTGCGAAGAGAACAAATACATTGTAGTATTTAAGTAAGAGTATTTGTTTAATTTACATTGAGGACCAAACGATTTTAAAACAAAAAATAGTCAAAACTTTAGCCACACTTTTCGCATATGTCACAAAAAAATATTTTTTTAATTTTCCTTATTATTGCCTTATTCATTTTATCCCCAATCGCTATATATTATTCCAATTTTTCTGGTAATGGAATTTCAAAAAAAACTGAAAATTGGGCGCAATTTGCTGACTACATAGGAGGTATTGTAAACACGATCATTGCATTGCTTAATTTAATTGTCTTGATTTATCTTACCCATTGGCTCAAAAAGGTGGAAGATAATCGTAGTGAATGGAATATTAAGGAACTAGCCCGCCCGTATGGCGAATTGGCATTTGACAGTGACGAAAGTTATCTTGAAATAAGATTAATAAATTGTGGGCTTGGGCCTCTTATAATAACAGAAATGTTTATTCAAGATTCAAACGGCAAAAAAATTACAAATTTAATGGAAACAATTTTGCCAGTTAAGGCAAAATACAATTATCGTGTTTTAAACGTTTTGAATAACCATTGTGCCATAGCAAAAGAAACAGAGCCAGTGATACTCAAAATTTCAGGAGACGAAAAAGATTTAATATTTAGTGCTTTTTTGCATAATCAAAGAGAGTACCTAAATGGTTCAGAGATTACAATTAAGTACAATGACATGTATGGTAGGCAAATTAGTACATTAACTGAAAAAATAAACTTTACGTAGTAACTGAAATGGCACAACTGCCCTTTTGCCGTTGTTCGTATATTATAGAAAGAAGTACGCCGAGATTGTGTATTCCCGCATGAGGCGGGATAAGTTATAACCAACCGTTTAATACATTAACCCACCTGCAATATCAACAAAACAAAAAATAGCGCAAAGCACAGAGTTAGCGGTGACGCTACGTCAGCTTTTCGGTTCAAAGAAATTTTGTAGCTTTGATTAAACGTCATGTATGGCAGGTGCATTAAAATATATGGTTGATGAAAACGGAGATAAAACTTCTGTTTTGGTTCCAATAAGGACTTGGGAGAAGATGACTAAAGAGTTTACCAAGCTTCAAAACAAATTGAAGGTTTTTACTGATATAAAAGAAGGTTTTTTAGAAGTAAAAGAAGCAAGAAAGTCGGGGAAAAAATTACAAACCCTTAAAGATTTTTTGCGTGAAAGCAACAGTTAAGATTACCAAAAAAAAAAAATTCCGCAACGTCTCCTGAAAGCGACGTTGCGTTTTTAGAGTCGTTGGTTTTTTTTATTAAAGTGTTCGGGTAACTAATCTCTCTCCTGCGCTCTCAACCAACGTTCAGGTATTTCACTGTGGATGGCCAGTTGATAATCGGCAGCACTACAGGCAATAAATTTCCGGTTGGGTAACTGCATCCACCAACGGGCGGTACGTTTGCTTTGCAGAAAAACAGTATCGGTTCCGGCAACGGTTGTATGGTATTCTTTTACCCTTGTTGGTATACTATAGAAAGAAGCATACCGGTTGTGTCTTCCCTCATGAGGCGGGACAAGTTATAACCAACCGCATAAAACATTCACTTCCCTGCTATATCAACATAGACAAAAAACAAAGCAAAGCACTGCGTTAGCGGTAATGCTACAGCAGCTTTTCGGTTCAAAGAAATTTTGTAGCTTTTTGCCGTTGCTGGTATATATAAAAAGAAGCACACTGAAGTTGTGTTATATTGACCAACCGCATAAATGATAAAAATAATTAGAATAAGAACGACTCATTAAAAATGGAAATCAAAAAACCAATATGGTATCTAAAACAGATTTGTCCTTGTTGCGAACAGGGTTATCCTTCACTTGTTGTTTGTCCACACTGTAATTATTTGACTGCACATTGTGAAGAAACAGGAGACACTTTTTTAAAAATTAAAAATTTAGCTCTTGGCTTTTCTGATATTTGTCCAAGTTGTAAGGAGATAAAAACAGAAAATTTTATCCTTGCATCATCAGAAGACATTTTAAATGCTGGCTTGACAAAAGATGATTATCAATGAATGTCTCCTGAAAGCGACGTTGCGTTTTTAGAGTCGTTGGTTTTTTTATTAAAGTTTTCGGGTAATTAATCTCTCTCCTGCGCTCTCAACCAACGTTCCGGTATTTCACTGTGGATCGCCAGTTGATAATCGGCTGCACTGCAGGCAATAAATTTTTGATTGGGTAACTGCATCCACCAACGGGCAGTGCGTTTGCTTTGCAGAAAAACAGTATCGGTTCCGGCAACGGTTGTATGGTATTCTGTAAACTGCTG